>JBIMKD010000238.1:0-10648 GCA_043673815.1 Chromatiales bacterium
ATAGGAAGCGGTGGTGTAAGGGATGTCTATAATCGCCGTGTGGCTGCGGAGGTGCAGCGTGCCGGTGATCTGACCCGGCCTCACGACCTGCATTTCCCAGCCTAGGCCCATGCCGGCATCGACGATGGCCTTGGTCACATTATCCAGCGTAAGGGTCTTGCCGGAGGTCACCGGTGGCACCGCTGAGTCCGTCACGTTATAGAGCGGCGCGGTTCTACAGCCCGCCAAAATCGCCATCATGATTCCGATCCCGGCGCCTGTTTTTAGTGTCTTATGAATTTTCATGGTCGGTCTCCCCGGTGAGATTAGTTCTGAATACCCCCGCCGTTTACGGCGGGCACTCTAGCATTGGGGTTTCCAAAGGGGAGTGGTGCAACTCTCTCCTCTTTGGTCAAGGGTGGGGTTCATACCCCGCCCGCGAAGTAAATTCGATTGTTTTCGGCCCGTACTTGCCGTGTGATGAATGTAATATCATCGGACTCCCGTTAGTCAAGATATCCTGGCACCGTCATTTCGCGCCTCAGGGCAGGCTGAAGTTGGTGCATTCCGCTACGGGACAAGTTATCTATCGATATAGTGGTGGAAAGATGCGGGTGCGGTACTTTTGGCTCCTTATGGGAGAGGTCCTCGCGTGAAGCATTGACCTCATTAATCCATCTCGTAGGTGGCGAATTCGTAATTCTTGCACAGATCCCGGGCAGTTCCGTAATCCTAATGCCTGCTTGCGTGGTCATGTCATTACCCGGTGATGTGTAATTGGATTTCGCTGCCGCGGCTGGTCTCAGCCAGATAGCGCTGGCGTTTTGCCGCCCGACCACGGTTGCCGAATTCATGCCGCATCCCCCCCCGTCCGCTTGGCTTCCGCGCATCACGGCCGTCCTCGTAGTCCTCGCCGGAGCCGTGTGGGCCGGGTGGACGATCAGGCTGGAGACCGAGCTTTTGGCGTTGTTCCCGCGGGAATTGCCGAGCGTGCGCGGGCTCGATCAATTCCAGCGACAATTCACCAGCGATCGCGAAGTGATCCTGGTCGCCGACGGCACACTTCCGCCTGCCGCACGCGACGAGGTTTTTCAGGAGCTGCGGCCCGTCCTGGCCGCGCTGCCCGGCGTCGAATCCGTCGCGGCGCCCGGCGATGAATGGCGGCGAGCCGCTCCCCAGCTCGCCGCGTGGGCGATCTGGAATCTGCCGGCGGAGCGATTCTCGCGCGTCGTCGCCGCGCTCGGGCCGGGGCCGGTTCGCGCGCGGCTCGACGAGCTGCCATCAGTGCTCACCGGCGCGCTCGATCCCGAAGAGCTGATGCGCCGGCGATTCGACCCGCTCGGCCTGCTCGACGCGCTCGGCACGGGCAAAGACCAAAACCATTTCCAATGGACCGAACGGCCGGCGAGCGCGCTCACCATCACCGCCACGCGAGCCCTCATCACCTTCGAGGAGTGTGAGGACTTCTCGGCCGCCATCCACGCCGCCGTGCGGCAAACGCCGGCCGGCGAGACGCACCTACTGCTCACCGGCCGACCCGCTTTCACGGCCGAAATCTCGACGCAGATGCGCCACGATATGCGCTTGATGATCATCGTCGCCACGGTGCTCGTCAGCGCAGCGTTCTGGGCCTTCTACCGAACGCTGCGGCCGCTTGGGTGGATTTTGCTCGGGCAATTTCTCGCCCTCGGCGTGGGACTCATCGCCGCGCGCGTCGCCATCGGCTCCCTGAATGTGATCAGCATGGGCTTCGCCTGCATCCTGCTCGGGATCAGCATGGATTACAGCATCCTTGTCTATCATCACTACGCCTCGCACTTCCGCGACAACGGCGCCGTTTGGGCGCGGCTCTGCCGCGGTATCTGGTTCAGCGCCGTCACGACGGCCGCGGCGTTTGCGGTGCTCGCCTTTTCGTCCCTGCCGGGCCTGAGCCAGCTCGCCTTACTCGTGGCCGCGGGGCTCCTCGCCTCGGCGTTGTTCGCCACCTGGTTGTTACCGGCCGCGTGGGCCATGCGCCCGCCGAAGTCACTGCCCTTTCTAGCCCGCATGAGCGGTGCGATGGCGCGCACCATGGAGCGCCGCGGTCGCGCGCTGCTGGTGTTGACCACGCTCGCTAGCCTCACCGCCGCCGCTTGGCTGCTCCGCGATCCCGTCGCGCTCTACGCGCCGGACCTCGATCACCTCCAACCCACGCAGACCGCCGCGTATCAAGGCCAACAGGTGCTCGCGAAAAGAGATCCAAGTTGGCAGGACGCGATTTACCTCGTCGAGGCGCCAAGCTGGGACGCCGTCCGGCGTGCCGCCGATGAGCTCGCCGTGCGCGTTAACGGCGGGCGTCGCTCGCCGCAGAGCGCCTTCCTGCCCGCGCCCTCGCGCCAGCGCGAAAACCGCGCGCTGTGGAAAAACGACATCACCCCACGACTCCGCGCCGCTTTCGATACCGCCGGCCTCGGAGCCGAATGGAGCGGCCCCACCCTCACCCTCGTCGAGACCCTGAATCGAGCTGCCGCCGGCGCGCCCGACGCCTTCACCGCCGTCTCCCCGCTACTGGCCCAACTTCACCGCGAAGGATCCGGCCTTTATCGCGCCATGGTCCGCCTCCCCGGCGCCGCCGAGCGGCCGGTGCCGCCCGGTGGCATCAGCATCGCAGGCGCGACCGTGCTGCCGGTGAGCTGGGTCACGCTCAAAGACGAGCTCAACCGCACCGCGCTCGCCGATCTTCGCCGCCTCAGCGGCTGGGTGCTCGCGGCTATCCTTGTGCTGTGCGCGCTCGCGCAACGTTCATTGCGCATGGTGCTGCTCAATCTCGCCGCCCTCGGCCTCTCGTTCCTCCTCCTCGCCGCGCTGATGGCGCTCACCGGCGCCGCGCTCAATCCGCTTTCGCTCTTGTGCGTGCCGCTCCTGCTCGGGCTCTGCATCGATTACAGCCTGCATGTCCTCATGGCTTTGCAACAACAGCGCGATTACGTGCACCTCTACGCGCACATCGGCGTGCCCATCCTGCTCACCGGCCTCGCCTCGTGCATCGGTTTCGGTGTGCCCATGCTCACCAGCCAGCCGGCGTTACAGAACTTTGGCCTGGTGATGGATCTCGGCATCATCGCCGCCGTCACCGCGTGTCTCTTTTTACTTCCCGTGCTCGCGGTCCTTACCGCGCGGGGGGCGCGACGATAGGAGGGCTTCGGGGCAACGCAATGTTGAGCCTTGAATGCATGACATCACTTACGAGCTTTCAAAACAGCCTTGGCTCCGGCGCGTCGGGCGGTTAAAGTGGCCAAGAGCCACGCCGTTGGCTACAAGAGCGCGACAGCGCGCGGCCCAGCCTGCCGGTGGATGCGCTGGGCGTTTATGTGCTGTTGCCGAGCGAACCATGATGTACAATCCGTTGTACAAATAGGCGTGGGAGATTGAACATGCGTGAGGCCACCTTCACCGAATTCCGCAATCAAGCAAAGCATTTCTTCGATCTGGTCGAGGCCGGCGAGACGGTTCGCGTGCTGCGCAACGGCAAGCCGATCGCCGAGATCCAACCTAATTCAGACCGACCTGCCTTCCTGGAAGCTGCGCAAGGCGCGCCCGCTAGCAATGGATGGTGTGGCGATCAGCAAACTGATCTTGGAAGAGCGCGGCGGCTGATGCGGGTCTACTTCGACTCGTCCGCTTTCGCCAAGCGTTACATAAGCGAACCCGGCACGGCGGAAGTCCTAGCATGGTATGATCAGGCAACCGAGCTTGCTCTTTCGGTGATCGCCATACCGGAACTGTTTTCGGCATTCTGCCGCCTCAAGCGCGAGCGCAAGCTGTCCGCCGGCCAATACCGGCGACTGAAGAGTGATCTTATGGCGGATATCGCCACGCACTGATCTGCGCCCCAGGTGATCCGGCAGTCGGTTCAGGCGCTCGAACGGCATCCCCTGCGCGGCATGGATGCCATCCACCTGGGCGCCGCTGTGATCAGCGCGGCCGAAGTATTCATCTCCGCCGACATGCGCCAATGTGCCGCGGCCGAAGCGCTGGGGCTGCGTGTGGTTGCCTTGTGAAGCTCACGCATGGCCGCGACTTCCGCGTGCCCGAGAACGAACGAGGAAAAGGCGTTCGGCAAGCACTGCAGCGCATGCTCCGCTATTTCCTGTTCTTCATATCGTTCCTTGCCGAGGCCACCACGCTCGCCGCGCCGCTGTCCGCCGAGCGCGCCAGCGCGCTACTCGCACAATTTCAAACCCGTCAGCGGGCGACGCTCACCTGGTGGGCCACGGTCGTGCAGACGCTCACCCTACCCGGGGTGCGCGATCCGGTGGTCAGCATGGGCCAGCTCGCGTATCGAGCGCCGGATCGGTTGCGTCTCGATTACACCAAGCCCGCCGGAGAGTTCGTCCTGGTCCTCGGCGATCGACTCTTCATTCAAAAGACCGGCGCACGGCTCGCGGAAAAATCCCTCCGGGAGGACAGCGCCGGCAAGCCGTTCCTCTTGCTGCTCGGCCTTCTGCGCGGCCAGCCGGCCGAGGAGCAAAGCGACTACACGCCCGAGGTCACGCGCGAGGAAGACCGCTACGCTGTCGTCCTCAGGCGCAACGACGACGCCTCCTCGCACATGCCCGCGCGCATCATCAACACCATCGCCGCCGAAACCCTCGAGGTGCGCGAGGTCGTCGTCGATCTGCCCTCGGGCGGCGTGCTCAGCTACCGTTTCGACGACATCACTCGCAACGGGCCGCTGGAGGCCGCACACTTCACGGCCCCGGCTGTGCCGACCAGCAGGGAGTTGAGAGGCGCGCCATTCCGCCCCTGATACGATCCCTGATGGACGAGACCACGCGGATCGCCACTCGCCTGCTCGGCCGCATCCGCGGTGAGCTGTTGGAAACCGACGAGTCTTTCGGCCTCGATTCCGACCTCTTCGCGGCCGGGTTGGACTCGATCTCGATAGGGAAAGCCGGCGCGTGCGCGGTGAAATCACGATCACCGCCGAGTCGGTGCTGCGTGGGCTGGAGACCCCCGATTGCGTCGCCTCGGCAGCTGGCCGATGGAATTGCGTGACTTGTTTATTGCCGATCCCTCATGTGATAACATATCGTAATTACATTGGTTGCACGAAATGGCACATGAAAGTGACCGAAAAACCGATGAAGACCCGGGTGTTCCGCGCCGGTAACAGTCAGGCGATACGCATTCCAAAGGCGCTCGAGCTGCCGGAAGGACACGTTCTGATCGAGCCGCGCGACGGCGGGCTGTTCATCTCCACCTTGCGCGGACGCTGGGACTTGTTTTTTTCCGAGCCCGGCGTCGAGCTACCCTTCACCGCCGAGGAGTTGCGGCATCACGGGCCGGAGCGGGACGTCGATTTGAAAGATCTGCGCGACACCGCGCCACGGCCGCGGCACGGGAAGGCCGGCAAGAAGGGGTGATACTGCTCGACACGAACATCTGCATCGCGGCGATTCGCGACGAACGTCGAGTCATCTCGCGGATGGCTCAATACCAGGGTCGCCTTTACTTGCCCTTCGTCGTCGCCGCCGAGCTGCAGTTCGGGTTGGAGAAGCTCGAGCGTCTCGGCCAGCCGGCGCAGACAGCGAAGCGGCGAATGGAACGATTCCTGTCCATCGTGGACGGTGTGCTGTTCGGCTCTGACAGTCTGCTCCGCACTTATGCTCGACTGCGAGCTGAGCTTGAAATCGCCGGCACGCCGATAAGCCCGAATGATCTCTGGATAGCCGCGCAAGCTTTGGCGGAAGGCGCGACGCTCGTCACAGCCAACATCCGGGAGTTCCAGCACGTGTCCGGCCTGCGGCTGGAAAACTGGCTCAAGCGTTGATCATGGCCAAGCCGCATCGCGGTGAAGGCGACCAATCACCTGGGCCCACACTGTAGCCGAGATGGCCCCGCCGGTCACGCAACCCTTGTGGACACTCGGGAGGCGCCCGTAAAGTGGGCCTATGTCGAGCCTGTTCGGTCAGGTGTTCCACATCCGCTACGACGAATCGAGACCTGCGCCCAGGCTGATCAGGAGCGCATTGCATCGCGCCGCGGCCTACTTCCGGCCCTACTGGCGCGACGCGCTCTGGATCGTCCTGTGCGTCCTGGTCGGAGCGCTCCTCGGACTCATCCCGCCCCTCCTCGTGCGCGAGATCATCGACCGCGCGATTCCCCTCGGTGACACGCGAACGCTCTTCTGGTGCGTCGGTCTCATGATCGCGACCCCGGCTCTGGGCGGTCTCATCGGCGTGCTCCAGAACTATCTTGCCGTCCGGGTCGGCCAGGCTGTCATGTTCGACATCCGGAACGAGATGTACAAGAAGCTGCTCGCCCAGTCCCTGCGCTTCTACACGAACACCAAATCGGGCGAGATTTTATCGCGTCTGCAGAGCGATGTCGGAGGCATCCAGGGCGTGGTCACGGGCACGCTGGTGGCGGTCGCCACGAACGTGCTCGTGGTCGTTACCACGTTGCTCGTGATCTTCAGCATCAACTGGCAGCTCTCGCTCCTGGCGATCGGGATCCTGCCGATCTTCATTCTGCCGACCCGGCGCGTAGGCCAGGCGCGCAAGCGCATCGCGCGCGAGACCCAGGAGCGCGTGGCCGAGCTCACGGCACTCGTCCAGGAGACGCTCTCGGTGAGCGGCCACCTGCTGGTCCGGCTCTTCGGCGCGCGTGAGTACGAGGCCCGGCGCTTCCGCGAGAAGAACCGTCAGGTCCAGCGGCTGACCCTGCGGCAGAACCTGGTGGGGCGCTGGTTCTTCTTCTTTCTCCTGTTGTTCGCCTCGGTGGGCCCCGCACTGATCTGGGGCTACGGCGGCTGGCTCGCGATTCAAAACGCCCTCACGGTGGGCACGATCGTCGCCCTCGTGGCCTACCTGGGCCGGCTCTACGGCCCGGCCTCGGCCCTGGTGAACGTGCACGTGGATCTCACGACGGCCGTCGCGCTGTTCGACCGCATCTTCGCCTACCTCGATCTCGACGAGGAAGTGGCGGAACGCCCGGGAGCCGCGACCTTGACGGCGGCGCGCGGCCAATTGCGGTTCGACGACGTGACCTTCGCCTACGAACCGGGCAAACCCGTGCTGAGCGGGATCACGTTCGAGGCGCGGCCCGGCGAGCTGGTCGCGCTCGTCGGCCCCTCCGGATCGGGCAAGACCACGATCACCTACCTGGCTTCCCGACTCTACGATCCGACCTCGGGCGCGGTGAGCATCGACGGCCAGAACGTGCGCGATCTCACGCTCGAGAGCCTGGCCGGCACGATCGGCAAGGTGACCCAGGAGAGCTATCTGTTCCATGCTTCGGTGCTGGAGAATCTGCGTTACGCGCGGCGGGACGCGACCGCTGGCCAGATCGAGTCGGCGTGCCGGCGGGCTCAGATCCACGAGGTCATCCAGTCGCTTCCCGAGGGCTACGACACGGTGGTCGGGGACCGGGGCTACAAGCTCTCGGGCGGGGAGAAGCAGCGCATCGCGATCGCCCGCGTGATCCTCAAGGATCCCCGGTTGCTCATCCTGGACGAAGCCACATCGGCGCTCGATTCACGCTCCGAGACGCTGATCCGGGAAGCCCTGGCCGGAATCCTGGTCGGCCGGACGAGCCTCGTGATCGCTCACCGTCTGTCGACCATCCTGCAGGCCGATCGGATCCTGGTCCTCGATCGCGGAGGTCTGGTCGAGCAGGGCACCCATGCGGAGCTTCTGGCGCGCGGCGGGCTCTACTCGCGTCTCTACGAAGAACAGCTCCGATCGGGCAACGCGACCGATGCGAGCGAGCAGATCTTCGAAGACGCGGGACCGCTTCCGGGCGGGCCCTGAAGTCCGAAAAAACGCCCGCTCACGGGACGAGCGTCGAGAGAAATCCGAGCGCCAAGCGGGGCCCACGACGGAGGTCTGCTATGTGGTTCAACTACCGCGCTGATTCTCGGTGATGAGCTTGAGCCAGGCCTCGATCTCGGGGCTCAGCTTGCCGGTGCCGGCAAGCTTGAGGGTGGGGGCGAGCATGCCGTGCTCGGCCAGCGGTAAGGGCAGCACGCCTTGTCCGCCCATGCCGTTGTTCCCCGTGATTTGGGCGTCCTTTGGATCGGCGACCAAAATGCGGCCGGTGATGTCGAGCTTGTCCATGTCGATGACGATGAGGTCGTTGGCGAACTTGCTGGCAACATAGGCGTAGTAACCCCCACCCTTCTTCAACCCGAAGTTGACGCCGTGGCAGCCCGGCTCACAGGGCAGACTCTTCACCACCTTGTCGGTGGCGGTATCCAGGATAGTGATCGTGCCGCTCAGCGTGTTGGCCGTGACCACATATTTACCATCGGGACTGACCGGGGTTTGGATCGGCAGCAGTCCGTAGGCCTCGCCCTTGTGCTCGCCGCTGATCGGGTCGTAGTCCGAGGCGATATTGATGTCCTTGACCTTCTTCTTGGTATCGAGATCGATCACCGATAACGAGGCCAGCATGTCAGGGGGCGTGCCGAGTAGATTGGCGACATAGGCCTTGTGCTTCATGTCGCTCCAGGCGGCGATGGGTATAACCCCGCCGGTCGGGATCTGCGTCACCTGCTCGCTGGCGAGGTCCACGACCGAGACGCTGGAGGCGAGGGCGTTCGGTGTGATCATGTATTTCCCGTCATCGGTGATGTGGTGGCCGTGTGGACCGCTGTGGGTGCCGACATTGATGGCGCCCATTGCCGTGGGCGAGGCCCCCGGGGTCAGCTTGACGACGCTCTCCTCGCCATTGAGGGCGACATAGAGCATCCCGTCCTTGGGGTTGGACATCGCGTGCGAGGGATTAATGCCGACTGTCTGGGTGCCGTAGACCTTACCGGATTCGCGATCGAAGGTGGTCAGGCGTTTGTCGAACCACTCGGTCTGGTAGATGTACGTGTAGCTCGCGTCGGTCCACATGTTATGCGGGTTGTTCATGTTCTGTTCGACGCCCTTGACCTTTTTCTTGATGGTCCACGTCGAGGCGTCTATTTGTGTCGCGGAGCCCGGCTTGGTCTTCCCGGTGATGGTCTCGAACTGGGTGTTAACCCAGATCTCGCCTATCCCTGGCGTCGTGGGATCGTTGAGCTTGTTGGGTGCGCTGACATCCAAGGCGCTTAGCTTGATGACGGTGCCGCCGAGATTCAGCGGTAAATCGGGGAGCTTCACCTCCCAGGTCGGCTTGCCATAGTCGCGCCACAGCGAGGGCGTCGTCGCCACGAAGAAGGTCCGCAGCAGTTTCTTGGCGATGTCGCTGCTGGTGGGCACCTTGGCGCCGGTGATTAGCTCGATCTCCGCCCCCAGGTCCAGTCCTTCGGTTTCCGGGTCGTCGACCACGACCGCGCCGAACATGTAGGGGTGGACCTTGCACGTAAAGACATAGAGCCCCGGTTTGTCAAAGGTCTGGGCCACGCTGCTGTTGGACACCTTGTCCTGATCCACGGGAAACTTGGCCGCGCCGGGTTGCCAGAAGAGGCTGGTGATGGTGTGCTCGGTGTTGGTGTCCGTCATTTTGATCAGCACCGCTTCGCCCGGTTTCACGGCCACCAGCGAGTCGCCGTCCTTGGGATCTTTGAACCATTTGCCGGGCTCGTCGGTTATCTCCAGTATCGCGGAGGGCAGCACACCCGCCCGGCTTATGATGACGTCTTCTTCTTTGGGTTCGGCAGCGGCCGGCTCGGCCGCTTGAGTGGAAACAAAGCTCAAGCCCGCGATCGCCGCGATAAAATTGTAGTTGCTGCGCATGGTTTTCTCCTATGGTTGATCGGTAGCGTTATTCGACGACCCGGAAGTTGCCCATCATCCCGGACTGCATGTGTTGGACGACATGGCAGTGGTAGTGCCATTCACCGGGCCCCACGCCCTCACCGGCCTCGACGAGGAAGCTCTGGCGGCTGATGGGGCCGAGAGTGGCGGTGTCGATGACGCTGGTGGTGCCGGGCTCCAGCCAGCGGTGTCCGTGCAGATGGAAGGTATGAAAGGCCGTACCCAGGCCGATCACGTGGAATCTGACTTTTTCGCCTAAACGCGCGCCCACCGTCGGGTTGGTCCAGAGCGGGATCTGCTTGCCCTTGAGTATGTGGTTGACCTCCATGCCATAGAAGGTGGTTTCGTCCATCCACAGGATGAATTCGCGCTTGATATCGGCGACATCGACGTCGACGAGCTTGCCGTCGATCAAGGCCTGCACTTTTCCGTCGGCGGGATTGACGATCAGCGTGCCGTATAGCCCCTTGTCCTCGGCACCGATCATGGGGTTACCGAAGGCATGGTCGTGATAGGCCCAGGCGCCGGCGGTGCCCGGCGCGGCGGTCCATTTGTACGTATAGGGTTGGCCAGGGAAGGCGGCCTCGTCCTTGAGGCCATTCAACACCTTCATCGTGCCGTCGCTGTCGGCCTTGTAATGCACCCCGTGGACGTGGATGCTCACGGGTAGTTGCGAGTCGCCAATACCGTGTTGCAGCGTCACCTCTGCGGTATCGCCTTCCTTAATGACGATGGTTGGGCCCGGGATGGTGGGACCGGCGTAGTAGCGATCGGTGCGATCGGCCTCACCGCCCCGCGCCGTCTTGATCTTGTGGCTGACCATCTGATAGGCGAGCTGGCCAGAGGGTAGGGCGCTAGCCTTGATAGTAATGAGGTGGGCGTCGCCGCCCTCGGCCGCCTGTGCCGACGGTACGGTACGCACGGCCGTCAGTGACAGCGCC
>JBIMKD010000239.1:0-4169 GCA_043673815.1 Chromatiales bacterium
CCCCGGCGAACTGGGGCGTTTGCCATGGAGGAGGCTGCGCGTTTCCCACCGCGCACCCCCTTTGCCCACAAGCTCCACAGACCGTCATTCATTTTCATATATTTTCAAGAACAAAACATACAAGGGTTGGGGTGAGGGGATCAAAATCATCGACGAAAGTGTTTGATTTTATTCCCCTCATCCTAACCTTCTCCCGGAGAGAGAAGGGACTTTCAGATTTGTTGAAGTCGGTCTGTATAACATTGGTTGCGTGAAAATCCGCTGCGCTCGCGACGATTTTTTCACAAACCCTGAGGCATAACAGTTAAATCACCCCCGGCAAAGCCGGGGCTTATTGGGTGAGCGCCTCAAAGGCGCCATAACAGCATGAGCCGCCCAAGGCGGCGGGCCCCCCTGGTACCTGCGGATCAGAGCGAGCTTGGCTTCCGGCGTCGCCTCCGCGAGAAAGTCGTCCACGCCAGCCTCGGCGGCGATAGCGGCTGCGGTCAGCCGATTGTCGCCCGTGATCATCACAGTCTTGACGCCGGTGCGGCGCAGCTCGGCGAAACGTTCCTTGATGCCGCCCTTGACGATGTCCTTGAGCTCGATCACCCCCAACACGCGGGTGCCCTCGGTAACTACGAGCGGTGTGCTGCCGCGCCGCGACACGTCGTCCACGAGGTGAGATACCTCATTGGGGAAACTACCGCTGTTAGTCTCGACATGGCGGCGAATGGCATCTGCAGCACCTTTGCGGATCTGGCGGCCATCGAGATTGACACCGCTCATGCGTGTCTGCGCCGAGAACGGCACGAACGTCGCGCCGAGCGCGCGGATGTCGCGTTCGCGCAAATTGAAGCGCTGCTTGGCCAGCACCACGATGCTGCGCCCCTCGGGGGTCTCATCGGCGAGCGAGGCGAGCTGCGCGGTGTCGGCGAGCTGCTGTTCGGTCACGCCGCGCGCCGGCAGGAACGCCGTCGCCTGGCGATTGCCGAGGGTGATGGTGCCGGTCTTATCGAGCAGCAACACGTCCACGTCGCCGGCCGCTTCCACCGCGCGCCCGGAGGTGGCGATCACGTTCGCCCCCAGCATACGGCTCATGCCGGCGATGCCGATGGCCGAGAGCAGCGCGCCGATGGTGGTCGGGATCAGGCACACCAGGAGCGCCACCAGCGCGGTGAGCGTCACCGGCTGGCCGGCCTTAGCCGCCTCCACGCTGAACAGCGAGTACGGCAGCAGCGTGACGGTCGCAAGCAGGAAGATCAGGGTGAGCGCCACCAGCAGGATGGTGAGCGCGATCTCGTTCGGCGTCTTCTGGCGCTTCGCACCCTCGACGAGCGCGATCATGCGGTCGATGAAGGCCTCGCCGGGGTTGACGGTGATGCGCACCACGATCCAGTCGGACAGCACCCTGGTGCCCCCGGTGACGGCCGAGAAGTCGCCGCCCGCTTCACGAATGACCGGTGCGGACTCGCCGGTGATCGCGGCTTCATTAACCGAGGCAGCGCCTTCGATGACGTCGCCGTCGGCCGGGATCATGTCGCCGGCTTCGACCAGCACCACGTCGTCGCGCCCCAGCTCCGTGCCCGGTAGCAGATCCACCGTGGCGCCATGCCGCGGCTCGCGAAGCTTCTTGGCTACCACGAACTTCTTGGCACGGCGCAGCGCCGCGGTCTGGGCTCGGCTCCGACCCTCGGCCAGCGCCTCGGCGAAATTGGCGAACAGCACCGTGAACCAGAGCCACAGCGTGGTGACGCCGATGAACCACGCCGGTGCTTCGCCCTGACCACCGAGCGCCTGCACCCACAACCCGGTGGTGAGCAGGCTGCCGATGAAGACGACGAACATCACCGGGTTCCTGAGCTGAACCCGCGGGTCCAGCTTGCGGAAGGCGCCGACCAGGGCCGGCGTGATTAGGGTCGGATCGAACATGGAAAGTTTCTTGGTCGTAATGATTACCTCAGTTTCCGGCCCATAGGATCAGATGCTCGACCGCCGGCCCGAGGGCCAGGGCCGGGATATAGGTCAGCGCGCCCACCAGCAGTACCGTGCCGACCAAGAGTCCCACGAACAGCGGCCCGTGCGTGGGCATGGTGCCGGGTCCGTGCGCCAGGCGTTTCTTCGCCGCGAGCGAACCGGCGATCGCCAGTACCGGGACGATCACGGCGAAGCGCCCGAACCACATGGCGAGCCCGAGCCAGCCGTTGTAGAACGGCGTGTTGGCGCCCAAGCCCGCGAAGGCGCTGCCGTTGTTGTTGGCGGCGGACGAAAACGCGTACAGGACTTCCGAGAAGCCATGCGCACCCGGATTGAAAATCGTCGCCTTGCCGGCACTCGCCGTCACCGCGATCGCCGTGCCGAGCAGCACCAGCGCCGGCGTCATCAGGATCGCAATCGAGACCATCTTCATGTCGAAGGCTTCTATCTTCTTGCCGAGATATTCCGGCGTGCGGCCGATCATAAGGCCGGCGATGAACACCGCCATGAGCGCGAACACCAGCATGCCGTAGAGACCCGAGCCGACGCCGCCAAACACAACCTCGCCCAGTTGTATCATCCACATCGGCACCAGACCCCCGAGCGGGGTGTAGGAATCGTGCATGGAATTGACCGAGCCGTTGGAGGCGGCGGTGGTCGCGACCGCCCATAGCGCCGAGGCGCCGATGCCGTAGCGGGTCTCCTTGCCTTCCATGTTGCCGCCCGATTGCGTGTCGGAGGCCTGGCTGTCCACACCGAGCGCCGCAAATCTCGGATTACCCTGCTGCTCGAACGTCGTGGCCGCGATTTCTGCGCCGACGAAGATCACCGTCATCGCCGCCAGCACCGCCCAGCCTTGGCGGGTATCGCCCACCGCTTTACCGAAGGTGTAACACAACGCCGCCGGGATCAGCAGTATTGCCAGCACTTCCAGGAAATTGGACAACGGCGTCGGGTTCTCGTACGGATGCGCGGAGTTGGCATTAAAGAAGCCGCCGCCGTTGGTGCCGAGCTGCTTGATGGCGATCTGCGAGGCGGCCGGCCCCATGGGCAGGGTCTGCTTGGTCGTCGTCAGGGTTTCATTGATCGGATTGCCCGTGGCATCCGTTACTGGTTGCCCGGCGGCGTCGAGCTTCGGCGCCTCGTAGGTCGTCGGTTCGAGCGTCGTGACTTTCTGGTAGGCCGAGAAGTTCTGGATCACGCCCTGGCTCACCAATACCAGCGCGAAGACAAACGACAGCGGTAACAGCAGGTAGACCGTGGTGCGATAGAGATCGGCCCAGAAGTTGCCGATGGTCTGCACGGAATGGCGCGCGAATCCGCGGATCAGGGCGAACGCGACGGCGATGCCGGCCGCGGCCGAGACGAAGTTCTGCACCGCCAGGCCGAGCATCTGGGTGAGATAGCTCATGGTCGCCTCGCCGCCGTAGCCCTGCCAGTTGGTGTTGGTCACGAAGCTGATGGCGGTGTTGAAGCTGGAATCGGGCGTCACGTTCGGCATCTGCTGCGGGTTGAGCGGCAGCCACAATTGTAAACGCTGCAGTGCGTACACCACGATGAATCCCACCAGGCCGAACACTAGCACCGCCAGCGCGTACTGACGCCAGTTCATTTCATCTTTGATCCCGCACAAGCGGAAGACGCCATTCTCGAGCCGCTCGAGCGGCTGCCAGCGTGGCCTTTCCATCAATTTGGCCATGTACAGGCCGAGCGGCTTGACCGCCGCCAACAGCACGACCAGATAAACGGCCAACAGCAACCAGGATTGGGTGGTCATTTAGAAGTCCTCCGCCTTAACTAGCGTATAGACGAGGTAGCCCAGTAACAGCACCGCGATCACGGTACCGATAACATAGATCGCACTCATATCATTTCCTCCGCGGCATCAGCCGCTCGCAACCGACCACAAGCGCAACGGTTAAGAGAAAGAATCCTCCGATCAACCCACACCAGACGATATCCATAGGTCCTCCGACTTAAATGACACGGCTCAAAGACTAGCCAACACATTTGAAATTTCGGGTTACATGTCCAAGGTTTCGTCCTTCTGTCTGCCCCCTCTCCCACAGGGAGAGGGTTGCCGTGAAAGATGTTGCTAGTACGGGCAAAGCACCCCCCTCATCGCGCCAGAGCGCAATGATGATACATCAAGCAGGTGGGTACGAGGCTAGCTGGCCGCTGGCAGCAAGCCGTGCTTTTTCAGCTGACGGATC
>JBIMKD010000240.1:0-3386 GCA_043673815.1 Chromatiales bacterium
TAGCGAGCTTGAAAGGCAAAAGCGAATGCAGGCCGGGCGTCTGCAGGGAGCGGTGGTCGCCGCGTCCAGCGACACGGGCGAGGTGCTCGCGCTGGCCGGAGGCCGCGATCCGCACTATGCGGGATTTAACCGCGCGCTTGACGCCAAGCGCCCGGTGGGTTCCTTGGTGAAACCCGCCGTGTATCTCGCCGCGCTTTCGGAACCCTCCCGCTATAATCTGATCACGCCTTTGTACGACAGCCCCATTGTGGTGCGCGAGCGTAACCGCGCCCCGTGGACCCCGCAAAACTACGACAAGCGCTATCGTGGCCGTATGCCTTTGATGCTCGCCTTGGCGGAATCCAACAACGTTGCGACGGTGCGCTTGGGGATCGATCTCGGCATCGCCAAAGTCCGGCGGACCTTGGCTCAACTAGGCGTGAGCGGTGAGGTGCCGCCTTATCCGTCCACCTTTCTCGGCGCGATCGAAATGTCGCCTCTCGAGGTAGCGCAGATGTATCAGACCCTCTCGAGCGGCGGGTTCTACAGCGCCTTGCGCGCCATCCGCGACGTTCTTACCAAGGACGGGCAACCTCTGCAGCGCTATGGATTGACGGTGAAGCAAGTGCTCCCGGCGGCGCCCGCTTATTTGATCAACTACGCCCTCGCACAGGTCGTGGGTTCAGGCACCGCGTCCTCGCTCGGCGCGACGCTGCCGCACGCCATGCCGCTCGCGGGTAAGACGGGCACTACCGACGGCTTAAGAGATAGCTGGTTCGTGGGCTTCGGATCGGATGTGCTGGCCGCGGTTTGGCTGGGAGCCGATGATAATCGGCCGGTCGGATTGACGGGCGCGTCGGGCGCCATGCGGGTATGGTACGAGCTGATGAAGGAACGCCCTCCGGCTCCGCTCGATCTGGCGGTGCCGCGTGGCGTGGAGTGGCAGTGGGTAGACACCCTGGGGATGGCGCGTACCACTCCGTCCTGCCCCGGATCCCGGCGCTATCCCTTCATCACGCCCTTTATTCCTTCCAGGCAAGCGCCGTGCGATTGGCGCCAAGAGAGCGATTATGCGCGGGCCTCGCGAGGATTGTTCTGGTGAAACTTCGGCGTCGAAGTCAATTTGATTTCGCCCCCACGGGGTATGAACCCCGTGGGGCGACCAAAGGGAAGAACTGCGCCTCTCCCCTTTGGAAACCCCATGGCTAAGGATCCCGCGGCAAGACCGCGGGCAATAAATTTTATAGGGACCGTTTTGGTGGCGGCCTTGATTGATGTTGGCGCGGCAATCGAGCCATGGAATGCATCAACCGCCGCCGCTGCAAGCGAAGGCGCTGGGATCGCCGTGCGGCCGGCCGTGTCCGCGGCGAGTCCAGCGGTCGCGGCCTTGCTGCGCTTGGCCCGTTCAAAGGCCGAAGCCGGTCATGGCGAGCAAGCGGCAGCCACGCTCGAGCGGGCGCTTCGGATCGAACCCCGTAACCCGTGGCTCTGGCACCGGCTCGCGGTGTTGAGGCTGCAACAAGGTTACTGGGAGCGGTCGGCCGAGCTGGCGAAAAAATCCAACCTGCTCGCGCGCGATCACGGCCGGCTCCTCACGGGTAACCTCAAGGTGATTCAAGCGGCGCGCGCGCGCATCTCGCGGTCTAACGTGGAATAATCAATATACTTCGCGGGCGGTATGAACCCGGCCCTTGACCCAAGTGGAGAGCCGCGCGTCTCCCCTTTGGAACCCCATCGCTAAGGTACCCGCGGCAAGAGCGCGGGGTATAAATGGAAAACTATTCAAAACTCCGTATCGATCCCAGCGCCAAGGCCGGTGCGCGTGCGGCACGTAAACCGGTCAGTGCTATGTACCTGGCGGGGGGTGCGATTATCATCGCGATCTTAGCGGCTTTGATGGGTAAGGCGTGGCTCGACGGGGCGGTGAGCGTCAAGGTCGCCACCGTGTCAAGCACCTTTCCGGCCCAAGCGCACACGCTTTTCAATGCAACCGGTTACGTGGTTCCGCAGCGCAAGGCGGATGTCGCATCCAAGGCGACCGGGCGCTTGGAGTCCTTGCATGTTGAAGAGGGCAGCCGGGTAAAAACGGGACAAGTGCTCGCACGTTTGGAGAACCGTGATCTCCTCGCGAGCAGGAACCGCGCGGCGGCGAATGTGGACGTGGCACGCGCGCGTGTCAATGAGGCTGCGGCGGCGCTCGATGAATCCCGTTTGATGTTTGAACGAACCGCTCAGCTGGTAACGAAGCAATTCGCCACCCGGGAAGACTACGATGCCGCGCAGGCGCGATTAAAAAAAGCCCAAGCCGCGCTTGCGAGTGCCGAGGCCGCCGTCGTGGCTGCGGAGAGCGCCCTGCAAGAGACCGAAGTGGCCGTGGAGTACACCGCGATCTGCGCTCCTTTCGACGGGGTGATTCTTAGAAAGTACGCGGACCTCGGTGACATCGTGGCGCCCTTGGCATCAACCGATCAGTCGAAGGGGGCCGTGGTTTCATTGGCCGATATGGGTTCACTGCAGGTTGAGGCAGACGTGGCCGAGTCCAATTTTCCGAGCGTGCGCGTGGGGCAGCCGTGCGAGGTGCAGTTGGACGCCTTACCCGATCTACGCCTCGCGGCGGTCGTGCGGAGCATCGTACCGACCGTGGATAGGAGCAAGGCCACGGTGCTGGTCAAGATTGGATTTCTCAAACCCGACCCACGCATCTTGCCGGAGATGAGCGCGAAGGTGGCTTTCTTGTCGCGGGAATTGTCCGCCGATGAGATCCGCCCTGTATTGACAATCCCGCGAGAAGCCGTGGTCCGCCGTCATCAGCAACAAGTGGTATTTCGCGTGCACGGCGAGCGCGCGCAGGAGGTGGTCATCGGGTCCGCGCAAACCTTGGGCGACAGGCTCATCGTGTCCGAGGAGTTGCGGGAAGGCGATCAGGTCGTGATCGATCCCGCGCTGCCTGTCAGCGACGGCGCCAGGGTGCGCATCGAACCTTTGTGAGTTGCCGATGGGGACGATGGTCGAGGTGGCCGATGTTTCCAAGTCCTACCGCCGCGGCGATCGGCGGATCCCGGTGCTCACCAAGATCAGTCTTACCGTCGATGGAAGGGATTTCGTTGCGTTCATGGGACCCTCCGGATCCGGTAAGAGCACCTTGCTGAACCTGATCGCGGGGATCGATCATCCCGATGAGGGGGCTATCCGCATAGGCGGTGTCGATATCAGCCGCCTGGACGAATCGGCGCTGGCGGGCTGGCGCGCGGCGAATGTAGGCTTCGTGTTTCAGTTCTATAATCTACTGGGCACTTCGATTAATTCCTCGCCTCGGGCCTTATTATAGCTTTTAGTAGCTGATCGGATATATAACTCGTGTTAGAATATGGGCCTTCATCCATAAGAGCAGCAAGGGGAGATGATCA
>JBIMKD010000241.1:0-8098 GCA_043673815.1 Chromatiales bacterium
CCCGACCATTGCACGAAGCAAAGTATCAAACCCTTTGATCGGCATTAAACGTCCTACTGCTGCCAGCAATGGACCCACACGACCAGCCAGTAATTGGGTTTTTAGCGTTTGTTTGGCCGTAACGGTCAATGGTGTCGGTAACGCCACGCCGTTATAAATCACTCTCACCTGCTCTGGCGCAAAACCACTGGCCAGCTGTGAACTGACCGCAATCACCCCATCCATCGCTGCATAGGCACGTAGTTGTTTTTTGGTGCCGTGAATAGTGGCAATGCACGGCGTCTGTGGAAAAAATGACCGCAGCTTGGCCAGCAAACTAGCGGCTTTACCGGCTTGGGCATGAATCAGGGTGGGCTGGATCGCCCGCAGCCGTTGTTTGAGTTGATCATACAAGAATGGATTATAGCGACTCTTGGCAAAATCAATCGCATGAAAATGGATGTTTGGCGAACATAAGGCCCGAAACGGCGCATAGGCGAGCACATGACTCTCATGTTGCTCCGCTAGGGCTGCACATAAGCTCAAAGTGTGCTTTTCGAGGCCCCCCACTTCGCCGCCGCTGGTGGCAAGGACTTGGGCAATTTTTAAGGATTGAACCATTGTTTGATCAACCCCTGTTCTATTAGCCACGTCACGGCACGATCCGCCTCAGCCAAGGGCTGGGCCGTTAGATCAGCGTGGTACAGGCTATCTTGCGGCCGTGATGCAATGGATACCTCGACCGCCAGCGGCTCATGCCGAGCTTCGATGCGGATAGATCAACAAAACCCTCCCCGGAAGTAACACCTTTCGTTGGCTCATCCGATTCCATCGCAAGATCTGGCGGACGCTGACTCTGTATTGATTCGCGATCACGGACAGCGAGTCTCCTGCCCGGATCGTGTGACGCACGCCCGCGCGCCGCGGCTTCACGGCAAGAACGGCGGGTAGGAAGTGAGGCGCGCTAGCCACCTCGACAGGGGGTCTTACGGAGTGAGCGATCTTGCGCTTCAAGATATCCGCGTTCTTGACCGGCAATGCTAATTTATGCGGACCCGTTGGGCCGGTCGTGTCCTTGATCACGCCCGGATTCAGTCGCCGCAATTCGGCCACACTCATTTGCGCCAGCGCCGCCGCGCGGGCCAGGCGAATGGGCGCGCCGATTTCGACTTCGGAAACGTAAGGCTTGTTCGCGATTGGTTTGAGGCTGACATCATACTCCGCGGGCGCGGCGACGATGCTCGAGATCGCTAAGAGCTTAGGCACGAACTTTCTCGTTTCCTGCGGCAAGTCGAGCGACCAAAAACTCGTCGAGCGGCCCGTGCGGCGGTTGCGCTGGATGGCGGTCTGAACGGTTTTTTCTCCACAGTTGTACGCTGCTAATGCATGCAGCCAGTCTCCCTCGAAGAGGTCATGGAGGTCCTCCAGATAGTCAAGTGCCGCGTCGGTGGAGGCGAGGACATCGCGCCGTCCGTCGTACCACGCGCTCTGTCTAAGACCAAAGCGCTTTCCCGTTCCCGGGACGAGTTGCCAGATGCCTGCGGCGTGGCTGGGCGAATACGCTTCCGGACGATAGGCGCTCTCAATGATCGGTAACAGCACGATTTCCGTCGGCATAGCGCGCCGTTCCACTTCTACAACGATGTGATGCAGGTAAGGACGCGCCCGCTCGGCCAACTGGTCGAGGTAGGTTTGCCGCAGCCTCGGCCAAGACTCTTTCGATGGCGGGGCCGGTTGGGGTAGCGTGAATCCCTGTCGGATCCGTTCCCAAAGATCATCGTACGGTTCGTGGGAGAGGGGCGCTTGCGCAAGGCGTGCGCTCAGGCGAGCGCGTAGTTCGTCGAGGAGCGCCGAGCGGTAGGCTGAATCGAATACGCCGGGGTTCGCGATGCGCGGGGGAAGAGACAGCGCTTGGTCCTCTACGTGCGGCACCGCCAGACAGCCGCAGAGGAGGAGGGGGGTGCAAATTATTATTATTGAACGATCATTGCCCCGTCGCATTTGCAAGGATGCTAGGGAGGCCACAGAGGGGTGTCAACCCTTCAAGCGTTTGCTAAATCTGTAAAAAAATGCGATAAACAAGCTATAAGAGGATGATTTAACGTGACATCTAGATACTCATTCGGCGACAAGCGATATTTATTAGCAGTCCTAATAAATGTCTTTCCACTGGCGCAAAGCCGCAAATATCTCGGTAGCGGAGCACAATGGCCGCCGCGCTTGCCTTTCGGCCGCGTGCTTGACCTCAGGCGTCGAACAGCGCACGAAGGGATTTGTTTGCCGTTCTAGGTCTAAGGTCGAAGGCACCGTCGGCAAGTCTTGGGCACGCCGTGCCGCAGTCTCCCGGATGCGCGCGGCAACGGCCGCGTTATCGGGTTCGACCGCGCGGGCGAAAGCGAGGTTAGCGCGGGTATACTCGTGACCGCAATAAAGGCGTGTCTGGGGCGGCAAGCTCATGAGCTTGGTGAGGGAGGTGACCATTTGTTCAGCCGTTCCCTCGAATAGACGCCCGCAGCCGGCGGTGAACAGGGTATCACCGCTGAACAACGACTTCGCGCCGAAATAAGCGACCGCGCCGGAGGTATGGCCGGGGACACCCAGGACCTTGAAGGTTAGATCGAGATCCGGAAACTCGATCGTGTCGCCGTCGATTAGCCCATGACGGCATTGGGGGATGGTCTCGAGCTTCGGGCCATAGACGGGCACGCGGTAACGCTCGACCAGCGATTCAATGCCATTGACGTGATCCCAGTGATGATGAGTGACGAGTATGGCTGTGAGCTTGAGCCCCTGTGCAGCCAAGGTTTGATCGACGGGCACGGCGTCGCTAGGATCGACAACCACGACGATGTCTCCGTTGCGAATGAACCAGATATAATTGTCTTTCAGTGCAGCGACCGGAAAGACATCGACCATGCTTCTATCTCCGCGGATGACCTCGATGCGGCCAGTATGAGGCCAGTATACAGTCGCGACATGCCGGATCCATCATGGTTCTGATCAGCGACGATCGATCGCTTTCCTTGTGGACGCGGCTGGTGGAATGGTTTCAAGGCCCTCTCGGGCACTCCGTATTGCAAGCGGAACGCGCCCAGCTCGGCCCGGTTCTATCGGGCCTGTTCGGTTTTCATATCGTCCAAATCGGAGCGCTCGGCGCGGCCGACCTGCTTGAGGGAAGCCGCATCGCGCATCGGATCGTGCTCAATATAGACCCGCAACTGCCTATCGCAATGCTTGGTCATCCGTTATGCGCGGCGGCGGCGCTACCGCTGCAAACCCGCAGTATCGATGTGATCGTCCTGCCGCATGTCCTGGAGTTCCAATCGGACGGGATGGACGTCTTGCGCGAAACCGAACGCGTTCTTGTGGGCGAAGGTCACGTGGTGATCTTGGGATTCAATCCATGGAGCTTATGGGGGCTGTGGCGCCTTTGCAGCGCGTGGGGAAAGCGCGTACCTTGGTGCGGGCGGTTCTCGGCGATGGGGCGCCTTCAAGCTTCGCTGCGCGATCTCGGATTTGATATCGTGCAATCGCGCCGGTTCAATGTGCGCGCGCCCTGGGCTAACGCGCCGGCCGAGCGGCGTTGGGAGATAAGCGAGCGTATCGGCGCTTGGCTCGGTTTCGGCGGGGTGTATCTCCTGGTCGGGAAAAAGCGTATCGAAGCGATGACGCCGATCGGCGCGCGGCGGCACGTGCAGCGTAGAGTGCTCCATGGTGGTGTCGCCGGCTCGTCCGCGCAGCGGGGCAGGCCCTAGCATGGCCGCTCGTCCAGGCTTTGCGCAAGAGACCTCGGAAGAAATCTGCGTTGAGATGTTTACCGATGGGGCCTGCCGCGGGAATCCCGGACCCGGGGGATGGGGAGTCTTGCTCCGCTATAAAGGAAACGAGAAGACGCTGAGCGGCGCCGAGCCGTTTACGACCAACAACCGCATGGAGCTCATGGCCGCTATTCGGGGACTCGAAGCATTGAAGCATCGTTGCGGGGTCCGGTTGACGACCGACTCGGTGTACGTAAAAAACGGTATCAGCGAATGGCTCCCGCGCTGGCAGCGCCGCGGATGGCGTACTGCGGATAAACAGCCGGTTAAAAACGTCGATCTCTGGCAACGGCTGGCCGCCGCGGCGTCGCGCCACGATATAAAGTGGCAATGGGTGAAAGGCCACTCGGGGCACGTTGAAAACGAGCGTGTCGATCGCTTGGCAAATCGCGCGATCGACCGGCTCTTGGCTGCTCGTGCAAGCGGCGATAGGAACGCGACGACAGACTAAGGAACCCCTAATGCGCCAGGTCGTTCTGGATACGGAAACCACGGGCCTCGAGCCGGGAGAGGGCCATCGAATTATCGAGATCGGCTGCGTGGATCTCGTCAATCGACGAGTGAGCGAGCGCCGGTTTCATTATTATCTTTGTCCGGACCGGGACATCGATCCGGGCGCGGTAGAGGTGCACGGTATTACCCTGGCACAGCTCAAGGACAGTCCACGATTCGCGGACATCGCGAAGGAATTTTTAGACTTCATCCGAGGCGCCGAGCTTATCATTCACAACGCCGCCTTTGATGTCGGCTTTGTTAACAGCGAGCTCCGGCGCCTCGGGCCGGAGTGGGGGCGGATCGAGGAAGTATGTGCGGTGATCGACACGCTGGCCCTGGCACGCGAGTTACATCCTGGACAAAAGAATAGCTTGGACGCCTTGTGCAAGCGCTACCAGATCGACAACTCGGCGCGCGTACAGCACGGTGCCTTGCTCGATGCGGAGATCCTCGCCGATGTTTATCTTGCGATTACCGGCGGACAAGCCGATCTTCTCCTGGATGATTTCAGGCCTGCGGTGAGAAAGAAACTAGAATCGGTCCGCGCCGAAAAACGGCCGCCGCTACCCGTGATCGTTCCTAGTGAGGGGGAGCGGAAGGAGCACTGCAGGCTTCTGGAGATTATCGATCGCGCGAGCGGTGGTCGGTGCCTGTGGCGCGAGGAGACCGATGATGGGGCGGTGTCCCACTCTGGCGCTAGATTCTCACACATCCAATGTCGCATAGAACCACTTCAACAAGGCTGGGAGTCCCTTCTCCCTCCGGGAGAAGGTTAGGATGAGGGGAATCAAATCAAACACATGTGTCATTCTGATCCCCTCACTGTGCAAGCCGCGCATGGTTTACAAAATAAACCGAGGGCATGGTTTACAAATTTTCTCCCTGTGGGAGAGGGGGACAAAACGGTGTCTCTCCCGGAGAGACAGGGAACTTGGAGAGGCGCCCCGAATTTCAAATATGTTTTGGTAGTCAAAAATAGGATTCGCCTCATGCAAATACCTTGGTGGGCTTGGATCGTCGGTGGAATAGGACTAATGCTTATCGAGCTTTTAGGCCCGACGTTCTTCATCCTGTGGTTCGGTGTCGCGGCCGTGCTGGTGGGGATCGTAGCCGCCTATGTCGATCTCAGCCTCGCACAGCAGATTTCGGTCTGGGGGGGGCTGTCCGTCGGGATGGCCGTGCTCTGGTTCAAGCTATTTCCGGCGCCGCATCGGACCCGGTCGGGCCTCTCAAAGGAGGCCGTTGTCGGGGAACGGGGTCTGATCGTCCAGGAAGTATCCGAGATGCAACGGGGTACGATTCGATTCCAAAAACCGATACTCGGATCGGAGACCTGGCCAGTGATCGCGGATGAACGGATCGCTTCCGGCGAACGCGCTAAAATAGTGGACGTGGTGGGGCAGACACTGAAGGTCGAAAAGCTTTCATAGTGGGGAGGGGCCGTGGAATTTACGGAATTTACACTGATTGCCTTTGCGGTATTCATTATTATCCTGGTCACCATCGCCAAAGCGGTGCGCACCGTACCGCAAGGCGAAGAATGGGTGGTTGAACGGCTGGGAAAATTCAATGCGACCTTGACGGCGGGATTGCGGTTTCTGATCCCGTACATCGATCGGGTGGCCTACCGGGTGCCCACCAAGGATCTCATCCTCGATATACCCGAACAAGAGGTAATCACGCGCGACAATGTCGTCATCATTACCAATGCGATCGCCTTTGTGAAGGTGACCGACACCGTAAAGGCCGTCTACGGCATTACGGACTTTCGCGTCGGGGTCTCGAATATTACCCAAACCACGTTGCGGGCGATCATCGGCGAGATGGACCTCGACCATGCGCTGTCCTCACGCGATCAGATCAAGGTGAGACTGAAGGAGTCGATTTCCGACGATGTGGCCGACTGGGGGCTGACCGTGAAATCCGTTGAAATCCAGGACATCAAACCGTCGGCCTCGATGCAAGCATCGATGGAGAAACAGGCTGCCGCCGAGCGAGAGCGAAAAGCGGCCGTCATTAGGGCCGAAGGAGAGAAACAGGCAGCCATTCTTCAGGCGGAGGCGCGCTTGGAAGCCGCGAAACGCGACGCCGCGGCGCAGATTACCCTCGCCAGCGGCGCGTCGGAAGCGATTAAAAAAGTGACCGATGCGATCTCAGATCGCGATTTGCCTGCCTATTACCTTTTGGGGGAACGTTATATAACGGCGATCAAGGATCTGGCGGCGTCACCCGGCAGTAAAACCGTCCTATTGCCCGCAGACCTGATTCAAACCATACAAGGTCTCCTGGGCCGAAGCCGGCCGTAGCGGCGCAAGCATCGATTCTGACGGCTCGCCAAGCGTGGCGCGCGCAATCCGCGGGCGGCAAGCGCATGGGGGTTTATCACCGAGGCCATGAGCGTCAAGCGACTCGCCATCGATACCTCGACCGAAGCCGGCGGCGCGCTGTCGCGCTTTTTCGCGGCGCTGATCGCGCGGCGCTGGTGGGTGATTGGCTGCTATGCGCTGCTGCTTCCGCCGAGTGCCTACTACGCCGCCAAGGTCGGACAGGACAACTCGATCGACAGGCTGATCGTCGCCACCGATCCCGACTACGTGGCCACGCGCGCTTTCGAGCAGGTGTTCGGCGGCGGCGAGTACGCGCTGCTGCTGGTCGAGGCGCCGGACCCGCTCGCGCCCGAGGTGATCACCAAGCTCGACGCGCTCGAGCGCGCCATCCAGACCAACCCGCGCGTGACCACCACCTCGGTGCTGTCGGTGTACCGGCGCGCCAAGGCCGGCTTCGAGCCCACCCCCGAGAGCCTCACCGCCTTGCGCCAATTTGCCACCGGCACCGATCAGTTCCGCCGCCAAGGCCTGCTCGGCAGCGGCTACATCGCGCTCGGGCTGGTCTTCGAAGTGCGCGGCAGCGCCGACCGCCTGCTGCTGCTCGACGAGATCGAGCAGGCGATCGCCCGTGTCGCGGCGCGCCTCGGTCCCATCGCCGGCCTGCACCGGCTTGGCCAGCCGTATGTCAACGTGTATCTCGACGAGACGCAGCGCTCCGCGCCGATCTACTTCCTGGTTTTCACCGCCTTCGTCATCGTCCTGAATGTCGCCCTCTACCGCTCGGCGCGCACGCTCGGCGCGTTCCTCATCACGCTCGGCGTCTGTCTCGCCGTCTCGATCGGCTACGTTGGGATCACCGGCGGCACCTTCACCATCGTCTCGCCGATGGTGCCGATGACCATCCTGGTCACCGCCACGGCTACGCTCGTCTATCTGCACTCGCGCTTCGTCGAGCGCCCACCGGCGCGGCCGATCGCCGCGCACCAGGTGTTCGCGCTCTGCAACAAGCTCGTCCCCTGCACGGCCTCGATGTTCGCCACCGCGGCCGGCTTCGCGGCGCTGGCGGTGTCGGACATCCGCCCCATCCGCGAGATGGGCATCTGGGTCGCCGTCGGCCTCACCGCCTCCTGGGTGATCGTGTTCACGCTCTTCCCGGCCCTACAAGCGGTGCTGCGCACGCCGACGCAGCAGGAGCGGCGCGCCGCGAGCCTCGGCTTTGACCGCCTCGCGGCGTGGCTGCCGCGCTTCAGCTACCGCTGGCGCTGGTGGCTAGTCGGCGCGGCGTTGGCCCTGTCGGCCGCCGGCGCCGCGGCCCTGTTCGGCTTCCCAGGCGGGCTTGCGCCGATGCCGCTGCTTACCGACCCGGTCGAGCAGATGAATCACTCGGCGCCGCTCTACCGCGATATCAAACGCCTCGGTCCGATCACGCCCGGGCTCTCGGTCACCCACGTGTGGCTGCGCGGCGATCTCGGGAGCGTC
>JBIMKD010000242.1:0-6682 GCA_043673815.1 Chromatiales bacterium
ATTCTCATGGCCGCCGAGATTTTCACCAATGCGTTGGAACATCTGGGGGAAAAACTGAAAATCTCCGAAGGCGTCACGGGCTCGCTGTTTGCCGCTGTCGGCACCGCCATGCCGGAGAGCATGGTCCCGATTCTCGCTATCTTTGCCGGAACTGAGCATGCGCACGTCAACGAAGAGATAGGAGTCGGGGCGATCATCGGCGCACCGCTGATGCTGTCCACGCTGTCCTTATGGCTGATGGGCTTGTCGGTCGTCCGGCAGCGCGGGTTTAAAGGGAGGCTCACGCCCGAGAAAACCGGCCTCGTACGGGATCTAAATTTCTTTTTACTGGCCTTCGGCATCGCTGCCGGGGCGCTTTTTATCCCCCGGGAACCCCACTATTTCGTCACTTTGAAGGTTTTTCTGGGCCTGACTCTGGTGCTCGTCTATTTCGTGTATGTCATGCTGACCTTGCGGGTGTCGGCGCAATTGGTTATGGATGGCCACGGTACGCAGGCGCATACGGACATGTATCTTTGCCGGCTCGGGTTGCCCGACCACATGCTGGTCATGTTAATTCAGATCGCTATGGGTCTCGGGTTATTGGTCGCTGGCGCGGAAGGGTTTATTCATAATGTAGATCAAGTGGCGCGCGAGATCGGCGTTTCAGCGCTGTTGCTGTCGCTTTTGATCATCCCGATCGCGACTGAGCTTCCCGAAAAGGTGAACAGCATTCTCTGGATCCGCCGCAACAAAGACACGCTGGCGTTCGGAAACATCACGGGTGCGATGGTGTTTCAGGGTACGATTCTTCCGGCCATCGGGATCCTGTTGACACCCTGGGATTTGCGCCTGGAGGTATTCACGGGGGTGCTCGTCACCTTCGTCGCGGCCCTATGGCTGAGGCTGGCAGTCCGGGTGGGGAGGCTCTACGTCTGGCAGCTCGCCATTAACGGTAGCCTCTACGCCGCCTATCTCGTTGCGGTCTTGGCGTAGCGTTCCTAACGGCATCGAAGCTCATGAACCAGAAAGGGAATCGCGACCGTACGCCATCTGCGCGTGCGATATTGCAGGCATGCCTATGGCTGGGAGTTTCCATCCTCGGAGCGAGCGCGGTGGGGGCCATCGCGCTGCATCGAGGAGAAACCATCAACGGCCTTTGGTTTATCGTCGCCGCACTATGCATTTACGCATTAGGTTACCGCTTTTATAGCGCCTTTATCGCCGCCAAGGTGCTGGCTTTGGATGGCACGCGCGCGACTCCGGCCGAACGGCTTAACGATGGCCGCGACTTTGTCCCCACCCATAAATGGATCGTTTTCGGCCACCACTTTGCGGCCATCGCGGGTCCGGGCCCCCTCATCGGGCCGACTCTGGCGGCCCAGTTCGGTTACCTGCCCGGCACCTTATGGATTTTGGTGGGAGCGGTGCTGGGGGGCTGCGTACAGGATTTCGTGATCTTGTTTTTCTCGACCCGTCGCGATGGGCGCTCGCTCGGACAGATGGCCCGCGATGAGCTTGGACCAGTCGGTGGAGCGGTGGCGCTCGTGGGAGTCATGGCCATCATGATTATTCTCATCGCTGTGCTCGGGGTGGTCGTCGTCAACGCGATGAAACATAGCCCGTGGGCCACCAGTACCGTCGCCGCGACGATCCCGATTGCCTTGGTGATGGGCGCTTATATGCGCGGGATCCGGCCCGGACGCGTGCTCGAAGGAACCTGCCTCGGTGTGCTCTTGCTGCTGCTCGCGGTCCTGGGCGGAGGATGGATCGACGTACAACCCTGGCTACGCGCTTGGTTCGATTACGACGCTCCGAGCCTGGCACTCATGGTCATTGCCTACGGTTTCGCGGCCTCGGTTCTTCCGGTCTGGCTGTTGCTCGCGCCGCGCGATTACTTATCGACGTTTATGAAGATCGGAACCATCGCGGCGCTGGCCGTGGCTATCGTGGTGCTCCAGCCCGAGGTCAAGATGCCTGCGCTCACGCAATTTATCGACGGCACGGGCCCCATCTTCGGGGGCAAGCTGTTCCCGTTTGTCTTTATCACGCTCGCCTGCGGCGCGATCTCGGGGTTTCACTCACTTGTCGCCTCGGGGACGACGCCGAAACTCCTCACGAACGAGCGGGATGTGCGTTTCATCGGCTACGGCGCGATGATGATGGAGTCCTTCGTCGGGATCATGGCGATGGTGGCGGCCACCGTATTGGAGCCTGGAGTGTATTTCGCCATCAATAGCCCCGCGGGTATCGTCGGGGCGGAGGCGGCCGAAGCCGTGGCCACCATCACGAGCTGGGGTTTTCCGGTGACGGTGGAACAAATGCAATCCCTGGCGGCGTCGATGGGGGAAGCGACGCTGTTTGCACGCACCGGCGGCGCCCCGTCCTTGGCCGTAGGCATGGCCAGCATTTTTTCCAGCACCTTCGGTGGCGGTCTTCTGGCCGTGTGGTATCACTTCGCGATCATGTTTGAAGCGCTATTTATCTTGACCACGTTGGACGCGGGTACCCGTTGTGCGCGCTTCATGCTCCAAGATCTCCTGGGGAACCTCATTCCGGCCTTAGGGCGGACCAGTTGGTATCCGAGTGTCTGGCTGACGAGCGCGCTCGTGGTCGGCGGCTGGGGCTATTTCCTGTATATCGGCACGATTGACCCCCTCGGGGGTATCAATAGTCTCTGGCCGCTCTTCGGGATCTCGAATCAAATGCTGGCCGCGATCGCGCTTTGCGTTGCGACTACCATCTTGGTCAAGTCCGGACGGGCGCGTTACGCGTGGGTGACCGCGCTGCCTCTCGCATGGCTTGTCACCGTAACGAGCGCCGCCGCTTGGGAAAAGCTCTTCAGCCCGGAGCCGCAAGTCGGGTTCCTCGCGCATGCGCGCGAGCTCGCTGACCAATTGAGTCGTGGCCTACTGGCCCCCGACAAAGTGGCTCAGGCGCCGCAGCTTATCTTCAATGACCAACTGGACGCCGCCTTGACGCTGTTGTTCCTCGTCACCACCTGGGTGCTCGTAATCGAGACCTTGCGGGTCTGCCATGCGGTATTGACCGGGCGCCGGCACCCGCCGCTGACGGAGACACCCCACCTCCCACGGCGCGTGGTCGAAGACTGGGTGCGGGACTGACCGGGTCGCGCGGCATCAGCCGCCATGCCATGGAACGCCGGAGGCTGGCTCGCGCCCCAGCGGCCGGGCGTGCCCGCTGTCCAAGGAAGCCCTACAGCCGACGGGCGGCGCCTGCTGGAACTCATAAACGGGGAGCGACGTGACCGGCACCGCAAACCTTGTCGTCGGAGCCGACGCTCGCCCGTCTGGCGCGCGCTCACGCATCCGACCTAAAGTCGGCCGGCCGGATCACCCACTTCTCCTCGCGCGATGGCGACGACTTCGCGACATGGCTGGGCCGCACGCGGCTTCGGCTCAATGACGCCATAATCGGGCGAAACAAAAATATTTTTGTCATGCGCAGACTGAATCCTAATGTTATGCCGAATTTCGAATGCCATTGATGACCCATTCTTGTACCTTTTCTTCGCGATGAAATACGAGCAACGGCTGGGTTTCGCATTCGGGCTCAAGGCGTAATGAAGCTCCGATCGCAGCCTCGAAGGTTTTCCGGAGTGACTGCGTACCCGTTAGTCTCGTAGTACGTAACCAGATCATTGTACGCAGCGAGCTCGAAAAATGACGAAGTTCGTTTTGCCTCTTGTACGAAACGCGCATGGTGCTCCCCGAGAAATATCTGAACTTGGTGCTTAAGGAGTTTGTTGTCTTTGAAAGGTGACTTGGTCTTGCTCGTCTGCTTTGCGCTCCTCAAGCTCGATTAGGGACATGACGATCCGCTAACATCGGTCTGTGCAAAGAACGCGGTGCTTAAACCGAAATTATTCATTACGTCTTCGAAATGAGCGCTTGCATCTTGTATCGATCGCCGAAATTCGCGAGGTATTTTTTTGCCACCTACGGGTAGACCCGCACAGGAGGATGAGGCCCGGAGGACGCGGTTCCGCATAGCGCCGAGCCAACGCGAGATGCCGCTCGTAGCGCGCAAGACACGCCTCCTTCGCGCCCCCAGACCGATGCTCGAAATAGGCGATCTTGGCCCGCACGAGCGATCGGTAAACGCGGTAGAGATCCAGCAATGCATCCCCACCCGGACCACACTCAAGCGGATCGGCAAAATGCCTCCTATTCAAGCTCAAGAAGATAGTTGTCCCGATTGATTTCTCGAACATCTCGAAAGACGCATTGCCCTGGGCCACAAAGGAAGGCTTCTCATTTCGTCTGCCCCTCGTCCTTTCTGCCGAAGACAACGGAGTTGGGGTAACGCTCGAGATAATCCACCAGGACACGCAGGGCACGCGCCGCCTGGGACAGTTCCTGGAGGGCTTTGACCATCTCGTAGCGCACGGGAGAGTTCGGCTCGACCGCTCCATTCACCGACACGAGCGTTTGTTGCGCCGACTTGGCCGCCTCCGTGAGACTGGTCAGTAGGGCCGGCGCCCGTTCATCTATGTTCCGAGTCAGCTTGCTGACGTTGCCCATGGTGGTGGTGAAACTGGACACCGTGATGCCCATCTGCTTGTCCATTCCCCGCACGACTTCCTGAACGTCAGCGAGCGTGGTCTTGAGTGCCCGGATCGACTCCATCACCTCAGGCGCGTTCACCAGGTGGTCGATGCCTTCGAGCGTACTGTTGAGGCTCGTGATGATTTGTTCCAAGGGTAGCTCGCCGATCTTGACCAGGGCCTTGCGCACCGTGTCCTCCACCTGTTCCAGCGTCGTTGGAATCGTAGGAATCTCAGGGAGGTTGGTCAACGGATCGATGGTGAGTTGCGCGGGTGGGGCATCGGGATGGAAAGCCAGCTGGATGAAGCGCTGTCCGGTCACCATGCTCTCCGACTGCAACTGGGCACGGAGGCCTTTTTGTTCCACCAGCGTTTTCATCGCGTGCCCTTTTCCCGGCAGCTTGCTCGCACCTATCAGGCGGAAGTCATCCCGGTTGATCTCGACCACCACGGGCAGGCGCGTAGAAAAATCTTTGGCGTCGATGAACACTCCAACGTCGGTGACCGTACCGATGCCCACGCCCTCGAAGGCCACCCGCCCACCCTCGCGCAAGCCCTTGAGATCTCCTTCAAAGTACATCACGGCCGGAACGGTATCGGCGAAGAGCTTTCCCGAACCGAAGACCAACACCCCAGCCGTGATCAGTGCCGCCGCCCCAATGACGAAGCCGCCAATGACCGCCGGATTGGCTTGTTTGCTCATGTCTGCTCCTCTCCCCGGGTGAGAAACTGACGCACCCGGGGATCTGTCGATTCCGCCAGCAGCACCTTGGGATCTCCGTCAGCAATCATCGTCTTGCTCTCTGGATCCAAATATACTGAATTGGTGCCGATGGAAAAGATGCTCGCCAGTTCGTGGGTTACCACCACTACGGTTGCCCCCAGACTATCACGTAACTCGACGATCAAATCATCGAGCAACTTAGAGCTGATAGGGTCCAATCCCGCTGACGGTTCGTCAAAAAAGAGAATCTCAGGATCGAGCGCCATCGCCCGCGCGAGACCGGCGCGTTTTTGCATGCCGCCGCTGATCTCCGAAGGATAGTAGTCTTCAAAGCCGGTTAAGCCGACCAGGGCAAGCTTCAGTGAGGCCAGTTCGCGAATCTGGCTCGGGCGCAGCTCCGTATACTGTTCTAACGGCAGCGTTATGTTCTCGGCCAACGTCAGCGAGCTCCAGAGTGCCCCTTTTTGATAGAGGATGCCAAAGCGCCGCATCATCCGTTCGCGCTCTTCCGGCTCTGCCGCCCAGAAGCTCTGCCCGCCAAAGAGCACTTCGCCTTTTGCCGGCGCTTTCAGCCCGATGAGGTGCTTGAGCAGCGTGCTCTTGCCGCAGCCACTGCCGCCCATGATGATGAAGATGTCGCCCCGCCGCACGGTGAAAGTGAGGTCGCGCTGGATGAGGAAACTGCCATACGCCATGGTGAGGTCACGCACCACGATATGGGCGTCGGCTTGCGGCTCTCGAGGCTGCTCCACTGTCACTGCTTTACACTCCTAACACTTGGTACAGGACCGTTAAGATCGCGTCGGAGACGATGATCCAGACGATCCCGGTGACCACTGCCGACGTCGCGGCTTCGCCCACTGCGGAAGCGCTGCGGCCACACTGCATGCCGCGGAGACAGCCGGCGAGTGCCACCAGCACGCCAAAGATCGCCGCCTTGATGAGTCCCAACAAGAAGGTACTGAGGTCTAAGGCTGCGCGGGTCTGGTTGTAATACTCTACGATGCCCAAATCCAACATACTCACACCGATCAGGGCCCCTCCGAGGATGCCCATCAGATCGGCATAGAGACACAGCAGCGGCACCATGAGCATGAGCGCCAACATGCGGGGTAAGACTAAGAATTCCATCGGCGGCAGCCCGGTGGTGGTCAAGGCATCAATTTCTTCATTGACCATCATCGTGCCCAGTTGTGCAGCGAAGGCTGCCCCAGTCCGACCGGCTATGACGATGCCTGTCATCATCGCCCCCATCTCACGGGCCATGGCGATGCCGACCAGATTGGCGACATAGATCTGTGCGCCAAACTGCTCCAGTTGCACCGCGCCGACAAAGGCGAGAATGAGGCCCACGAGGAAACTAATCAGGGAGACGATGGGCAAGGCTTGGGCGCCACACTCTTGTACGATCA
>JBIMKD010000243.1:0-5693 GCA_043673815.1 Chromatiales bacterium
CCATACAAAGTGATACTCAATCTGAAAAACTGTATGACTGCCATATCTGTAGTCCATGATGCACCTCCTTGCGCAGCATTTTCGCAGCTAAAGCTAACCGGCTAAAAGCCGGTGGTTTTAACCCTATGATGGACAATAAACTTCCTGCCGATGCAGCCCGGCGACGTTCTCGATACCTCGAACCCGCGGAGGCGGTCGTGCTTGCCATACCGCATCGCGAATATCTTGCTCAGGGCTGGGCGGGAATCATCCCGTTATTAAGAGGTGGCGCGGGCGTGGTCATCGACGTGAAGGCGGTCCTGCCGAGGAGTGAATGCCCGGCAGGCATTACTCTGCGGCGCCTATAAGGAGAACGTCAGAATGAATGTGGTCATGGTCGGCAGCGGTTACGTGGGCTTGGTGTCAGGGGCGTGTCTGGCGGATTTTGGGGCGAACGTGACCTGTATCGATGTCGATGAGGATAAGATCTTGCGTTTGAACCGGGGCGAGCTCCCCATTTATGAACCCGGTCTCAAAGAGCTCGTGGATAAAAATGCCGCGCAGCGGCGGCTGCGGTTTACGGCAGAATTCGTGGATCCGATTGGCAATGCCGATCTGGTATTTATCGCGGTGGGGACACCATCGCGGCATGGGGATGGTTTCGCTGATTTAAGCTACGTCTACGAGGCGACAAGAACGATCGCGCGATATTTGAAGGGCTACACGGTGATCGTGGATAAATCCACGCTCCCGGTCGGCACGGCGCGCAATGTCGCGCGCATTATTCGAGCAGAGAATCCGGCTGCTGATTTCGATGTTGCGTCAAACCCGGAATTTTTAAGAGAGGGCGCGGCCATCTCGGATTTCATGCGTCCCGACCGTGTCGTCATCGGCGTGGAAAGCGCGCGCGGAGAAGCGTTGCTGCGCGAGCTTTATCGTCCGTTGAACTTGATCGAAACCCCGATCCTTAAGACCGATCTGGAAAGCGCCGAGTTGATCAAATACGCCTCGAACGCCTTTCTCGCGACCAAGATCAGCTTTATCAATGAGATGTCGATGCTATGCGAAGCCGTCGGCGCCGATGTCCACGCCGTGGCCAAGGGGATGGGGCTCGATAATCGGATCGGGCGCAAATTTTTGCACCCCAGCCCAGGTTATGGCGGTTCTTGTTTCCCAAAGGATACGCAAGCCTTGGTCAGGATCGCCCAAGAGCAAGGCGTATCGAGCCGCATTGTGGAGGCGGTCATCGAGGTCAACGCCGCACAGAAGGCGCGCATGATCAAAAAGATCCGCGATGCGCTGGGCGGCAGCGAGGCGGGCAAGACCATCGCGGTTCTCGGGCTGACCTTCAAGCCGGAGACCGACGACATGCGATATGCTCCCGCCTTATCCATTTTACCCGCGCTCATCGAGAAAGGGGCCATGGTTCGCGCGCACGATCCGCACGGAACGGCGGAGGCAAGAAAACTCTTGCCCGATTCCATTACCTACTGCGGCGGCGTGTATGAGACCTTTGAGCAGGCCGATGCGGTCGTGCTGCTGACGGAATGGAACGCCTACCGCGGGCTGGATCTCGAGGACGTTTTGGCACGGATGAAAGGCAGGGTTTTTTGCGATCTGCGCAATGTATACGAGCCCGAGCGGATGAAGGCCATAGGATTCGATTATGTTTGCGTCGGCCGCACTGCACGAGCGTCGTCACCCGTTACCGAAGTCGTCCCCTGAACCCCGGTTGGTAGCAGACGAGTATGGCCCTGAGAGCTTGTGAAAAAAATCGTCGCGAGCGAAGGAGAGTCGCGTTCAGGCATAACAGGGGAGCTGTGCATGGCTGACACGGAAAGGTGGCGCATTAACGAGTCATTGCTCCAGTCCTATCGCTCGCTTTTCATCTCCTCGCAATCGTTCCTTCTATCCGTGGGAGCAATCATTGCGGATAAGAGCACACTAGCGGTGTCGGTTGTAGCTGTGCTTAGCCTCTTCATGATCTGGGTAATTTGGTTCCCTATGGTCAGGGCCAGGCATCTAATCGTGGACTACTACAAATACGGCGTTTCAATCCCACATCCAAAACCGGCGGAAGTCTGCTCGGAGGACCAGTACGTGCACGATCCCGACCTGCGAAAGAAAGCAAATGAGGCCTTTGGAATTAATACGAATTGGCGCTCCACGAGAGTGAAGCTGGATTTTATTACTCCGGTCATATTCACAGCTATCTGGGTCGTGCTGGTCATCCATGACGCGTGCTACGCCTAACAAGGCGCTCCGGCCGCCAGTGAAACGCTCTCCTGAGTCCCGGCGGCGAGGCGGAACACGGGGCCCGCGCGCCAATCGTCAAGCTACCAGTTCTTGTAAGGGTGGGACACTAAGCACACGTTATAAAAGCGCGGGTCGTCGGAAACCTCGGCGCCGGCCCAATCGGGCAGACGGAACGGTTCTTCGGGAGCTTCCAACTCGATTTCCGCGACCACGAGGCCCGCGTTGTCTCCCTCGAAAACGTCGATTTCCCATAGGTGACCGGCATACTCGATTTTAAAACGTGTCTTTTCGATCAGCGGTTTGAGGCACAGGAAGTCTAAGATGTATTCCGCGTCGCTCAAGGGGATTGCATACTCGAATTCCGCGCGCGACACACCCAGTGTCGCGCTCTTGATGTTCAGGGCGGCCTGGTCCCCCGCGACGCGCACGCGTATCGAACCAGGCCCGTTCTTGTTCAAGTAACCTTGACGCATGCGCGCTGGTGCGGCGGCGTGCTGCCGCCAAGCGTCGTTTTTAACCAAGAATTTACGTTCGATTTCGCGCGCCAAAGCCTGGGCCTCCCGCAGCGACAATGTATACTAATTCTCTCTCATAGGTTAGGTGGAACTTACTCTTTATCAGATCTAGGCAAACATATTTGAAATCCGAGGTACCCCTCAAAGTTCCCTGTCCCTCCGGGAGAGGCACTGTCTTTTCTCCCTCTCCCACAGGGAGAGGGTTGGGGTGAGGGGATCAGAATAATCGACGCATGTGTTTGATTTGATTCCCCTCATCCCAACCTTGCATCCTCGGCGCGCCAAGCAGGGCCATTCCCGGGCCCTGGCTTTCTCCCGGAGGGAGAAGGGGCTCCCGGACTGGTTGAAGTGGGTCTGTACGACCTTGGATGTGTGAGAATCTAATTCAGTTGCAAAACAGCAAGCACCAAAGCGAAGCCGGCTTAATCTTTCGGAGATCGCGCTGCCGCGGTAGCGGCGGCGGTCAGGCCGATAAGCAGGCCGAAGATTGCGATACCGGCAAGCATGAGCCACTCGTTCACGGCTTGCGGTGTGAAAATCGCGGCGAGAGGAGTGAGAAGATCGAAGGCGTTGTCCGGTGCGGCACGATGTCTTCTAAATGCTTCGAGGAGCGCCGCCACAAGTACTGCGACAACGAATCCCGCTGCTCCACCGGTAAGTGCTCTGATGAGAAGTGTTGCCCGGTTCACGGGAGTGGCGGCTGCGAGCGTCGGTTCCTCCAAATTTGGGTCGCGGACGCCGAGCGGTGAGAAGCGGTGCAGCAACACCATCCCGGGCAGACCGATCAGCATGGTGAGGATGAAGAAGTCGTGCCAGCCCATCGCATCAACCGCGACACCAGTGATCGGGCCGGAGAAAATGCGAGGTAGTGCGAACAAACTCGAGAATAGTGCGTACTGCGTGGCCGAGAATTGTTTCTGGGTAATGCGTAACAACAGCACGCCGAACGCCCCCGTCCCCATTCCGCTCGTGAGGCTTTCAAAACCCATGGCGGTGTACATGATCCAACGATTCGGGCCAGCCTCGGTGACAAACACATAGCCGAGGTTCGAGAAGATCTGGAGCAGCCCGAAGACCCAAAGCGAATGCCCAAGACCCATGGCCGTGGTGAGCATGCCGCCCAGCAGGGTTCCGAACAGCGTGGTAACGAGCCCGATGGTGGCGGTGGCCACGCCCACGTCGAAATCGTCGAACCCCATCTGTATCAGGAACGGCCGCACCAGCGCACCGGCAAGGTTGTCGGCGAGCTTGTACAGCACGACAAACGCCAGCAGTACCATCGCCTGGCGCCGCGCAAGAAAACCCACGAACGGTTTCCACACCGCTTCCCGCAGGGTTTGCGGTGATTCGGCCCCGTTGAGATCTGAGCGCGGCGCGAACACAGTGACAATCATCATGGGCACATAGAGCAGTGCGATCAGTCCGAACATGAACGGCCATGACCACGATCCTGCCAGTGTGATGGCAAGACCGCCGGCAACGAACATGGCGGCGCGGTAGATTGCCGTGCGCGCGCCGACCGCCACGCCCTGTTCCTCGGGGCGCAGCACTTCGACGGCATAGGCGTCCACGGCGATGTCCTGGCTCGCCGAGGCGAAGGCGATGGCGAGCGTGAGTACGCCGATGATCCAGATGGCATCCGGATGTTGTGCCACGCCTACGAGCAGGAATGTGGTGACGAGCAGGGTGATCTGGAAGAGCAGTGTCCAGCCGAGCTTGCGTCCGAGCCACGGCAGCGGCAGCGCGTAGCGGTCAATGATCGGTGACCAGAGAAACTTGAAGCTCCACGGCGCCTGTGCCAGCGTGAACAGCCCGATAATCTTTATGTCCACGCCTTGACGCGCGAGCCATGCCGGAATGGCGATCCACACCAGCCCGAGTGGCATGCCGGACGAAAAAGACAGCAGACTCACCGATGCCGTGCGCCAGCTTCGCAACGCGTACCATACGGCTTGTGCGGCAGAAAGGCGATCCGTCACGTTATGATGTGCCCATTAAAAAGAACACGGGTCCAGGACAGAACCGCCGCCGTCGTGGTGCTGCCGATGGGACTGTGCGACCCGCGCTATACAGCCACGCAATATGCTTTGCTGTCCGCCATCGCGAGCTTGAGCCGCGTTGTTGTTGGTCCTGGGTCGGGGCAAATGGTTGCGGTGATCGGATGGGCTAATTTTTTTCTGGTCACCTTCGTTGTCTCCCTACCCGCATTCTGGCTCCTTTATCGCGTGCGCTTGGATATCGCAAGCCTCCACGCGACTCGCTAAGGGATTATCCGCGCTCAATTCTTATTGCGCCGATCACTGTTCCGTGTGCCGTGCCTGGGCTCGCGTTGATGCTGCCCTTGATGGTACCCGTCGTGATAACCTTCAGAGTAACCGCGGTAATAGGGAGGTTGATATCCACCGTCGGGAGAAGGGGAATAATAGGGACGTGGTTGTTGGTAATACCCTTGGTAGGCGCCACTCTGGAGGCAGCGGCTATGAGATCCTCCGTACGCCTGTTTGCAAGAATCTTGGGTAGGCGATACGTAGTTGCGATAGCCGCCATTGCTTTCGCCATAGATTTGGCGCTGGTAACCCTGTTCGGTGCTATATCCGTATACCGAAATACCGTATCGATCACCGGCGATGGCCGCCATGGAAACGGAAGTCAAGGCGCAGAGAACGATATACTTGACGTTTCGCTTATCGCTTTGCATGGTGCGGATCTCGCTATTTGTCGCTGATTCGACCCCATCGGGTGGGTGAAGTTGCTTGGTACGTGGGCTCTATTCTGGCCAGGTCCACCGCTGAATAACCTTGAGAAACAGGAACTAAGGCTCGCGGACGACACGCAACCCGACATCATCGTAGCGGCCGTCGGCATTGAGCCGAAAGCGCTTGGTCGAGCGCAGGGACTTCGCCGGCGTGCTGTAGGCGCCACCGCGGGCCACTCGCATTCTAC
>JBIMKD010000244.1:0-4478 GCA_043673815.1 Chromatiales bacterium
GAGCTGTCCTACGGGGAAGCGGCGGCCGCCTTGCAGTGCCCGGTGGGTACGGTGCGCTCGCGGCTGTTCCGCGCGCGCAAACTCTTGTTCGGCGCGCTGCAAGCTTATGCGCGTGAGAGGGGCTATCCCGTCGCGCCGGAGCAGACATGAGCACGCGTGCTGGTCACTTGGGCGAAGCGATCCAGGACCTTCTGGACGGCCGGCTCGGCGAGGCGGAGCGCGCCCAGGCGCAGGCACATTTGCAGGCCTGCCCACGATGCCGCCGCGAGTTCGAGAGCCTACGCCAGCTAAAGGAAGCGGTCGTGGCCCATGCGGCGCGGCAGCCCGTCCCCGCCCGACTGAGCGAGGCGATCGCCCAGACGCTGGATCGGGAGGACTTGCGCGCACGCGCCCATCGCCGGTGGTCCGTCCGGCCTAAGCTCCGCTGGGCCCTGGGCTTCGGTCTTGCGGCGATGGCCGCCTTCGTTTCCGTCCTGCTGTGGCTTGCGCGGGCCCCCTTCGGCCTGCCCGCGGCCGTGGCACAGGATTTCGCCGAGTTTCGGGCCGGCAGGCTGAGCTTGGACCTGCGCACGGAGGAGCCCCGCGATCTGGAGCGATTCTTCGCGGCGCGGGGGATCGGGTTCGAGACGCGCGTGTTTGATCTCGGCATGATGAACTACCGCGTCGCGGGCGGGCGCATCCACAAGCTGCAAGGCCGCCCCAGTGCCCTGTTCGTCTATCAGGGTCCCGGCGACGCGCGGTTGTTGTGCCAGATGTATGAAGGGCGGTTGGATGAGCTGCCGCCGGCCAGGGAAGCGCTCGAGCACAACGGCATTGCCTTCCGCGTTTACCGCCAGGACGGCCTCACGGCGGTGTTTTGGCCAGAGGGCACGGTCATGTGCGTGCTGGTGTCTGACCTCGATCCCGGCGAGGTGATCCGGCTCGCCTTCGCCAAGGCCGTTCCTGTTCCTGCCTGAGCCGAGGCGCCGCAAGGCACGGTCGGTGGCGCGAGCGAACGGACCGCTCTCCATCGCCTCGATCGGGAGCGCGAAGGGGATCGGCTTGTTCGGGGGAAGGGCCGGGGACGAGCGCGGAGTAACGCCCCACCCGCACCGGATCGAGCCCCCTACCGAGGGCTGAGCATGAGATCAGCACACTCAAGAGCGCAATGGTGAGACGATTTGGCAATCGGGATGGCCTTTTCGCATTCTGTTGCTCTTTGCGCGAAAAGGTTTACGCCATCCGATTGTCTACAACCAGGGAAAATCCTAGATTGGTTCAAAAGATCGAGCGCCTCGATAAGAGGGCTCTCGTTGGACAATTCAGGCGTCGATTATCGGGATCGACACACTGCTCGATGCGTCGTTGCTCCTATCGAGCTCGGTGATAGGCCAACCGGGCTTGATAGAGGAACCCGGACCTTTTTGCCAACGGTGGTTCGCGCTGTCAACGACCGGTATATAATCCTCTTACCTTCGTTTTTCTCCCAACAGAATCAAGGATAGGCATGAACCAACCGCGGGTGGAGATCGAGTACTGCACGCAGTGCCGTTTTATCCTGCGGGCGACGTGGCTGGCGCAGGAACTGCTCTTCAGCTTCGCAGAGGAGATCGGCGAATTGGCGTTGGTGCCGGGCACGGGCGGTGTCCTGGACATCCGGGTTAACGGTGAGCTGATCTTCTCCCGCAAGCAGCAGGGGCGATTTCCACAATCACGGGAGCTCAAGCAGTTGGTCCGCGATCGAATCGCACCCGAGAAAGAACTCGGCCACAGCGACCGTGTGGATTAATGCTCATGCCTTCCCCATGACCCTCTCGGATGGCGGTAGGATAAGTGCGTGCAAAAAACCAGGCCTAAGCAGACCGCTAAACTACAGTCCTGCGAGAAACTATGGAAAAGCAAGTCAAGATTGTCATTGAAAAACATCCCGACGGTTATATCGCCTATCCCCTGGGCCTCAAGGGCGTGGTCATCGGCGAGGGCAATACCTACGAAGAGGCGCTTGCAGACGTCAAGTCCGCTATCGGCTTTCATATCGAAACCTTTGGTCAGAATGCCTTCGAAGACGATGATACCATTGAGGCTTTCGTGGCAGAGACTGAAGTCGCAGTTTGATGCCTAAGTTTCCGGTCGATGCACCGAGGGCGAGAGTCGTTAAAGCGCTTGAGGATTTGGGGTTTCGGTTGCTGCGCGAGGGCAGTCATATTGCCATGGAAAGAACCAATGCCGATGGGACCCGAACTCCGCTAACTATGCCGAATCACCCACGCATCAAGGGCGCCACATTACGTGCCATTTGATCTCAAGCTGGAATTTCCCGGGATGAGTTCATCAAGGCTTTTCAACAAGCAAAAGGATGAGAAAGCGAACATTCGAGTAGGTTGCGGCCGCGCTCCACGGATTAGAGAGGCACCAGCAGGGGGCAACGCGTGGCACTCGTGGTTCTTCTGAGGGGCGTCAACGTCGGCGGTCACAGAACCTTCCGACCTTCTACGCTCGCCGAACAACTGAAGCATCTCGACGCCGTCAACATCGGCGCGGCGGGTACCTTTGTGATCCGGCAGCCAGTCAGCCGCGCGCAACTGCGCGTTGAATTCGCACGCAGGCTTCCCTTCGATGCCGAGATGATGATCTGCCAAGGGCGCGAGATCGTCAGGCTGATGTCTCGCGACTTTTTCTCGGACCACTTGGTCCGCCCCGACATCGTCCGTTTCGTGAGCGTTCTGTCCCAGTCTCCCCGTTCGGCGCCGTCGACGCCTATGAGCTTTCCCTCCACCGGCAAGTGGCTGGTGAGAATTCTCGCGAGGGAGAACCGGTTCGTCGTCGGGCTGTACCGGCGGCACATGAAGGTCATCAGCTATCTCGGCACGTTGGACCGCGTCTTCGGGGTACCGGTCACCACGCGCACCTGGAATACCATCACCGCGATCGCTAAGGTGCTGGATAACGGGGCGACCTAATGGTCATCGAGGACGGACTGACTCTCGAAGATCGTCGGGAGAACCTGCTGCCCAACAAGCCGTTGCAGACTGACGGGCGGATTGCGGAGGCGCGCCACGCGCGCCATTATCGAGCCCGCCCGCGGCTGAACGGCATGGCGTTAGGCGCTTCGAGAGGGCAGTAAATGAGCGAAATCAAGGCAACCATCATCCGTTTCGCTGCAGCCGTTCCTCAGTTCACAGTACCGGAGCTCGTGCGGACGGCTGAGTATTACCGGGACGTTCTGGGTTTCCAAATAGCCGGGTATTGGGATGGAGAGCGCTTTAGCCTCGACGCAGATGCGCCTCCAGTCTTTGCAATCGTGCGACGCGACGAGGTGCAGATATTCTTCAACCGCGCCGATCAGTCCGATGTTCGCACGGGCCGGGCCCAAGGTGCCTATGACGCCTACCTCCGCGTGACGGGATTGACGCGCTTGCGGAGGAGTTGTCCACACGCGGTGCCGACATCCTCGACGGTCCCGAAGACCGGGTCTACGGGCAGCGTGAGTTCGTGATCAGAGATTGCAATGGGTTGATCGTGGCGTTCGGAGAAGAAACCAGCCAGCGTGCAGCCTAACTAACGCATGGAGCCGACGCGATCTGGATAAGGTGCCTAAAGCGAAACTTCGGGCAGCGCACCGCTCCTGCGGGCGTTAGTTAGGCGCTGTCGGGGAGCATTAGATGAGTACAAGTAACCCCATTGATCTGCTTTTCGGGGGCATGACCAAGTTGGGCCCGGGAAGTGACGTTCATACACGGCGAGCTCTGCGGCTGCTCTCGAGGAGCCAATTCGAAGTAGTAGTCGATGCAGGCTGCGGAGCCGGTCGTCAAACATTGGTCCTCGCTAAAGAACTCGCGACACTGGTTCACGCCGTTGATTCATATGAGCCGTTTCTGAATCATCTCAAACAGCAGGCGAAAGACGCGGGGGTTGGATGCTTTGTTCAAACGCACTGCATGGACATGAAGGACATCCCAGGCGTCTTTCAGCGAGTAGATTTGCTATGGTGCGAGGGGGCCGCATACAACATCGGATTTGCCAACGCGCTAGCCACATGGGCGACAGTGATTGATCCTGGCGGCTTCGTGGTTGTGAGCGAACTGTCGTGGCTGAAGGAGCAAGCCCCCGATGCGGTACGGGAGTTCTTCCGATCCGGCTATCCCGACATGCAATCGGTGCAACACAACACTGCGGTCGCGGAAAGCGCGGGCTACAGGCTGCTCGCCACCTACACGCTGCCGCGGCAGGCCTGGGTGGATGGCTACTACGACATTCTCGCGCCCCGCGCGAAAGCCCTTCTTGATCACCCGGCCCCCTCGGTCCGAGGTTTTGCCGCCGAAACCGTCCGAGAGATCGAAGTTTTTCAGTGTTCCGAAGACAATCGGGATAGGGGGAAGCCTCACGGCTTCGCCCCTCCCACACCACCAGGCATACGGGTCCGTACCATGGCGGTTCGGTACAGTTAAATAGAATAACGAGGGTCTAAACGTGGAAGACCCATGGCGTCGAAGTAACGA
>JBIMKD010000245.1:0-6873 GCA_043673815.1 Chromatiales bacterium
ATGATCCCGACCAAGACCGGCGCGGCCGCGGCCGTCGGCTTGGTGCTTCCCGAGTTGAACGGAAAACTGGACGGTTACGCCGTGCGCGTCCCCACGCTCAACGTATCGTTGGTGGACCTCTCCTTCGTCGCCGCGCGCGAGACCAGCAAGGAGGAGATCAATGCGGTATTGAGAGAGGCCGCCCAAGGCGAGCTCAAGGGGCTTCTGGAGTATAACGACAAGCCGCTGGTCTCGGTCGATTTCAATCACAACCCCGCCTCGTCCATTTACGATGCGACCCAGACCCGTGTCATCGAAGGCACCTTGGTCAAAGTCTTGTCCTGGTACGATAACGAATGGGGCTTTTCCAACCGCATGTTGGACGTGACGGTCGCCTTGATGAACGCCAAGTAAAGAACCGATACCGTCCATGATGTCGATGTCCGATCTGAGCCTTGCCGGGAAACGGGTGTTGATCCGGGAAGATTTCAACGTACCGATCCAAGCGGGCCGGATCCTCGATGACACACGCTTGCGGGCAGCGCTCCCTACCATTAGCAAGGCGTTGTCGGCGCGCGCCCGGGTAATGCTCGTCTCGCATCTCGGCTGCCCGAAAGAAGGCCAGTACGACGCTGCGCTGAGCTTGGCACCGGTCGCGGCCCGCTTATCCGAGTTGCTGCATCGTGACGTCACGCTGGTTAAAGATTGGATCGACGGAGTCAAGGTCGAACCCGGCCAAGCGGCGCTATGCGAAAACGTGCGCTTTGAGATCGGCGAGAAAAATAACGACGACGCCTTGGCCAGAAAAATTGCCGCCGTCTGTGATGTGTACGTCAATGATGCCTTTGCCACCGCCCATCGCGCCGAGGCGTCGACCCACGGGATCGCCAAGTATGCTCCCCAGGTCTGCGCCGGGCCGCTGCTCGAGGCCGAGATGAAGGCCTTGAGCCAAGCCTTGAAACAACCGGCACGCCCCCTGGTGGCGATTGTGGGCGGGTCGAAGATTTCGACCAAGCTCGCGGTGCTCGAATCGCTGGTCGAGACCGTGGATCAGCTCATTGTCGGCGGCGGGATCCTCAACACGTGCCTTCGCGCCGCGGGCCATGCCATCGGTCAGTCCCTCGTTGAAGATCCCTTGGTCGAGGTCGCCTCGCGGCTTCTCGCGCGGGCAGCCGCACGCGGCGCGGCTATCCCTTTGGCCGAGGACGTAGTCTGCGCCCGGGAGTTTTCCGAAACCGCGACGGCCACGGTAAAGAATATTTCCGACGTCGCGGCCGGCGATCTCATCCTGGATGTCGGTCCCCGCACCGCAGGATGCTACACCGCGTTGCTTGGACAGGCTCAAACGATCGTCTGGAACGGCCCGCTCGGGGTCTTTGAATTTGATCAGTTCGGCCAGGGAACGCGGGCGATCGCGATGGCGATAGCCGCGAGCCAAGCCTATTCTCTCGCGGGAGGCGGCGAGACGCTCGCGGCCATCGCGAAGTACGGGATCGGCGAGCGGATGTCCTATATATCCACCGGGGGCGGGGCGTTCCTCCAGTTTCTCGAGGGAAAAACCCTACCTGCTGTCGCCATCCTGCAGGAGCGCGCCCGCTCCCATCCCGATTACGTGCATCCGAGCGAGGGTTATTAATGCCACGTCCCGGGCGGCGGCAATTTGATCAGCATTCATCGATACAGGGAATTAGGCTCGCAACGCCCCGCATGCGCAGAACGAAAATCGTTGCCACTCTCGGCCCGGCTACCGACGATCCCAAGGTGCTCGATGGCCTCATCGCGGCCGGGGTGGACGTCATTCGGCTAAACTACTCATACGGCTCCCACGACAGCCATGAACACCGGATCGACCAACTGCGGGCTTCCTCCCAGGCGCGCGGCACGCAGGTCGGCGCCATCGCCGACCTGCAAGGCCCGAAGATCCGCATCCAGCGATTTCGCGGCGGCCATGTGGAACTGCGGGAAGGGGCTTCCTTCACGCTTGATGCCGCCATCCCGCCCGCGGACGGAGATGAACAGCGCGTCGGAGTTACCTACGTGGATCTCCCAAAAGATGTCAAGCGCGGCGACACCTTGTTTATTGACGATGGCCGTATCGTGCTTGAAGTCAAGCGCGTCACGGGGACCAGCGTCGAATGCCTGGTGCGGGTGGGCGGATGGCTCTCCGACAGCAAGGGGTTGAACCGCGCCGGCGGCGGGCTCTCGGCGGGCGCGCTGACCTCCAAGGACCGCGCTGACATCCGCCACGCCGTGGACATCGGCGCCGACTACATTGCCGTATCCTTTCCGCGCGATGCCGCCGACATCGAGGAAGCCCGCCGTGTGATTGCCGAGAGCAACGGCACCTGCGGCGTCATCGCCAAGATCGAGCGCGCCGAAGCCTTACAGTGTATCGATGAGATCCTGCGGGCCTCGGACGGGATCATGATCGCGCGTGGCGATCTCGGCGTCGAGATCGGGGATGCGGCCCTCCCCCCGGTCCAGAAACGCTTGATCCAGCAAGCCCGTAACGCGAACCGCTTGGTCATCACGGCCACGCAGATGATGGAGTCGATGATCGCAAACCAGATCCCGACACGGGCCGAAGTCTTCGATGTCGCCAATGCCGTGTTGGATGGCACGGATGCCGTCATGCTCTCCGCCGAAACCAGCGTGGGCAAGTACCCGCGCAAAGCCGTCGAGGCGATGGATCGGATCTGCCTGGAGACGGAAACCCAGTGGGGCCTCCGGGGGGCCGACTACCGCATCGATTCGCCGTTCGACCGCATCGATGAAGCGATCGCCATGTCCACGGTTTACGCGGCCAACCACATCGGCGCGAAAGCCATTCTCGCGCTCACCGAGACCGGCGCCACCGGCATATGGATGTCGCGCGTGCTCACCGGGATCCCGATCTTCGCCTTTACCCGCCGTCCCGAGACGCTCAGGCGGGTGACGCTCTGCCGGGGTGTCTACCCGATCAATTTCGACGTCACGCACACCGATTTCCTGAGAGTCAACCGTGAAATGATCGACATCCTGCTCGAGCGCGGCGCGATCCACGAAGAAGATATCGTAGTCATTACCAAAGGTGATTTGCGCGGTAAACAAGGTGGAACCAACGGCATGAAGATCGTTCGTGTAGGGGAGCTGGCTGCGGAATCGGCATTATGAAATCAATTTTACTTCGCGGGCGGGGTATGAACCCGCCCTTGACCAAAGGGGGAGAGTTGCACTACTCCCCTTTGGAAACCCCAATGCTAAAGTGCCCGCCGTAAACGGCGGGGTATTCAGAATTAACGCGGTTTCCACGCAGCCCGCGCGAACTACGTTAGACTATCGTTACCATGAACCAGAGGAACACGCCATGTCTGATCTGCGACAAACGGCCGAGGCATTAGTCGCTTCCGGCAAGGGAATTCTCGCCATTGACGAAAGCTTCCCGAGCATCAAAAAGCGTTTCGACTCTATCGGCATCGAGTCGGTGGAAAACACCCGGCGCGCTTACCGCGAGCTGCTTATCACGACCCAGGGGATTGGCCAGTTCATTAGCGGCATGATCCTCTTCGATGAGACCTTGCGGCAATCGACCGCCGCTGGGATCCCCTTCGCTAAAGCGCTCCCCGATGCTGGGGTGATCACGGGCATCAAAGTCGATCAAGGCGCTAAAGATATGCCCTTCCTAGCGGGCGAAAAGATCACCGAAGGTCTCGATGGTCTGCGCGAACGCCTGATCGAGTATCGCAACCTCGGTGCCCGCTTCGCCAAGTGGCGGGCGGTGATCACTATAGGCGACGGGATCCCGACCCGCGGTTGCATCAACGCCAACGCCAGCGCCTTGGCGCGCTATGCCGCGCTCTGCCAAGAACAAGGGCTCGTGCCCATCGTCGAGCCCGAGGTCCTGATGGATGCGGACAACACCATCGAGCGCTGCTATGAAGTGACCGAAGCGACCTTGCGGCGGGTATTCCAGAATCTCTACGAGCAGCGCGTCGTCTTGGAGCATCTCATCCTCAAGACCAATATGGTCATCGCGGGGAAGCAGTGCCCGCGGCAAAAGAGCGTGGAAGAGGTCGCCGAGATGACGGTACGCTGCCTGCATCAGTCCGTTCCGGCGGCGGTCGCCGGCATCGTGTTCCTCTCCGGAGGCCAGAAGGCCGAGCCCGCGACGGCACACCTCAATTCGATGAACGCGATGGCCATGCAACACCCCTGGCCGCTCAGCTTCTCGTACGGCCGCGCGCTCCAAGATCCGGCCTTGAAGACCTGGGCTGGTAAACCGGACAATGTCCCGGCGGCACAGAAGGCGCTCTACCATCGCGCCAAGTGCAATGGCCTCGCAACTCTGGGGAAATACACAGCCGCGATGGAGCAACAGCTCGCGGCTTGAAGGAGAGGAGGATCCCCCTGTCGGCCCGGCACTTGAGCGGGGAGAAGGACCCGGCCGCCGCCGTCACCAGGCGCGCGACCAGCGATTGCCCTTGTGTTTCTCGTCGCGTCACGAGGCGTCGAGGCCGGCGCGCGCTTCGATCAGCCGGCCGAACAACCACAAGAGGTCGGAGAGGCGGTTCAAATAGACCAAGACATCGGGGTCGATGTGCTCGCCGGAGTCCATCAGCCGGACCAGATCGCGTTCCGCCCGGCGGCACACGGTGCGCGCCACATCGAAGGCCGAAGCCGCCGGATGCTCCCCGGGGAGCGACCAATCGGAGAGCACACCTTCGATGGCCTCGATGCGGTGAACCTGCTCGGTGAGGTTCTCGACCATCTCGGCGCTGACGGGCGGAGGTTTCTTTCTGTTCCCGGTCGGAGTGGCCACCGCCGCGCCGAGAGCGAAAAGCTCGCGCTGGATCGCCTTGACAAGCTCGCAAACCTCGGCGTCATCGCAAATCGAGCGCGCGAACCCCATCACCGAATTCAGCTCGTCGATGCTCCCGTAGGCTTCCACGCGCGGCTCGCCCTTCGAGACACGATTACCGCCTATCAGGCTCGTTTGCCCGCCGTCACCGCGTTTCGTCGCGATACTCATACTAAGTGTTCCTCTTGTATCCGATAATCTTCAAGCCGCAAACATCTCCTGTAATATCCCCAGCACCTTACTCCTCGTGGGTTCCTTGATCACTCCTAGCTTGGTAATCAATCGAAGTTTATCCACCGCTCTGATTTGAGCTGATCACCACTCCCATTCTTCAACATCGAAGCGGTCGGGAAATCCAGCATGAGCTTGTCCTCCCCCGCCTCGGCCATCTTTCTTAGCCTTTCTTCCCAACCTGCGCGGGGCTTGCGCACTGGCTTAGTAATAAGCAGTGAGCCGTCCTCCACTTTAACCTACACGTCATCTTGAAAACTGCACTGGGCAATCAGCGCCTGGGGCAGAATGAGCCCCTGCGAATTGCCAATTCTTCGAATCGGTAGCCTCATCTCACAATCTCGTATCGGGTTAACCGCAATTTTACGATGTTATAACACGCCACAAGGCTTGTCACCCACTCTCTTGCCACCCCCAAAAATCCTACGGGCTCTCTTCAAGGTTTCCTATGGCGCGGCGCCGGGACCGCGGATAGCGTAAGAAATCGTAGTAGATGTAGGGTGCGTTAGGCGTCGCTTTTTGCGCCGTAACGCACCGATTCGACGCGCGGAGCGCGTCTCGGCTTGGCAAGCATGTTGAGGAGTCGGCCTGCTTGCCGAAAGCGACGCGCGAGGCATAGTGCTCGGGGGCAGTTGTTTGGCACACCTGAACACTCAGGGCGATGGCGGGTGAAGCCGCGTGTCCAGCGCGAAGTCTTCCTGCGTTTGCTGCAAGTATAGGCCCTTCGCAACATCGCGATCGAAGAGCAGATTCCAACTGTGTGTCGACACCGCGCTCGGGATAAGCACGAAGGAATGGGCCCCCAGCAAAGCATCGCCGAAGGCCTGTTGGCCAGCGCTCGGAAACCCTGGTCTCAGCCAATTGGTGTTGGGCACCCTACCTGGCTGCACTATATGAACGGCACTCGGATCGGTGATGAGGGCTGACGTCAGTACGTGCGCTACCGTGTCAGGGGTCTTGAACCCCTTATGCACCGCGACTTCCAGGATTGCCGTGGCGGGGTCCACCGAGCAGTACACGACTCTCCTGCCCCGCGAATTCCAGCGTCCGCCCTGCTGGCGTGCACCTTCCCCGTGATCCCAGGTTTTTCCAAACTTCTTCTGATCTAATCGCCATACGACTAGCGCGGCGCCACCCAGCGGGGCGGGCACTGGTGTCATGTGTAGACACCGTATTCAAGCCGGCCAAGCAGTTGTTCGACCATCTCCACGCCGGCAGGCGAAGACAGCAGTTCAATGGGGCGTCGCTGATCCAGTGCCATGGCCGGGGCACTAACCACGTCTCGGCCTCTGCTTGGCTTCCGAACACCTCTGTCGCTTTGGCGAGAACTTCGGCGAACTTCCAAGCGCGGCCGCTCTGTTCTTGGCTCAGCGGTTTCTGCGAAGTTGCCATGCGGCGCTGGACGGTGCGAACGCTGACCCCAACGGCACGTAGCACGTCCGCGGCATTCATGATCTTCGCGTGAGCAAGCATGTATTTCAATGCGCTGCCGGGGATGCCTTTAACAATGATTTCGTGGACGTCGAGCTTCGACGTAATTGACTTTTTTAATACCTGACGCCCGCCCAGCAGACTGGCGATCTGCTTGAAAGGGGTCTCGATGGGAGACGTGTTCGGGTCGGTGTTAGGTGCTGTTCGCTGATGGCTGACTGACATGTTCCAGCGCTCCTACGACAATTGACGTTTTTTATTGTCCATCATAGGGTTAAAACCACCGGCTTTTAGCCGGTTAGCTTTAGCTGCGAAAATGCTGCGCAAGGAGGTGCATCATGGACTACAGATATGGCAGTCATACAGTTTTTCAGATTGAGTATCACTTTGTATGG
>JBIMKD010000246.1:0-12730 GCA_043673815.1 Chromatiales bacterium
AGAAATAGAAACCCGGCTTCTCGAAACACCGTGGGGCTCACGACACAAATGGTATAACTTTTTGCGTTCCTTAGGATAGTTCCGGTCTAATCGTTTTTAGCGGTTCCGGACTTCGCGGGCGAGTCCAAACCCAATTTCTCCAGCCGGTACCGGAGCGCTCGGAAACTTATTCCAAGCAGTTTGGCCGCCGCCGTCTTGTTCCAGCGCGCTTGCTCGAGCGCGGCGAGGATCTGTTGGCGTTCGATCTCGCTGAGATAACCCTCGATCCCGACCGGGCCGGCGGGTTCATTTGCATGTACAGGAAGATCGAGATCACGCGCTTCGATCCGATCGCCTTCGCATAGTGTCAGCGCGCGTTCGAGGATGTTTTCGAGCTCCCTGACATTGCCCGGGAAGGGATAACCCGCGAGTGCTTGCATCGCCTCCTCGGAAAGTTGCGGAATGCGTCCGTTGGCCCCGGTCAGCCGGTTCAAGATAAACGCGACGAGCTCTGGGATGTCCCCGCCCCGTTCCCGTAATGGCGGTACACACAATTGGATCACATTGATGCGGTAATAGAGGTCTTGGCGGAAACGCCCCTCCCTGACCAGAGCGGCGAGATCCTTGTGCGTGGCGCTCAGGATCCTTGCATCGACGGCAAGCTCTTGCTGGGCCCCGACCGGCCGGATGCATTTCTCCTGAATCGCGCGCAAGAGCTTTACCTGCATGTGCAGCGGCAACTCGGCGGCCTCGTCCAAGAACAAGGTTCCGCCCTGCGCGGCTTGAAAGAGTCCCGGTTTGTTCGCGACCGCCCCCGTGAAGCTCCCCTTCAAATGCCCGAAGAATTCGCTTTCGAGCAGATCGCCCGGGATCGCTCCGCAGTTGACCGGGATGTACGGGCGCCCCGAACGCGCGCCTTGTTCGTGAATCATGCGCGCCACGAGCTCCTTGCCGGTGCCCGACTCGCCGCTGATATAAACCGGGGCTTGACTGCGCGCCACTTTTGCGATGGTCGCGCGGGTCCTTTGCATGGCCTCCGACTCGCCGATCAATTGCGTCTCGGGTTCCGGGCGCCCATCGGAGAGCTTGAGCGCGGTCGTGACCAAGTTGCGGAGCACGGGCAGATCAACGGGTTTGGTGACGAAGTCGAACGCCCCGGATTTCAATGCCTGAATGGCGGTCTCCATGCTGCCATGGGCGGTGATGACTGCAACGGGCGTTCTTGGACACACGCGTTGCATATAAGAGACTAGATCGATCCCATCGCCATCGGGTAAATGCATGTCCGTGAGGCAAAGGTCGAAGTTCTGCTGCTTCAGCATCTCGCGAGCCTCGCTTAGATTGACGGCGTTCCGGCAGGCGATGTCCATGCGCTTGAGCGTGATGGTCAGGAGCTCGCGAATGTCCGGTTCGTCATCTACGATGAGGGTTAGCGGCCTAGACACTTAGGCGATCCACTGTTGGCGTTGGGGGTGCGCGAAGCTGATCCGGAAGCAACAGCCCTTGGCGCTATTCTCATGCAGGCTCAACGAGGCTTGGTTGCACTCGCATAACTCGCTCGCCAGGTAGAGGCCAAGCCCGCTTCCGGGGGAGTTTTTGCTCACGAAGGGCTCGAAGATCGAATCCACGATGTCCTCGGGGATCCCCGTGCCGTGGTCGATGACATCCAGATAGGGCGTCTCGGATGTAGCTTTTATACCGCACCTCAATTCCAGCGCGGGCGTACCCTGGGTGTAACGCAAGCCGTTCTCGCAGAGGTTCCAAAGGACTTGGTGTAGTTGACTGCGATCTATGACGATCTCGATGTCCTCCGGCTCCGTATGGACGAGCACGCGCTCACTCGAGATTTGCATGCGCGCGGCAAACTCGCTCACGAACCCTTCCAGCCAGGGTTTAATCGCGAAGATCTCCGGCGCGGAGCGGTCCCGGCGGCCGATGGTCAGTACGTTTTCTATGATGCGGTTTACCCGCTCGGAATGGCCCTTGATGATGCGCGTGACGTAACGGTCTTCCTCGGTGTGCCCGGTTGACTCCGAGAGCAATTGCGCGGCATGGCTGATCGCCCCGAGGGGATTCCGGATCTCATGGGCAATGCTTGCGGTCAGCCTCCCGAGCGAGGCGAGCTTGAGCTGCTGGGCGCGTTGCCGCATCGCCGCGGCGTCTTCGATGAATACCAGGGTTGCCGCTGCGGGTCCGGATCCTAGCTCCGCTCGCGATACGAGGAGATCGGTGCCGCGCGATGGCGTACGCAGGATTTGTGAAGGAGGCGCATGAGTCGGCCAACTATCGAGCTGCTGCGCCAGATCCCAGGCGAGCATGGCCAAGGGCTGGGACGGAACGGGCTGCGCGAGCCCGAGCAGCGCCTGTGCCGACTGGTTGACCAAGCGCACTCGGCCCATGGCATCGAGAACCACGATCCCCGAGCGCAGGCGCTGCACGATTTGCTCGTTGAGGCGTTCGAGATGTGCGACATCGGCTCCGCGCCGCGCTGCCAGGGCCTCGCTGGCGCGGAGCCGCTCGGCGAGCGCGTGCCCTAACAGAGCGGTCGCAAAAAACGTCGAACCGAGAAAGCCGGCCTGGGTGTAGTTCGCCGTGAGCGCGTTACCGTATAACCAAAAATAGGCTTCCTCGCACAACACCGCGATCGAAGCGGCGCCCGCGAACAAGAAAGCGGTGCGGCCCTCGGTCAGCATGCTCCCAAGCGCGATGCTGACGAGAAGCAACATCCCCATGCCGCTCGTCACCCCGCCGCTCGCATACATCATGGCGGTGAGCATCACGGTGTCCGTCAAGACCTGGCCCAACACGTGTGCGCCGAATCGGTGCGGCCTAATCTCCACGCCGATTTGAGCCAAGATCGCCAACAGCAGATATGCGCAAACCGCAGTGGCAAAAACGCCGGGATCGTGCTCGCCGAGTGGCGATGGTAACTGCCGTGTCCAGACGATCACCGTAAAAAACCCCGATAGGATCAAGCGGTAGAGGCCGAAGTAGCGCAGAGCGGTCCAGGCCGGTGACGGCCGATCGTTAGGCACGCCGATAGCTTGCCGAAAGGCATGACGATCGGGTTGCAGATGCTCTGTGACCGTTATATTGCTCAACGTTGGAAGAACGGCTCGCGAGAAAAACTTCCCATGTATTATCGACGTTAGTTATTGTTAGAATTCACTCCGTCGGTTGTTAGCGGCCAAAGTGTTATGAATCTTCACGAATATCAAGCCAAGAAACTGTTTGAGGAATACGGGATCGCGGTGCCCCCCGGCAAGCCCGCGCACTCGATCAAGGAAGCCTTGCGCCATGCGGCGGAATCGCACGGACCCTGGGTCATCAAAGCTCAAGTTCATGCCGGCGGACGCGGCAAAGCCGGGGGGGTAAAGTTCGCCGACAGCATCGAAAAGGTCGAAAGCATCGTGCGCGACATGCTCGGTATGCAGTTGATTACCAAGCAATCGGCGCCGGCCGGACAACCCGTCAATTGCGTCCTGGTGCAGCGCGCATCGAATTTCGTGGCCGAGATTTATCTCGCGATGGTGGTCGATCGCAGGACCGAACGCCTCGCCATCATCGCCTCGCGGGCCGGCGGTATGGACATCGAAGAGGTGGCCGCCACGGAGCCGGAGAAGATCCTGAGCCTCACCATCGATCCAATCCTTGGCTTGCAATCATTCCAGAGCCGCCGCATCGCTCAAGCATTGGGGCTCGATGCGACTCAGAACAAGCAACTGTCCGCAATTCTACCGGCCATGTTCCGGCTCTTCCTTGAGAAGGACCTGAGCCTCATCGAGATCAACCCCTTGATCGTTACCGATACGGGCGAGCTCCAAGCCCTGGATGCCAAGATATCGATCGACGATAACGCCTTGTACCGCCAAGCGGCGCTTGCCGAATGGCGCGATCCAACCCAAGAGGACCCGAAGGAGAACGTCGCCCGGCGTTACGATCTGAACTATGTGAGCCTCGACGGTAACATCGGTTGCATGGTGAACGGAGCGGGATTGGCGATGGCGACCATGGATGTCATCAAGCTGCACGGCGGCCAGCCAGCCAATTTCCTTGATGTCGGGGGCAACACGACCGCAGACAAGGTGGCCGAAGCGTTCAAGCTCTTGGTGTCCGACACCAAGGTCAAAGCCATCCTGGTCAATATTTTCGGCGGCATCGTGCGCTGCGATCTCATCGCCGAGGGAATCATCCAAGCCGTCAAGGAAGTCGGCGTCAATGTGCCCGTGGTCGCGCGGATCGAAGGGACCAATGCGGAGCGAGGCCGGAAGATTCTGGCCGAGACAGCGTTTTCAATCACCGCCGCCGAGGACCTGGGCGATGCCGCTCGCAAGGCGGTGGCTGCCGTAGGAGGAACCTAATGGCAATACTCGTCGACAAGAATACCAGGGTGATCTGCCAAGGAATTACCGGCCGGCAGGGTGCGTTCCATTCACAACAGGCGCTCGAGTACGGCACCCGGATCGTGGGGGGGGTCACGCCTGGGCGCGGCGGGGAGACTCATCTCGGCTTGCCGGTGTTTGATACCGTCTACGAAGCCGTGCATGAGACCGGGGCCGAGGCGAGCATGATCTTCGTGCCGGGGCCTTATGCCGCGGAGGCGATCGCGGAAGCGGCCGATGCCGGGGTCCGGCTCATCGTCTGTATCACGGAAGGGATCCCCATCCTTGACATGCTCAAGGTCCGGGCGAGCCTGCGCCAATATCCCAAAACGCGGCTCATCGGCCCCAACTCTCCCGGCATCATCACCCCCGGCCAGTGCAAGATCGGTATCATGCCGGCGAGCATTCACCGGCCGGGATGCGCGGGCATCATGTCCCGCTCCGGAACCCTGAACTACGAGGCCGTGCATCAGACCACGCAACTCGGCCTAGGACAAAGCACCTGTATAGGGAATGGCGGCGATCCCATACACGGCATCGATTTCGTCGAGTGTTTGCAGTTATTCGAACAAGATCCGGAGACCCGGGGCATCATTCTGGTCGGCGAGATCGGAGGCACGGAAGAAGAAGAGGCGGCGGAATATATCCGGGCGCATGTCACCAAACCGGTCGTCGCTTATGTCGCTGGCGTCACTGCGCCGCCCGGCAAACGCATGGGGCACGCGGGCGCTATCATCTCGCGCGGGGGAGGCACGGCGGAAGCGAAATACCGGGCTCTGGAAGCCGCCGGGGTGGTGACCGTTCGCTCCCCGGCCGAAATTGGGTCGGCGCTGGCCGCGTGCTTGAAGAGGTAGCTTCGTAGCGCCCGCGCAGCGTCGCAGGTGGAAGCGCATAGAGCGATGAGATCGCTGCGCATCGCCCTCGCCCAGTTGAACCTCACGGTTGGCGATATCCAGGGGAACGCACGGCGGATCCTGGCCGCCGCCGAAGAAGCCCGTGACCGGCTGAAGGCCGATCTGGTTGTATTCCCGGAATTATCGCTTACCGGTTATCCGCCCGAAGACCTCGTCCTGCGTCCGGGCCTCTGGCGGCAGGTACAGAGCGCGCTTGCGGAGATCTCCCAGAGAGTCCGAGGCGTGGAACTGGTGGTGGGCTACCCGAGGCGGCATGAGGGGCGGTTTTATAACGCCTGTTCTCTGATCGCAACGGGCCGCATTAAGGCCATCTATCATAAACAACACCTTCCCAATTACAGCGTCTTCGACGAGAAGCGTTACTTCGTGCCCGGCCGGGCCACACAGGTCGTCGAGATCAAGGGCATCGTGTTTGCCCTCAGCATTTGCGAGGACATCTGGATCGCCGGCACCGCCTTGCAAGCGCGCGACGCCGGTGCTCAGGCGATTGTTAATATTAACGCCTCCCCGTTCCATCTCGGCAAGGCGGCGGAACGCGAGGAGGTATTAAAGCGCGCCTGCCATGAGAGTGGTCTGCCGATCATCTACGTCAATCTGGTCGGAGGCCAGGACGAATTGGTGTTCGACGGCGGCTCCACGGTTCTCGACGCGAACGGCGCCGTCTGCTTCCGGGCGCCCGATTTCACCGAGGGCATTTACCCGCTGGACCTGGATCCCGGCTGGCCGGCGAGCCCCCGCGCGGGTGAGGTCGTTCCCGCGAGCCGGGCCGAGCCGGGGATCTATCAAGCACTGGTGGTCGGGGTCCGCGATTATGCCCGCAAGAACGGGTTTCGCGGCGCGGTACTGGGACTTTCCGGCGGTATCGATTCGGCCTTGACCCTGGCGATTGCGGTGGATGCCTTGGGCAAGGACGCCGTGGAAGCGGTCTTGATGCCTTCGCGCTTCAGCGCCGAGATGAGTCTCACCGACGCCGCCGAGGAGGCGCGGCGGCTCGGCGTCGCTCACCATACGATTCCCATCGAGCCGGCGGTGAGGGCCTTCGAGGAGAGCCTCGGCACTGTTTTCGCCGGGAAGCCGCGCGACACCACCGAGGAGAATATTCAAGCGCGTTGCCGCGGGGTGATTTTGATGGCCTTCTCGAATAAGACCGGCAAGCTGGTGCTGACCACCGGTAATAAGAGCGAGATGGCGGTCGGCTACGCGACGCTCTACGGGGACATGGCCGGGGGCTTCGCCCCCCTGAAGGACGTGCCGAAGACGCTCGTCTATCGCCTCGCCGCGTGGCGCAACCGCATCGCCCCCGTCATTCCCCAGCGAGTTCTTGATCGGCCCCCTTCTGCGGAGCTTGCGCCCGGGCAGAAGGACGAGGATAGCCTCCCGCCCTACGCGCTCCTCGATCCGATCCTCGAGCGTTATATCGAGAACGACGAGACACCGGAGGAGATCGTCCGGGCCGGCTTCGATGCCGCGACGGTGGCCAAAGTCGTACGCATGGTGGATCGCAACGAATACAAGCGGCGCCAAGCGGCGCCCGGGGTGCGCATCAGCCAGCGGGCGTTCGGGCGCGATCGGCGCTATCCCATTACTTCCGGTTACACCGAGATCGACGCTAGTCGCCGATCCGTAGAGATTTGAGCTCGTCGATGCCCGCGTAGTTCGGATAATTGTACTCGAGGACGCGGATCGCATCCTTAGCCAGATCATCGAGCTTGAGCACGCGGTAAGCCTTCGCCATCAGGAACAGGGCCTCGGGCATGACCGGTGCGCGCTGGTAGTTCTCTACCACGTAACGCGCGCGATTGGCCGCCGCGACATAGGCTCCGCGGCGCATATAGTAATGCGCGGTATTGATCTCGTGCTGCGCCAGCAGGTTGCGTAGATACGTCATGCGCAACTGCGCATCCTTGACATAGCGGCTCTTCGGAAAGCGTTTAACAAGCTCGGAAAAATCTTGAAACGATTTCAATGCCGTGGCTTGATCGCGCTGCGAAGGATCGACCGGCAAATAGCGTTCCGCCAGTCCCTTGCCCTGACTAAAATTGGCCAATCCCTTCAGATAGTACGCGTAATCCACATGGGAGTGGTCCGGGTAGAGCTTGATGAATCGGTCGCAGGCGGCGACGGCCGAGGCGGATTCGTCGTTTTTATAATAGGCGTAGGCAAGGTCGAGTTGGGCTTGCTGGGCATGTACACCGAAAGGGTGCCGGGCGAGCAACTTTTCGTAGTACTCGACGGCCTTGGTGTAGTACTCGGACTCCAACGACTCTTTTGCCTCGGCGTATAATTTTTTGGCGGACCAATCGGCCGTTTCGTCTTCTTTATCGCCGCCGAAGATGGCGCAACCGGCGAGCGCCGCGAGGATGATCAGAAGATACCAGATGCGCATAGGGGCCAATGCAAGATTCTCACACATTCACTGTCATGCAGAACCACTTCAACAAGTCTGGGAGTCCCTTCTCCCTCCGGGAGGTTAGGATGAGGGGAATCAAATCAAACACTTTCGTCGATGATTTTGATCCCCTCACCCCAACCCTCTCCCATATTATGGGAGAGGGGGACAAAACGGTCCCTCTCCCGGAGAGACAGGGAACTTGGAGAGGCACTCCGAATTTCAAATACGGTTGGCTAGCTTTTGGGCATATTATTCATTCTATTGTTATTCAAATCCCAGGGCGAGTCTCAGTGATCCAGTGAGCGGATGTGTAACAATGAACTTATGAATGGGGAGCGCCTCACTTTGGTGATCCCGGGCGAATTCACCGGCATGCGCGTCGATCAAGCCGCGAGTCGCCTGTTCGCCGATTATTCGAGAACCACGCTCAAGGGCTGGATCCTCGATGGCAAGCTGCTGATAAACCACCGGCGGGTGAAACCGCGGGAAATCCTCCGCGGAGGGGAATCGGTGGAGCTCTGGCCGAGTGTCGATACGTGCGTCGCCTCGCAACCGCAGCCGATCGCACTCGCAATCGTGTATGCGGACGCAGACCTCATCGTGATCGACAAGCCCTCGGGATTGGTCGTGCATCCCGGGGCCGGGAATCGTGCAGGCACCTTGCTCAACGCGCTGCTGCATTTCGATCCGGCGCTGGCGCTTCTACCGCGTGCCGGTATCGTGCATCGGCTCGACAAAGAGACCTCCGGTTTACTCGTGATCGCGCGTTCGCCGCGCGCGCACACTTACTTGGTAAAGGAGCTTAAAGCACGCCGGATCACCCGCGAATACGATGCCGTGGTCCGGGGAGTTTTGATCGCCAGCGGCACGGTGTCCGCCCCCGTGGGCCGGCATCCCGTTCAGCGCACGCGCATGGCGGTCGTCGCGGGGGGACGGGACGCCGTGACCAACTATCGCGTGGTGCGGCCCTTTCGCGCGCATACGCACCTGCGGCTCCGGCTAGAAACCGGAAGGACTCATCAGATCCGCGTGCACATGGCACACCTGCGCATGCCCATCGTGGGGGATCCGGTCTACGGCGGCCGGCTAATGCTGCCGCCGGATGCTACCCCTGAGCTGGCCCGAACCCTCCAAGGATTCAAACGCCAGGCCCTGCACGCCTCGAGACTGCGGCTGCTGCACCCCTCGGCGGACGGTCGCGAGATGAGCTGGGAATCACATCTCCCCCCTGATATGACCCTGCTCTTGGAGGCCTTGGGCGAGGATGCGCGGGGATTGCGATCCGGGACGCGTGCTCCCTGATGCCAAAGACGGCGGCGCTTAGTCCGAGCCTTATTACTCCTGATTGGCCCGCTTCTCGTGGCATACGCGCCAGCGCGACGACACGCATGGGCGGCCTGAGCCTGCCGCCCTACGATTCGTTCAACCTCGCCGAGCACACGGGGGATGATCCGGCCGCGGTGCGCGCCAACCGCAAGGCGCTTTATGCGGCTTTGCGTATCGAGGTTCCACCGCGTTGGCTGGAACAGCAACATGGCGCCCGCGTGATCGACCCCGCCGATGCGGATGCCAGCCCCCAAGCCGACGGAAGCTGTACGTCGGCACAGGGTATCGTGTGCGCCGTGCTGACGGCCGATTGCCTGCCGGTGTTGCTCTGCGATCGTGACGGTGAGCGCGTGGCGGCGCTACATTGCGGGTGGCGCGGGATCGCGCGCGGGATTATCGAAGCCGGCATTGCAGCTATGCAACGGCCGCCGTGGCGCCTCCTCGCTTGGCTCGGCCCCGCGATCGGTCCCGCGGTCTACGAGGTCGGTGAGGAGGTGCGCGAGACTCTTACCACGATGAGCGGAGCATTAGCGGCGGCTTTCCAGCCGACACGTGCCGGCCATTGGACTCTGGACCTGGCAGGCGCCGCGCGCATGCTACTCGAACGCTACGGAGTAGGCGGCGTTTATGGCGGTGAGCATTGCACCTACACCGAGGCGGATCGCTTCTTCTCGCACCGCCGCGACGGCGTCACCGGCCGCATGGCCACCTGCATCTGGCTGGAGTAAGCCACGCGCTCAGAAGGCGGAGTGGACATACACTAGCGCGGAAAAGGGGCCAGGTGCATGACCCGCATCAAGACCTGAGCCCACACATGCGTTACCCAGTAGCTGGCTCCGATTGAGCGCAAGCCCAATGCCGCCGATCGCTTGCCGATCTAGGCGTGCCCGAAAAAGCGCTCGGTACGAGAGTCGGTGCCCTTTGTCGCTTCAACCAAGTCCCCAATTCAAAGTGTGGAGGAAAGGGGGGCGTTTTGTTATGCGTGATCTGATAAAATGAGTATTGTGCGTTATTCGATCTGAGCAAACGACCCATAGGGCATACCAGACTTTGCGGATGCATAATTCAGCGTCTGACCACGTCTGACCCCATATATTCCACCAAAAAAAGGAGAGCCAGTATGAATTGGTCTACGATGTTATTTTTTATTGCGCTAATTCTCGCGACGGTAGTGCTTAAACCCGCGATGGTCGAGCTAGGTAATGGGTTCGCAAGGCGATTTTTAAATGTAGACGCTACCTCCGATGCTGAATCCGAAGACACCGATTATTTCTCCAAGTAATACTGTGTCCGATCGTTTCCCATTTCTCGACATATCCCGCTTAAATGGTAAATGCTGTTGAACATAAAAACCTGCTGATATCGGTTGGGAGCTTCCTATTAGCCGGTATCCAAGCAGCGATTGTTCTATTCAGCATTGACGATAAGGAATTCGCGCTACTTCTTGCGTTAATTTTAATCATCGTAACGTTCGCTTTAGCAGCTTTCTTTATATATCCGGGGTTAATTCCCACGGCCGTCAGAAAAACTATCGCAGACATAACTAACAGGTGGAACGCTCCCGATTTACAGAAGCAATCAGTTTTCTCTCGTCTATACTTGCTTTGTGGCTGGGCTGTGGTCAGATGGTTCCACAAAATACGTGTCCTTCCGGCAACATGGGTAGCTGTCACAGGAATTTTCATTGGTTCAGCTTGCTCGTTACTAATCTCGAACTTTCTAGGTGGTTTTACAATTTCTCAGATTGGGAGTGTTCCGACGCCATATTTTGTGGTCGGTTTAGCGTTTTTCATTAGCTTAGGGGCGTATTTTCTCTATCGACAAATAACGCGGCTACTGCGGCGACACGATCCTCGAACAAGTACGATAGAGCAATTCATTACCGCGTTTAACCGATACAAAAACGGTAAAAATCCTGCTGAAATTCGTCGCAAAATAGTTATAGAAGATCGCGGCCCCGTAAAAATCATCTCTATTGCGTGCAGAGACTTACTAGCTACGGAGGGATATTCACGTAATCGAGAATCAACTAGTCAAGAAAACTACGATGCTTTTGAAGCCGCTTGGAGAACAGACCCTAACAAAAGATTTGAATTGCTTCTTTGTGATCCGACCTGTGGCGCGATCAGGGAGCGAAATAGTAGGCTTAATAGTCGCTACCTCGAGTATTACGCACTCCCTTACATGGAGCTTTTGTTCAAGTCGTACGGCGAAACGAAATCCGGTAAAAACCGGATAGTTATGCGTCGTTGGGAGGCTGAGCCGGATTACCGAGTCGTCATAAGTAAAGACCGCATGATTATGCAGCGCTATGGAAGGTATAAACACGGATATCTGGATCCGGCAGTAATTTTGTACCGGGTAAACTTCAGTGAGGAGTTAGAAAACCGCTTACTTGCTGCGTCGTGTACCGAAAATCGACATCAGGTCGCGAATTCGTTCTGCGCACTCAAGCGATCAATCGTTTGGAACGCTGAGAGGCAGGAGATGCATAACGAACAACGAAGTCTATATTCGCACTTCGCTTCAATAGTCGAGGACTTGTTCGATCGAGCAGATGAAGAGACGTTTATCACGAAATGGGGTTTTAGTAGGCTTCGCAAGTTCGCTCGTTATTGTCACGTAGACGAAAGGACGATACAAGCCAACTATAATGCCGCATCAGTTCTAGCCCGTTCGATCTGCGAGAACTTGGGCCTTGTCGAAAGATTTGATGCATTAAATGACTCCGAGGAAACAATTCAGGGTCGGGCCAAAGAGGAGAACTCGCCCAAGGCTTTCGCTCCGGAATTCGAGAAGTCAGTACGCACGATCAAAATCTTCCTCGCCTCATCCGCCGACCTTCGCGAAGACCGGGACACATTTGAACTCTATTTCCGGCAACAAAACGACTCGCTGCGTAAGCGGGGCGTCTATCTGAAGATCGTCCGCTGGGAAAATTTTCTAGACGCGATGTCCGAAACCCGGTTGCAGGACGAATACAACAAGGAAGTCCGGGACTGCGATGTCTTCGTCACTTTATTTTTCACCAAGACCGGCAAATTCACCGAGGAAGAATTCGATACCGCGCACCGGCAGTTCCGGAAGACGAAGAAGCCGCTGATTTATACGTTTTTCAAGAATGCGCCGGTGGAGATGGATCGCATCAACGAGGAGATTGTTTCGTTGCTTAATTTCAAAAAGAAACTGTCCGAACTAGGGCATTTCCACACCGTGTACGACAACACCGAGCACCTGAAACGGCAGTTCAAGGACCAGTTAGATAAATTGCTGGAAGAAGGTTTATGAACGGGTCTGATCATCCAGCCAACCAAGCGTAATCCGATGTGGCACTGGAATCGAGGATGAACGGCGCCTCTGATTGTTCCGTTTAACAAAGCACCAGCGCTGGCGCTTGTGTTCCCAGCAAAGAACGGGGTCAGATCTTGTAACGCGTAACGCGTAGGGCGCAATAGCGTGAGCGTATTGCGCCGGATGTCCGTCAGTTCCGTTCACCCGCCTCCATCTCGGACGGGCCATCGCCAGCCCAATCGTGTGGATAGATGCCGCGCGCGACGTAGCGATGAAACGTTGAGTACGGCCATTCCTACACCCGCTTCACATAACCGTGTTTCACCGGGTTGATATGGCAGTAATCAATGTGGGCAGCATAGTCTCTCTCATCGCGGATCGCCTGCTTCCAAAAACGCCGTTGCCACAGTCCCCGTTCGCCGCGCGCGATGCGGACCGAGGAGCGC
>JBIMKD010000247.1:0-2489 GCA_043673815.1 Chromatiales bacterium
AATCGGGATAGGGGGAAGCCTCACGGCTTCGCCCCTCCCACACCACCAGGCATACGGGTCCGTACCATGGCGGTTCGGTACAGTTAAATAGAATAACGAGGGTCTAAACGTGGAAGACCCATGGCGTCGAAGTAACGAGTGTTGAGCGCGATCCGAACACCAGGTGTATGACTTAACCGCCAGGGGCCTTTAGGACTCCAAGCGGTGGTCTGCGCCAGCTCGGCATCAACGCCCAAGCGAATCAGCTCGGCTTTGCGTCGCCGGTACACCTTCCATTGCTTCCATTGCACGCAACGAAGCCGCCGCCGAATCCAGCTATCGAGGTCACGCAGTACCGAGGGCGTTTCGGAGTAACCGAAATACCCCCGCCAACCCCTCAAGTAAGTGGAGAGCCGGCGAACCCGCTCCTCCATACTGATGCTCCAGTTACGCCGGGTTAACCGGCGGACTTGGACTCTAAAACGCTTGAGAGACTCCGGGGCAATCTTGCGACGATTCGCTGATCGGCCCCCTGTAAACGTAAACCCGAGAAACTTTCTGTGTTGCGGAATATCCACCGCACTTTTCGCTTCGTTCACCTTCAGCTTCAGTCGCTGGGTGATGAAACGGCGCACGCTCCCTATTACACGCTCCCCGGCACGCTGGGTCTTGACGTAAATATTACAGTCATCGCCGTAGCGTACAAACCGGTGACCGCGCGACTCGAGCTCCTTGTCCAATTCATCCAAAACCACATTGGACAAAAAGGGCGAAAGTGGACCCCCTTGCGGGGTGCCCTCCATGGGAACACTCACGAGCCCTCCTTCCATAATTCCCGCTTTCAAATAAGCACGGACCAACTTCAGGACCCGCTTATCTGCGATCCGTGCGGCCAGCCGACTCATGAGGCGATCATGGTTGACGCGGTCGAAAAATTGCGCCAAATCAATATCCACAACCACCCCATACCCCGCTTCCATATGGGATTGGGCTACAGCGATTGCTCGATGGGCCGAACGACCCGGCCGAAAGCCAAAGCTCGATTCGGAGAAACTCGGGTCCCAGCGGGGCTGGAGCACCTGCAAGACCGCTTGCTGAATAAACCGATCGACGACACACGGAATACCCAGCTTACGCTTCTCCGCACCCTTTCCCGGTTTGGGGATCTCCACCCGTTTCACCGCGCGGGGACAATACTCCCCTTTCAACAGAAGTTCCTTGATAGCGAGCCAATGCTCCTTCAGGTACCCGGGTAACTCCTCCACGGTCATCCCATCCGCCCCAGGACTTCCTTGATTTTGCCGCACTCGCTTCAATGCCGCTCGTAAGTTATCCCGAGCACATATCGTCTCCATCAAACCCTCGTCAAACATCGGGCGTTCGGTCCGCCGCGTCGCTAGGGGTAAATCAGCTTTCGCCCCAGGTCCCCGAGGCTTCACCTCAGCTTCCCGGTTGGAGGTTCTCACTCGAACTTGTCTGCCTTTCAGATTACCCATAAGATTCAGCGCCTACTTGCCACTCCCTACCGTTCGGGCCTTCAGTGGCTTCTCTTCCCCCTAGTATGCCCTCTGCTGACCCCTGCATCGTGCTATGACACCTCGCGGTTCCACCAGTCTCGAATCCGAGACAGCGATGCAGGTCTCCCGGGGTAAGCCGTCTCCTTAAACTGACTTTCAGTACACAACCGCTGGATTTACGCTGCCGGCCTTTGGTGGATATGCACTTCGTTACCTCACGCTAACTCGTGCGGCCTTCGCGCCTACTTATCCAGTTTCTGTCCGTCGGCTCGTACCTTTGTTCCACGCTTCCTTCAGACCTCACCTCACGGTGACGCCCTTGCGCTTCCCTACCCTTCACCTCCACCAGGTTGGGAGAGGGACTTGCACCCTCCAAGTCAGCCGGCATGCCCGGCACGCCTAAACAACCACCGGCTTGAAGCCGGTGGGTTTGAGTTACGGACTGAAAGTCCGGATACGCGTCGACTGAACGACGCGTCTTAGTCGGGCTCCATCTGGAAACTATCGCTCGGACTGGGCTCAAAATGGTGCTCCAAATACTGTTTGATCATCTCCTCCGTCATCTGACCCACCGTGGCGCAAAAGTAGCCACGTGCCCAGAAATGCCGGCCCCAGTATCGCTTCTTCAGATGCGGGAATTCCTGGAACAGGTAGCTCGACGTCCGCCCTTGATCCGTCTCATGATCTCACTAGGGGCCAGATTCGGCGGCGCACTGACCAAAATGTGCACATGATCCTTACTCACTACCCCGCGTACGATCCGAATCTCGAACACCTCACAGGTCTGACGCACCAACTCTCGGACACGCTCAGCCACTTCACCACTCAGAACCTTGTACCGATACTTCGTCACCCATACAAAGTGATACTCAATCTGAAAAACTGTATGACTGCCATATCTGTAGTCCATGATGCACCTCCTTGCGCAGCATTTTCGCAGCTAAAGCTAACCGGCTAAAAGCCGGTGGTTTTAACCCTATGATGGACAATAAA
>JBIMKD010000248.1:0-6871 GCA_043673815.1 Chromatiales bacterium
CGCAGAAAATCACGCTTGAAAACAAGCAAAGTCTTCACTACAGCGGTTTTTAGCTACTCTGCCCCCGCTACACCTATGCCAACCAATGAGTTACGCGTTGAGCTCGCGAAAGAACCGGAACGAATCCGCTAAGTCGGGTTAATCACCAGGCCGTTGGCAAAACCCTTGTGCCGGCACGTCCAGTGCTGCGTTGAACTTGCTCGATAGATTTTGGAAAAGCGATGAGTGTGGTGATCTCGATGATCGTGTCATCATCGAAATGCTCCTTGAGTCGCGACATCAGGCCGGCGTCCACTTGACGGTCGCAATAGGTAATCGCGTCGGTGTAGAGGAGCGCCACCTTTTCCCGATCGCTGAACGCGTCCAGTCCTTCAGCGCGTCAAGTTGTCCTTGACTCACACCGCGCTTCAAGCCCGACGCCGAGTCGATGTCGGCGTAGAACGCGCATCAGTTGACCCGGTAAACGCGCAAAGTAATCAACGAGCGTAGCGCCGGGTCGAGCGGAGAGGACTTGCGATCAAGCATGCCATAGAGCAGAGATAGAGCGAGGAAGACGTTGGGCGACCGTCCCCGCAACCGGGCCGACTCCAACTCAAGCCCGTAGCGCCGGCGCTGCGGCGCGAAGATGAGGCGGACATACCCGGGGTAGCGATGAGTCCTAGCTAGGTGTCTCGATGTACAGCAATCTTCTCCTTGCTAGCAGCAACCGGGGCCGGTGGTACAAGCTCCAGCATCGTGGCGTGTACCCTTCGTGGTCGCCGGATCGCGCCGTGTGGCGGGCGGGGCACACCAAGGCGTGGGTTCGCCGAGCACGGCTGGCGCGATGCCGATGAAGTCGTCCCGGTAAGCGCCTTCGGTAAGTAGCCGGTAGGAGCGCGCGCATACCGCAATGCGCTCACCACGCGGGTAGATGTGGCCCTCCTCGTCACGCACCTCGGCGTAGGGCCCGCGGTAGATGGCGGCATGGCCGTAGTCGAGACACTCTTGGCCATCTCCCTTGACCGCGGTCAAGGTGACAGAGCGAAACTCGATCCCCTCGAGCACCTGCCAGGGTTCCGCCCCCCATTTTTCGATCTTTACGGCGATGAACCCCGCCTCGACGGAGCTGCGGAGAAACTCCTGCTCCTGGAAGGCGCCGGAGAGGCAGCCGCTCCACAGCAGGGGATCGCGCTTCAGATGTGGCGGGACCGGTTCATCCGACACGATATCAGAGATCGCCAAACGCCCGCCCGGTTTGAGCACGCGGTAGATCTCACGCGCAAGCGTGGACTTGTGACCGTCGGCGACCAGGTTGAGGACACAGTTGGAAATGACGAGGTCCACCGAATTGTCGGCGATCAGCGGGCGCCGTGTCCGATTCTCGGCCTGCCAGGACTCAAGCGCTGCCAGGTCGTCCGCAGTCCGCATGGGATGTTGCCCAAGGTAGCGCTCCATCGCCTCCACATCGAGGGCCAGATCGTGGATGTGACCCTTGACGAAGCGCACATGCTCGGCGCCCAGCTTTTGTGCCATCTCGGGCTGATATTTACGCGCGAGCGCAAGCATATCGTCATTCATATCGATGCCTATGACAAGACCCTCTGTGCCGACACGTTGCGCCGCCATGTAGCAATGTTTGCCTGAGCCAGAACCTAGGTCTAACACGACATCGCCTGGCCGCACGTAAACGGTGGGATCCCCACAGCCGTAGTCGCGCTCCAAGATCTCGTTCGGCAAGAGCTTGAGTAGCTCAGCGTCGTACTCGACCGGGCAGCACAGAGCGGCCTCGCGCTCTTTCGCGGCGTCGGAGTATCGGGCCAGGACACTTGCGTTGGTATTCATCTTCGTCTCCTCGGTAATAGTCGATGCGATCTTCTAGCTCGTTTGAAGCGCGCCGCCGCAGCTGCTGCCTTGCCCGGCGGTACACCCATAGCAGTGATCGGCGACGGTGATGGTTTCGCCGTCGAGGTCAGTCTGTAAGAGTTCGGAGAGATGCGTGCGCGGCTTCTTGCCCGCACCCAAGGGCAGGCGGAGCATCTGGTTGAAGTCGCAGTCGTAGACGTAACCCTGCCAATCCACGCTCAGCATGTGGCGGCACATGACTGACGCAAGGTTCGCGGCTTGATGGTGGTTCCGCAGGATCTTCATATAGGCACTAAACTGGCCCTTAGAGACCAACGCGCTCCCGAAGCGGGCGATCGGCATGTTGGCGAGGGCGTAAAGCCGCGTGAAACGGATGCCAAGTTGTCCGAGATGTTCCCGGTAGGCTATCTCCAGATTCGCCTGAGGCGGCGGCAGCGCGGGTCCCTGCGGGTTGTAGACGAGATTCAAGGTGAGGCCCGAGTCTTCCCGTCCATAGCCGAGCGCGTTGAGCCTATGCAGGGCGCGGATACTCGTGTCGAAGACGCCCTTGCCCCGCTGCCGATCGACATTGTCTTCCAGGTAGCAGGGCAGCGAGGCGATGACCTCGACTCGATGGTCGGCGAGAAACCGGCCGAGGTCTTCATGTCCCGGTTCTTCCAAGATAGTGAGATTGCAGCGATCGATGACCTGCACACCCAGCCCACTTGCCGTCTCGACCAGGTAGCGAAACTCGGGGTTGAGCTCCGGTGCCCCGCCGGTAAGGTCGAGGGTGGAGACCGATGAGGCCCGCACAAAATCGAGAACCACCTCCACAACGTCGCGGTCCATGATCTCCTGACGGTTAGGCCCCGCGTTGACGTGGCAATGGATACAGGTCTGATTGCAGCGATAGCCGAGGTTCACCTGAAGTGTTTCCAAGTAACCGCGGCGGATCGGGGGGAAGTCGGTGACTTCAAGCAGAGGTAGGGTGTTGTGCATGATCACTTTACACGATTTGGGACAGCCGTACGGTGACCGCGGCGAGACCCGCAGCCACCGGCAAGGTCACTAACCAGGCGAACAAGATGGCGCGTAGCGCGTCCGACTGTGCTGGAGGTTCTTTCTCCGCCCAGCGGATCCCCATGAGTGCGCCTGTGCTGACGTGCGTGGTCGAGACCGGCAAGCCGAGCGGCGAGGCCGCGAGCACTAGCAGGGAAGTGCCCACGTTGGCGACCAGACCTTGGCGCGGGTCCATCGTGGTGATCCGGTGCGCGAGCACCTCCGCGACGCGGAAACCACCCCAGAGGCTGCCGAGCCCCATGGTGAGCGTGACGAGGACGATCACCGCGAACCCGGTGGGCGGGCCATCGCCCTCGGCGGATCTTGCTGCCAAGGCGACGATGAGAAAGGCCGCGATCTTGGGCACATCGTTCAGGCCCCGAGCGAAACTGGTGGCGCCGCTGCTCAACCAGTGTAGAGCGACCCATAGCCGCCGTACCATCGGCCTGGCTGGCGCGGAGTCGGGCGCACAGACGAAGGGATCGCGACGCCAGGCTGCCGGATCGCAACAGCCCGGGCGCCAGGCTGGCACCTTGCCGCTGACCCAGCGCGCGATCGAGAGAAGCGCCCAGCACAGGACAATCGCGAAGACCGGGCTGAGGAGTAAGGGGACTAAGGCCTTGTTGGCGACGGCGGTCAAGCGCAGGCCCGCGGGGCCCGCGACCATCAGCGCCGCGCCGACGATACCGCCCAGCAAGGCATGGGTCGTCGAGACCGGCCAGCCCCGCTGTGTGGCCAGCAGCACCCAGGCAAACGCCCCCGTCATCGCGCCGATGGCGAACATCCGAGTCGTCGGGAATCCAGGGGCAAGAAAGCCGCTGCTAAAAGTGCTTACCAGGCTCGCCCCCCAAACCACGGCCGTGAGTCCGCCGAGCACCGTCCATAGGGTCCCCCAGGCGATAGCGGTTCTCGCATTCGAGGCGCCGCTCCCGATCAGGGTGGCGACACCCTTGCTCACGTCATTGGCGCCGTTGACCCATGCCAGAAGCAAGACCGGAACCGCGATCCAGACTAACTCTGCATTGAACTCAGTTACCATCGAGATCCTCCCCAATACATCATGGGCCATAGTCGCTGGCGGCTGTGGTTTTGAACAGTCTGTGTTGCCACCGCTCCAACCTCAATGGAATCGGAATCCTGACCCTTAGCTTCCAACGTCGGGTACTCCTTTGTTCCCGAACTTCTTGAGCGAAACCGGCACCAGCGCCAAGACCGCGAGTAAAACGAGGGCCACTATCACCTCAGTCGACAGGACATTGTTCAGGGAATCCAACCGCCCCAGTGACTGGCCCAGGTTGGCAAAGACGAAGCTGCCGGGCACGATGCCGATCGCGGTGGCCGTGACATAGGTGCGGGTGCGGATCTGGGTGAAGGCCGGCGCCAGGTTGACGAGCCAGAACGGGAAGAGTGGCACCAAGCGGAGGAACAGCAGGTAATGAAACGCGTCCTGTTGAAACCCGTGGAGGATCTTCGCGGCGGCCCGGTGCTCCAACCGTTTGTGCGCGATTTCGCCAAAAAGGAAGCGCGCGCCCAGAAAGACCAGTGTGCCGCCCAGGGTCGCCGCGACGACGATGACGGCGGTGCCGACCCAGCGACCAAACAAGAAACCCGTGACCAGAGACAAGAGCGCGGCACCTGGGAGACTGAGCGCGATCGCAACTGTGTAGATGAGCGCGGAGAGAATAAGCACTATCCCGTAGTGGCTTTGCGTGTATTGAAGGAGAAACTCGCGGTGCGTCTTGAACGCAGCTAGGCTCAACCACTGATCGCCGCCGAGTGCGACGAACGCGATGAAGGCAGCGAAGAACAACGTCACTATCAGGCCCTTCGACACAAAGTTGGCCATTCAGCGATCTCCCCTTATCCCATTCCTTGTAGGCCGAACAACCACTGCAACCAACGTTTACGCGAGGGTGTTAGCGCCCCCTTCATGGGCTGTTCTGCCACGCGACGATTGATCTGAGCGAGCGTCGGGTAAATGTGAATGACGCTCGCCAAATCTGAAACGCTCATGCCTTTGGCCAGGGCAAGCACATATTCATGGATCAGCTCGCCGGTATGCGGCCCGACCAGCGCGGCGCCGAGCAGTCGGCCGCGCGGTGTCGTGATGATCTTGGCGTGCCCTTTAGTCGCGCCCGCGGCGTGGGCGCGGTCGATCGCACCGAAGGGGAGGGTGTAGACCCGGTGGGGGACGTGCGCTGCCTTGGCGTCCGCTTCCGAGATCCCGACGCGGGCAAGTTCCGGATCGGTAAATGTGCACCAAGGGATGACCTTGCACTCCACCCGTGCCGGCCAATGGAACAGGGCATTGCGCAGGACGACGCCCGCCTGATGTTCCGCCACGTGCGTGAACAAGTGTGAACCCGTGACGTCACCGCAAGCATAAATGCGCCGGTTGCTGGTGCGCAGTCGTGTGTCAGTCACGATCCGGCCCCGTTCCACCTGCACCCCGGCGGCCTCGAGACCTAGATATTCGACATTCGCTCGTCGACCGGTGGCGACCAGTAGATGCGTGCCCGACAAGCATTGTTCCTGTCCGTTAAGGTGTTTTAGAAAGACTCTGATCCCTGGGGCGCCGCGTTCCACCCGCAGCGCCTGGTGGGCTAGCCAGAACCCCACGCCCTCTTGCCTCATCTGCGAGGCGACAATCTCAGCGAGATCCGCATCCTCGCGTGGCAGAACCTGCGGTGCTTGCTCGACCACGTCGACCTCACTTCCAATACGGCGGAAGGCCTGGGCCAACTCAGCACCGATCGGCCCCGCCCCGAGGACAATCAATCGCCCGACCTGTTCCTCTAGCGCAAAGACGCTCTCGTTGGTCAGGTAAGTGACGCCATTCAGGCCAGGGAGGGGCGGGACAGCGGGCCGCGAGCCTGTGGCCAACACAAAGTGATTGGCCGTGATCGCGCGCTCATTGACCTGGCAAATCTTTTGATCAACGAAGCGCCCGTGGCCGAAGATCACGTCGACCCCTAGCCCTCGAAAGCGCTCCGGGCTGTCATGCGGTTCAATCGTCTTGATGACCGCCTGGACCCGCCGCATGACTTCCCGCATCTCGATGCTGGGCCAGTGCGCCGGGATGCCAAAACGCCCGGCCTCGCGCATGGTGTGTGCGACGTGAGCGGTGTGCAGCAGGGTCTTGCTCGGCACGCAACCGTAGTGTAGGCAATCCCCGCCCAAGGCGCGTTTTTCAACGAGCGCCACCTTGGCGCCCAGCGTAGCGGCGCCAGCCGCGACGGTCAGCCCGGCCGCCCCGCCGCCGATGACGCAGAGATCAAATTCGGGTCTACTCTTCTTCATGTCGGATTATCCTATCCAATGTGTCACCCCGCCCCACATCAGCAAAAACACCAAAACGGATGCCGCTACCAATAACGAACGCGGTGTCCAACAGTGAGGAAGGCCGGTAGCCGCCCGCAACAGCGCCCACGGCCACCGAGCCGGCGACAGCGACCATTCCAAGAAAGGTATGTACGCACCACGGACACTTATCCTGGGACTCGGCGGCGAAATAATTACAGTGCGTGGCCAAGCCTCGCCAAGGCCAATCGCAGCCGCAGTCAAAGGCCCAACCGCAGAACGGTACACTGACAATTAACGCGAACAGCGCGCCTAACCACGCCACGCCCGGCCGGCGCCAGTGCTCGATCAGGTCACGAGGATTCATCTGCTGTTCTGCCCGGTTGCGTTCTTGCAACCCGGAGCCCTCCGCAGCAGTAACCAGCAGACGAGGCTGATCGTCGCCAGCAGCAGGTCCTCCAAGACGGTCGCCCAGCGCAGCGGACGGGGGAGGAATACGCCGAAGCAACCGCAATTCGTCAACGCAATTCCACGCAGCAGAGTGATTACGGCTCATACGTTAGTTCTTAAGAAGCACCGTAAACGTGCTGCAAACCGAGTTTAAGGCGTCCTGAGCGCTGGTCTCTCTTGGGATGGGCGCGCCGTGCGTTGAGAGATAGATAGTGCAAAGCGCGCTGGAGGGTTTTCTGCA
>JBIMKD010000249.1:0-5839 GCA_043673815.1 Chromatiales bacterium
AGCTCGACGAGCGTCGCGTGGTCCCAGTAGTCGGGCTTGCCGGACGCGATCTTGCGCTCGACCGCGTAGCGCACGGCCGGAAGAAGCCGCTCGGCGCGGGGGTCGGGCGGCGTCTTCAGATTCATGAGGGTGACGGCGTTGATGCCTGGATAGGCATCGCGCCAGTCGGCCTCGAAACCCTTGAGGTAGGCGTCGATGGCCTTGTCCAGAAGCCCGCGTGCGAGGATCTTGTCGCCCTTCTTGAGCGCGGCCTCCCAGCGGTCCTTGTACACCCGTCCGAGGAGGCCGTGGGTCTCGCTGCTCGGGCCGCGCGCGGCGAGCAGCGCAAGCAGGACACGCTCGGCTTCTTCGCCGCGCCCGGCGCGGTTCAGCGCGAAGGCAAACTGCTCCTGCACGAGCGGCGTTCGGCGCAGCGGTTCCGGCAGCGCGCCCGCGATGCGGATCATCTCCGCCCAGGCGCTCACGGCGCGATACGATAACAGCAGGTCGACGAGCACACCCGCCTCGGCACGGTCGAGCGGCCCAAGGATCTGCTCGATAGCGCGGATCGCGTCGACGCCTTGCGTGCGCGCTGTCTGCAACTGCGCCTTAACCGTGGCCGCGTATTCGACCCGCTCGCGGAAGACATCGGTCTTGATGTGCTGGATGTCCGGAAAGCCGTCGACGAGTTGGTAGACGGGGCTGTCTACCGCCTCGGCTTTCGCTGCCTCGAGGAGCTCGGCCAGCTTGGCGCGGTCCGCCTCGATAGCCGACGGCTTGCCGTCCGGGCCGAGCTGATAGGGCACCGCCCGAAGCGGCGCGACGTCGAACGGCAACCGCGTGCCGTCGGCGGCAAACAGCAGGATCGTCGTCGCCGGCTTCACGGCGTGACGAACGCCCAGCTCGTAGAAGACGTTGGCGTTCGCCGTTGTCAGATCCGCCACCGCGTACTCGCACAGGATGAGCCGCTCGAACATCGGCTTGTGGATGATGCCGCCGGCCTGCTCCTCGTCGGCGCGGACCGGGACGAGCCGCGCGGCCTCGACCGCAGGCTTGATCAGCTCGTTGTAGACGGCGTCGAAGTCGATCATGGCCCCGCCCGAGCCCGGTTTGGTGCCGAACGGCATCAGGATGAAGCAAAGCGGTTTTTGCATGGATCGCTCCTCGACCACCCGCTGAGGTGGTCTATCCAAGGAAGAGGTCTTCGAGCCGCTGCGCCCCGGTCCGGTCGCCGAGCAACATGGCGGCGCGACTTGCCTGCTGATACATGGACAGGCTCTGTCGCAGCAGGTCGCTTCGTGTCTCGGCCGGCAACTGCAGCGCCTCGCGGTATGGTTGGAACAATTCTACTGGTGAGTTAATTAAGAATACGGGAGTTGCGAAAAAAACGCACGAAATAGTTCGGACGAACGTTGCCGGCTTATTTGCTCTGTGGCTCGATACGCCTTCTATCAGCTCCCGCACATGCGGGCGCGGACCGCCGAGGCCGTGCCGGGATGAAGGCCGCACGGCGCCCGTCGCCCGCATTTGGGATCCTCTGCGAGGTTGTGAATAAATCGTCGCGAGCATTCCTAGCGCAAGGAGCCGCGGAGCGAGCGACGAGACATATCACCTCGATAGGCGAGGAGCGAGCGAGCACGCAACGCCGCGATCGGGACGCGCAGCAGATTTATTCACAACCTCTGAGGTAAGGCGCGAGAAATTCCGGGATACGGCGATCCAGCCAATAGTAATGACGGCCGGGGAAGGCGCCCCCGACGAATCCGTTATGCCCTCCGCACGCCGTGAGCTCCAAGCGTGTGCTCGATGATAATTCATTGGCGCCTGGGACGGCGGCCGGGGTCATGAAAGGATCGTCGCGGGCATGGACGATGAGCGTGGGTACCGTGATTCCCGGGAGATACTGGCGGCTGCTGCTGCGCGCATAGTAGTCGTCCACGCCGGTGAAACCGTGGAGAGGCGCGGTGACTTCGTGATCGAAGCTCCAGAACGACCGTAGCTTATCGAGGCGGCTAAGATCGATGGGGCTCGGCAGGCGGGTAAATTTGTTCCTGGTTTTGGCCCGCAGGCTTCGTAGTAACCACCATTGGTAGGTACGCGAAAAGCCGCGCTCGAGCCGCTCGGCCGCGTTGTCGAGCTGGAACGGCACCGAGACCGCGACCGCCGCCGCGAGCGGCGCCCGGTCTTGCGCCTCGCCGAGGAATTTTAAGAGCACGTTCCCCCCGAGGGAAAAACCGACGGCGGCGAGGCGCACGCCGCGATAGCGACGCCGTAGCGTGGTGATGAGATAACTGAAGTCCCCCGTGTCACCCGAATGGTAGCTGCGGGCAAGGCGGTTATTGAGCCCGCTGCAACCACGGAAATGCATGACCACAGCGCGCCATCCGCGCGCCCCCAGCGCGGCCAGTAACCCCTTGGCATAACGGGACTGGCCCGAGCCTTCGAGTCCGTGGAGGATCACGACGATGGGCCCAGCGCCCTTGTCGTGCCAGTCCAGATCGATAAAATCCCCATCGGGGATCTCCAGCCGTTCGCGCCGCAAGACCAGCTTGACTCCGCGACCACATAACGCCCCCCAAAGAGTTTGAGCATGCGGTCCCGGTAGCCACCACGCCGGTCTAAAGCTTGTCATTGAGGTTGAGGTGCCGTTACACGGGATGAGAGATCCCGGTGTCATCGATTGGGTAGGGCAGCGGCTGGAAAACGAGCGGGGGGCCGTCGGGGTGCCGCAGATGGATGCTCCCGGCGTGCGCGGCTTCGTTATCGACCACGGCAAGCAGCGCGAAGCACCTGCCGTCCCGAGGCGCGGCGGCGACGATTTGTCCTGCGGGTTGCAAGCCGAGGTGAGCGTGGGGATAGACCGGATCGCCTGCGCGGGGGGCCCCCGCGTCCTCGACCAGCGCGAGGTACATCCTGCGCTTGAGTTGGCCCCGGTACTGGAGTCTCGCGATCACCTCCTGCCCGGGATAACAGCCCTTGGTGAAGCTCACTCCTCCCAACGCATCGAGGTTTAGCATCTGGGGAAGAAAGGCGCCGGTGGTCGCCGCGCCCACCATGGGTATTCCGGCGAGGATGTCCTGTAGCCCCCACGCCGTGTCCGAGACGTCCGCCAAGGGCTCTTTGGCGCCCAGGGCGGCGAGGGACTCGCTCGCGCCGATGATGAGCCAACGGGGCAGGGGGCCTGGAACCCGGATCACCGAGACGCCGCCCCGGTGCGCGACCGTATTTTCGTGCTCGGGGATGGGCGGTAGACGCTTCGCGTGGCCGGCTAGGGTCTGGGCGCCGAAAGCAGCGAGAACCCGCAACTCCTCGCTCGCCTTCTCGAGGGTTAATTTGGCGCGCAGAACAAACTTTTTGAGACGCTCGATGGTCGAGTCGATCATCTCTTGGGGCAGCACGAGCACATGCGAGGCGTCGTGACTTAGCAACCTAAACACCACCAAGACACGGCCTTGCGCATTGCACCAGGCGCCCAATTGGCTGCGCGATTCGGGCAGCGCCGCTACGTCGTTCGTGAACTGCGCGGTGAGGAAACTCCCTGCCTCGGGACCGGTCACGCGGATGATCCCAAGGCTCGGTAACGGGGTTAGGCTCTGGAAGCGAAGGGCCGGCGATCTCTCCGCATCCGTAACGCTTGTTTCCGTCACCGCGGGGTTCACGGGTGCCGTTACGGGACAGTCAGCGTATAAGTTATGGTAGACCCGCCAATAGACCCGGGTAGGATACTTCTGATCGTAAAGCCGTCGTTAAGATAGAGTTCCAGTTCGTCGGCGCAGTCCTTACCGATGCCAGCTTTGCGGATGCCGCGGCTCTCGCTGGCCCCTGTTGCCAAGATCGAGGGGCCGAAGCCGGTGACACGGCATTGCAGGATCACGACGCTATCCAGCGTAATCGACCGCGCGGGCTGAGTGAGTCCTAGGCTCAATAGAGCGGCGGCGAGGCACAAGATAAATCTCGTTTTCATAGCGAATACTCCTTTTCAGTCAATAAATTTCCGGCGGGGAATGCCCGCAAGCGTATTCTATCAGAAATCTGTGGCACCTGCGAAGATGGCCTTGTGGGTGAGGCATGCGCCAGTCCGGACTCGTGCGCTGGTTCGTAATTGCCGACACCCTGCCCGAATTCGCGCGCGCTGCGAGCGAGCTTGGTGGTGATGGGCGCCGTGTCTAAACGAACCTTGGAGTTGCTGTTTATCGGTAACACCGCAGAGCGGGTGCTTGATGATCTGAGCTGCGATGTCTTGGTCGTGAAATCGACCCCTATCGAGGCGCGGGCGCCGGAGACGGAGTGCATCGTCTGCTGACCGAAATCGGGCTCCTGCGTTACCGATGCGTGACGGATGCGGTCTCCCGGTTGACGTCAGTTGGTAGCGTATGTTCGGCAAGGTGGCTATTATTATTACTGATGACATGAAAGAATGGCTTTATCTGCCAAGCGGTAGCGCGGGCACCCGCCCAAGCATGTCGCTGCACGGAAATAAACCACTACGACCCCATTATTCCTAAGAGATCACAAATGCCCAAACCCAACTATGCGTTCGCGAAGCGTCAGAGAGATATAGCCAAGAAACAGAAAAAAGAAGAGAAGCGGCAACGGAAAACTGGAGCAAGTGACAACCCGTCCCAAGAGGGTCCACCGCAGCCGCCGGACAATGAGAAAACGGTCGGCTGAACCAGGTGCGCGCACGAACGAGCACGCGACGCCGCGATCGGGATGCGCAGCAGATTTATTAAACGCATACCCCGCGGTCTTTCCGCGGGTACCTTAGCGATGGGGTTTCCAAGGGAGAGAAGCGCAGCTCTCCCCTTGGGTCAAGGGCGGGGTACCCGCCCGCGAAGTATATTTACTCACAACCTCTGAGATCGGGTTCGTGGCAATGAACCTGGATAAATTCACGCGCGGCGGCGCGCAGTTCGAGTGCGGTCTTCCATAGGTCGTGTCCGTTGGCCGCCGCCCGCCTGCAGGTATCGATCGCGGGTCCGATCGTGATCGTGACCTTGCCGCGGAAAGGCGCCCAGTTCCCTGCCCGCAGGATGCTGCGCGTACCCTGAATGGCTATTGGGACGACCGGCGTCGCCGTCTCGGCGGCCGCGATGAAGGCGCCCATGTGGAATGGGAGCAGCCCCGGAACGCGGCTGAAGGTCCCCTCCGGGAAGAACAGCAGCGAGTCGCCACTGCGCAGGGCGCCGGCGATCCTGCGTGCGTCGGCCAAGCCCTTTTCTTTATCAATGCGTTCCACGAACTCGGTCGCGAGCCGCGATAGAAATACCCGCGCTGTAAACTTTCGCGCTAACTCGGCCTTCGCGACGAACCTCGGGATACGCGGCAGATAACCCACCAGAAAGTACGAGTCCAAATAGCTTGCGTGATTCGCGATGAAGACTGTCGGCTGGTCCACGGGCGGTAAGTTTTCCACCCCTTTGAGGGTACAGGGGATGTGGACGGAACCGGCGAGGAAGCGCGCCGCGACGCTTGCGGCTCCCCACCGCCATTCGAGGCGCGGCAGCAGCACGACGGCCATCCACACCAGGGGTGTAATGAGTCCGATCACGGTCCAGGCATAGACCCCGTAGGCATGCGCGCGCAGCGCCTTACCCAGCCGTCTGATGAGCGGCACAACGCTGGCTGAGACAACGTGCCCGAGTTGTCGCCAAAAGGGTGGTGAACGCTGACCTATCTGCCCGCGTTCATAAAGATCGCGGCTGGCACCGCGCCGGATCTTGCCGCTTGAGGTTCTGAGTACGGTGCCGGGCGGCGCTAATCTCACAGTGTCGGGTGGACCTCCGGCGAGATCGGTCGCGATTTCGTTGATTCGGGTCAGGATCTGCTCGCGTTTGTCGGGGCGCGATTCGCGTGATTC
>JBIMKD010000250.1:0-5583 GCA_043673815.1 Chromatiales bacterium
CAGGGATCCCAATACACTGGCATGGGCAGGGATCTTTATGAGCGCCATCCGGAAGTGCGAGCCCTGTTCGAGGAGGCGTCGGAAACCACGGCGATGAACATGACAGATCTCTGCTTCAACGGCCCTGACGAAGTGCTGAAGCGCACCGAGGTGGCCCAGCCCGCGGTTGCTTTGGTGAACGCCGCATGCCTATGCGTTCTGAAGCAGCAAGGCATAGCGCCGCATGCGCTGGCAGGTCATAGTCTGGGTGAATACACGGCTTTATACGCGGCGGGAGCGATGGCCTTCGGGACCATGATGGATCTGGTAAGAAAAAGAGCGCTTTTCATGCAGGAAGCGGCCGAGAAAAACCCTGGGGGGATGGTGGCAGTCATCGGGTTGGAGGCCGAGAAGGTGACCACGATCTGCAAGGAGGCACTTCGGGCAGGCTACGTCGCCCCGGCGAATTTCAACTCCCCTCTCCAGACCATACTCACCGGCGAGGCTAGCGGGATCGAAAGGGCGGTGGAGCTTTTGAAGAAAGCCGGGGCGCGAATGGTTATCCCCCTCAAGGTGAGCGGTGCGTGGCACAGCAAGTTCATGGCCGCAGCCGGTGGAAGGATGAGAACAGCTCTCGCGGACGCTGAAATCCAAATGGCGGAACTACCGGTGTTGGCGAACGCGACCGCCGGGCGGGTCTCGGCCCCTGAGGAGATCCGGGAGGCGCTCGAGCGGCAGGTGTCCGCGCCGGTCCTCTGGAGTGCATCGATGAGAAGGCTTATCGACGACGGACTCACCAACTTCGTAGAGGTGGGGCCTCGAAAGGTATTGAAAGGTCTGATGCGGGAGATCGCCACGCATGCCACGGTCTACAACGTGGAGAATACCGACACCTTGAATACGTTTCTGGGGTTGGAAAAGGCGCCATAAGGGATGTCTTGGCAAGGCCCGCGGCCACGACTTGGCGCCGAGAAAGCCGGGTGTTCAGGATTGACGCGATTCTTGCATCCGTGATTCGATCAGTAATATCTTTTAAGCTCATGTGAGATGCGCCGTAGAGCACTGCTTATCGGGGGAAGCTCAGCGCCACGCATCCGCAGGATTATTTTTTTATTAAGGAAATTGGGGACTATGCTTCGCTCCGTGCATTATACGAAATCATCGACGACCCTCCCCATGAGCGACCTGAATCGTCTCCTCTCCGTCGGTCTCACCGCCGTCGGGGATGCGTGCCGGGTAGCCCGGAGTGTACAAGCCCGGCTGGAAACCACCTGCAAGATCCTTAAAAGCGACAAGAGCCCTGTCACGGTCGCCGATTTCGCGGTGCAGTCGATCGTGGCGCAGCGGCTGGTGGAGTCGTTGCCGGATACGCTCCTGGTGGGTGAAGAGAGCAGCGGGCTATTGCGATCGGACGCGAAGATGCGCGCTGCCGTGATTCACGCGGTACATGAGGTGTGGCCACAGGCGCACGAGAGTGATGTGCTCGCGGCCATCGATCTCGGCAACCACGATGCCACTGCCTCGGCGTACTGGACCGTGGACCCCATCGACGGCACCAAGGGCTTCCTACGCCGCGGGCAATACGCCGTCTCTCTCGCCTACATCGAAGCCGGCGAAGTGGTGGTGGGCGTGATGGGATGCCCGAACCTCTCGGCCGATTTCGACCGCCCCTTCGACCAACCTGATCCGAGCGGTCTTATCTTCTCGGCCATCGCGGGCGGTGGCTGCTTCGTGCGTCCGGCGAGCGCCGCTCACGCACGCCCCCAACGCCTCGAGGCCAATGCCTACCAAGGAGCAATGCGGGTGTGCGAATCGGTCGAATCGGGGCATTCCAATCAGGGAGACGCGGCGCGCGTGATCGCCGCGCTCGGCGGCGGGGGCGCGGCCGCGCGGCTCGATAGCCAGTGCAAATATAGTGTCGTCGCCCGGGGACAAGCCGATGCCTATCTGCGCTTGCCGACGCGCGGCGATTACGTTGAAAACATCTGGGACCATGCTGCGGGGATGTTAATCGCCGTTGAGGCCGGCGTAATCGTCACCGACATCGACAACAAGCCCCTCGACTTCTCGCAAGGGATGGGCCTCACGGCCAACCGCGGCATCGTTTGCGCCGCGCCGCGGTTTCACGAGAGAATCATCGCGCAGATCCGGGTGCTGGGGATCTGATCCGTCGGGTCTACGCTCTGAGCGGTTTGTAATGTATCCGATGGGGCTGATCCGCATCGCCGCCGAGCCGGCGATGCCGGTCCGCTTCATAATCGGCATAGTTGCCTTCAAACCACATCACCTGGCTGTCGCCCTCGAAGGCTAGGATATGCGTGGCCACGCGATCCAAGAACCAACGATCGTGCGAGATCACCACCGCACAGCCGGGGAAATTCAGCAACGCCTGCTCTAGGGCCCGGAGCGTTTCGACATCGAGATCGTTGGTCGGTTCATCGAGGAGTAACACATTCGCGCCCTGGCGCAGGACTTTGGCGAGATGGACGCGATTGCGTTCGCCCCCCGAGAGCGTTCCTACCCGCTTTTGCTGATCCGCTCCCTTAAAATTGAACCTGGCCAGGTACGATCGCGACTGACACTCGTAGCTACCCACGCGTAGGAGGTCTTGGCCATCGGAGATCTCCTCCCACACGGTTTTTTCGGCAGCCAACGCATCGCGGCTCTGGTCGACGCAGGCGAGCACCACGGACTCACCCGTGCGGATCTCGCCCGTATCCGGCGCTTCCCGCCCGGTGAGCAGCCTGAACAAAGTCGTCTTGCCGGCGCCATTCGGACCGATGACGCCGACGATGCCTCCGGGAGGCAACCTAAAGCTCAGATCATCGATGAGAAGCCGATCCCCGTAGGCCTTGCGTAAATGCGAGACCTCGATCACCAAATCCCCCAGCCGCGGACCCGGCGGAATATAGATCTCGTTGGTCTCGTTGCGGCGCTGATAGTCCTGGGAGGCAAGCTCCTGAAAGCGTTGCAGGCGCGCCTTGCTTTTCGCGTGCCGTCCTTGCGGGTTGGTCCGCACCCATTCGAGCTCGAGCAACATGGCTTTGCGGCGGCCCTCCGCTTGTTTCTCTTCGCGTTCGAGCCGTTGCTGTTTCTGTTCCAGCCACGAGGAATAGTTCCCTTGCCAGGGGATCCCGTAACCCCGGTCGAGCTCCAAGATCCAGCCGGCGACATTGTCAAGAAAGTAACGGTCATGGGTCACGGCGATCACCGTTCCCGGATAGCCGGCAAGGTAGCGTTCGAGCCAGGCTACGGACTCGGCATCCAGATGGTTGGTGGGCTCATCGAGGAGCAGCATGTCGGGCTGTGACAGCAGCAGCCGGCAAAGCGCGACTCTGCGCCGTTCCCCGCCGGAGAGCTGACTCACATCGGCGTCCCAGGGCGGCAGTCTGAGCGCATCGGCGGCGATCTCAAGCGTGCGCTCGAGCTCCCAGGCGCCGGCCGTGTCGATCGCCTCTTGGAGCCCGGCCTGCTCCTCGAGCAGCCGGTTCATCTCCTCATCGCTCATCGGGTCGGCGAAACGCATCGAGATTGCATTGAAACGGTCGAGGAGCGCTTTGCTCCCCGCAATGGCCTCTTCCACATTACCGCGCACGTCCTTGCCGGGGTCGAGCCGCGGTTCCTGAGAAAGGAAACCGATGGCGATCCCCGGTTGCGGGATCGCTTCCCCGTCATAGTCCTTATCCATACCGGCCATGATGCGCAATAAGGACGATTTTCCTGCCCCGTTGAGTCCCAGCACACCGATCTTGGCCCCCGGGAAGAAACATAAGGAGATGTCGCGTAGAATCACCCGCTTGGGCGGAACCACCTTGCCGACGCGATTCATGGTATAAACGTATTGAGGCATGGCGCAGCAATTCCCGAGACTGATTAAAAGCGGCCAATTATAATGAGACGCGCATTAAAGGCGAATTTACTCAAGGGGTAAGGCATGTTCGGGAGGCACACGAGCATCCCGCATCCTCACGAGGCGTTGTCAGGACGCGCGGCGCAGGTGAGCAAGAACGCTTACCAAGCGCTTCTAACCCGAGCCGGTTTCCGGAGAATTACTACCGACATCCTGCCCGCGCCTGAATTCTATTATGCCGAGGATTACCATCAGCAATACCTGGCGAAAAATCCACGGGGTTACTGCGGGCTTGGCGGCACCGGGATAAGTTGTCCGGTTGGGCTCGTGAAGTAGGATGGTCGTACGATCAGAAGCTTGTGGCTATGCTATGCTTGATAGTCGGGAGTGAAGCCTGCGGCGTAGCGGAAGCGTCGCGCGGATCGATGCGACGCCCAAGTATCGATCCCGCAGGCAAGGCTGGACACGACTAACAGCTTGTTTATAAATATAATTTAGAGGAGGTGTGCTATGGTCTGGTTGATTCTAGGTATCGTCCTAGGTCTCTACCTAGGCGCTAAATTTTACGCCAAGCTCATGCCGATGGTAACCAAGGTCGATTCTTGGTTCGAGGCGGCGAAGAAAGGCATTATGAAGGAAAGCGGTGCGGAAAAACCGCAGCTCTAAGTCTTGAAGATTGAGGACGTCGCCCGCAGCGTGCGGGCGACGTGCCGGTTGCAATTCGCCGAAGCCGGACAAATCGAAGGCATAATGCGAGAAGTGGGTATCCACTTCGCGCAAGTGACCCCAAGATGTAGTATGGGGAGGTGGACGAGGGACATCGACCTGAACCTGGCATTGACTACCCGCGGACGTTTCAAGAGTTCGAGGCGTGGTTCGCCAGCGAGGCTCATTGTCGGGACTATCTTACCCGTCTGCGGTGGCACGACGGTTTTGGGTGTCCTCGTTGTGGTGTAGGCAATGAACCGTGGGTCACGGCGCGTGGGTATATGCACTGTAGACGCTGCGGGGGCGAGGTTTCGGTTACGGCGGGGACTTTGTTTGAAGGCACACGCAAACCTCTTCGAGACTGGTTCTTCGCCATCTGGTTTGTTACGAGCCAAAAGCATGGAGCCAGTGCACTTGGCCTGCAACGGGTACTGGCATTGGGGAGCTACCAAACGGCCTGGACGTGGCTTCACAAGATCCGGCGCGCCATGGTTCGCCCAGGGCGAGACCGGCTCAGCGGCACGGTGGAGATAGATGAAACTTTTATTGGAGCGCCAGAAAAGGATGTCCACGGCCGCGAAACCCAGGATAAGGCGATTGTCGTGGTGGCAGCGGAGCAACGCGGAAGAGCGATAGGCCGCATCCGACTCCAGCGCATTGCAGACGCCTCGGCGGAGAATCTGCGCGCGTTCGTCGAAGAGTCGGTCACCCCAGGCGCCTTGGTGATCACCGATGGATGGCTGGGATATTCTGGGTTGGAGCCTCTCGGCTACCAACATAACATCAGAAACATAAAACGCAGCGGGGGTCCTGCCCACAAACTCTTGCCACGCGTCCATCGGATCGCGTCGCTTTTGAAGCGGTGGCTCATGGGGACACTCCAAGGTGGTGTTCAGCAACGTCACCTGGACTACTATCTGGACGAATTCACGTTCCGATTCAATCGGCGAACATCTCGTTCACGCGGGTTGCTTTTCTACCGTCTGATGCAGCAAGCCGCCACTATGCTACCCACCCCATACCGAAACCTCGTGGGAAGAGCCAAA
>JBIMKD010000251.1:0-15218 GCA_043673815.1 Chromatiales bacterium
AGTGTGTCTGCAGTATGGCAAACGGGGCGAAAATGGCCCCGTGAACGATGACAAACAGACCTCACGGCTGCTTTTCCGTCTGAAATCGATTCGTATGCGTGCCCCGCAACCATTTTTAGTTACTTGTTCAGAGGTTCCTTCCGTCTTGGTCCACAATCGGTAGGCCACCTGGGAAAGTGATCAATCCGTCATTGGAATGCTCGATTCCATACAACGGTCCCGCGGGTTGCGAGAGCTTTCCTATCTGGCCCGTCGGCATGCCGAAAAAGCAGGCGGTCTTCGCTTTCTTGATAGCGATGTCGATGCTCCCCACCCAGGCATCATCCATCCGGGCAAATGCCTTAAGATTCGATCCCGAATCCACCACGGCGATACACATTTGGGTCTTTAGCTCGACTGCTTTCATTTATGCCGCAGCCACAGCGCGCTCGGCCAGTTCAAGCGATACGTGCATGATGCTCCTCCTCCGCGCGGCACTGAGGGGCCGCTATGATATTCAACGTTTGCAGGACACGTGTCCGTAACTTCCACTAGGACGGCTTGCCGGCCGCTTGCGCTGAGGCAATGCGATCTAGAAGCAGAGGAACGACCTTGAGAAGCTGGATCGTACGTTGAAAGTCTTTGTCGCGTATCAGGCGGATCAACCCCAGAAACCCGCCGAGCTTCATACTATCCTTTTGAACTTCTTGGACCGCGCCGAAGAACTCGACTAACAACCCTTGCATCGGGCTTATGATTTTTCCGGTTTTCGATATTCCCTGGGCGATCGACGCGAGACCGTTGCCAAGTTGCACGATGCCATTGGCGATTTCTGCGATACCCAGGGCTTCTTCTGGTAAATCGGCCGATGTTTTTTCTAAAGATGAAGGATCATTCATATGGTGCGTTTTCCTAACCCAAACCGTGTGATGTACGAGTGTGAAAGCTTGCTCATAAGCTGTTGTCAATCGATTTGCCGAAGACGATGCGCCTGAAGATTAAGAAGTGTATTTATCCAAGAATCTCGGCGACGGCATCACGTTCTTCTTCCAACTCCTTTTGCGTCATCTCCATCCGTGCTCGGCTAAATTCGTCCACGGAGAGGCCTTGAACGATTTGGTATTGACCCCCTTCCGTCCTGACCGGAAATGAGTAAATCAACCCCTCGGGAATGCCGTAGCTGCCATCGCTCGCGACGGCCATGCTGGTCCAATCATCGCTCGGAGTGCCCCAGTCCCTGACGTGCTCGATCGCGGCATGTGCGGCTGAGGCGGCGCTCGATGCCCCGCGTGCGTTGATGATTTCCGCGCCCCGCTTGGCTACGCGGGGGATGAACTCCTGCTCTAGCCAAGCTTGGTCAACCAAGGTCTTCGCGGGCTTCCCGCCGATCGTCGCATGGCTGACGTCGGGGTACTGGGTCGTGGAATGGTTTCCCCAAATAATCAGTTTTTTGATGCCATTAACGGTCCAGCCGGTCTTTGCCGCAAGCTGGGCGAGTGCGCGATTATGGTCAAGCCGGGTCAGTGCAGTGAAATTCTTCCCGTTGAGATCGGGTGCACTCCGCAGAGCCGTCAAGGCATTGGTATTCGCCGGATTACCGACGACAGCCACTTTGACATCGCGCCGCGCGTGATCATTAAGGACGCGCCCTTGCACCTTGAAAATTCCTGCATTGGCTTCGAGCAGATCGCGGCGCTCCATCCCCGGACCGCGCGGCTTGGCACCGACCAGCAACGCGTAATCAGTGTCCTTGAAGGCGATAGTGGGATCATCGGTCGCGACAATGCTATGTACTAAAGGGAAGGCGCAGTCATTCAATTCCATCACGACGCCCTGCAATGCCTTCAGCGCAGGCGTTATTTCAAGCAGTCGCAAGATGACCGGTTGATCCTTGCCCAACATTTCTCCTGCAGCGATCCGGAAAATTAGTGCGTAACCGATTTGGCCGGCGGCGCCAGTCACGGTCACTTGAACGGGTGTCTTCACGGCTGTCTCCTGGTTCTCATATTTTATCTTGGCACTTGCTATCTGCGCCCTCGCCGTCAATCTATGCGTCTAGACAGTCAGATACAGCCTTATCAAATAGAGTCCTGATGCGTAGTGGAATTACTTCTTTTTCATCCGCCGACCGATCAGAATTAGGCGAATCACACGCTCACCCGCGTTCGCTAAATGCTCGCGCGAGCTCTTGAGGGCCGTCGCTAGATCCATGTCCTTGGCGGCTGCGCTCTCGAGTCCGTCGATCCCGCGGGCGTATACACCGGCGGCATCGTCAGCCAAACTCCCTCCGATGGCGACGACTGGGACTCTATACTTCTTTGCTACGGCCGCAACCCCCGAAGGCGTTTTCCCGAACGCCGTCTGAAAATCGACGCGACCTTCCCCCGTGATCACAAGATCGGCATCCTTGAGGTGTTTAGCCAGCCCGGTCGCCTTAATGACGAGATCAATACCGCGCGTCATCGTGGCCTCAGTAAAGGCTATTAGCCCCGCTCCCAAGCCGCCGGCGGCGCCCGAACCTGGCAAGCTCAATACGTCTATCCCAAGCTGGCGCCTAATGAGTGATCCGAAATGCTTTAGCTTTCGATCGAGCGCCCGAACCATCTCCGGTGTAGCCCCTTTCTGAGGACCGAACACCTGCGCGGCCCCTCGCGGACCACACAGCGGATTATCCACATCCGAAGCGATGATAACCGTCGCGTTGCGAACGCGCGGATCGATCCCTTCGACATCGATCTTGGCTATTGTGTCTAAACCCCCACCGGCGCAATAGCCGATCAAAGGCTTCCCATTCTTCTTCACAAACTTAACGCCCAGCGCCTGCGCCATGCCGGCGCCGCCATCCACCGTCGCGGATCCGCCGAGACCGATAATGATGGATTTGGCGCCGCGCCGTAGTGCATCGATCATCAATTCGCCGGTACCGTAGGTGGTAGTGCTTAATGGATCGCGTTTATTCTTGGGTACCAGCGGTAGACCCGAGGCTTCCGCCATCTCGATAACGGCTGTTGCGCCATCGCCGAGTAAGCCATAGCGCGCAGATACCCGGTTGCCCAACGGACCTACAACGTTTTTCTTAACAATACGGCCTCCCGTCGCATCGACCAGAGCCTGCACGGTGCCTTCACCACCATCTGCGAGGGGCACCTTGACGCATCTCGCATGCGGCAGGACGCGTCTGATTCCGGTTTCTATCGCGGTGGCCACTTCCATTGCCGTGAGGTTTTCTTTAAACGAATCGGGGGCAATGACAACTTTCACGTCAATTCCTTAACCAGTCCAACCGCGGCCTGAGGACACACAGTTCCTTACGCTGCTTTCCCCAACACCGCCGCGACTGTCGTGCCTAGCTCGGCCGGACTCGGCGCCACGGTCACACCGCATTCCTGCAGGATTTCGACTTTCTCCGCAGCGCTTTCCCCGAAGGCCGAGATAATTGCACCCGCATGACCCATACGACGGCCCTTTGGCGCGGTCAATCCTGCGATGTAGCCGATCACGGGTTTGCTCATGTTCTCCTTAGCGAAATGGGCAGCCTCGGCTTCCTGTGGCCCGCCGATCTCGCCGATCATCATGACGGCTAGAGTCTCGGGGTCCTCCTCGAAGAGCTCTAAAATATCCTTAAATGAACTGCCATTAATGGGATCTCCGCCGATCCCGACACTCGTTGTAACCCCGATCCCCAAGGCTTTCATCTGCGACGCCGCTTCGTATCCCAGAGTACCGGAACGACCTACGATCCCGACATTCCCCCGCGTGTATATATGCCCAGGCATGATCCCCATCATGGCTCTACCGGGACTTATGGTGCCCGCGCAATTAGGACCGGTCAGCCGCATGCGGTTCTCAGCACGATAGCGCCGCATGTAGCGCTTGACGCGGATCATGTCCTGGGCCGGGATGCCATCGGTGATCGCGACACAGTAGCGGATCCCCGCATCGGCCGCCTCCATGATGGCATCGGCCGCGAAAGAAGCGGGCACAAAGATAATGGAAGCTTGCGCTCCAGTGGCTTCTACGGCTTCCTTCACGGTATTGAAGACCGGCCTCCCGAGGTGCGTCATCCCGCCTTTACCCGGCGTTACACCCCCTACCACGCTGGTGCCATAGTCCATCATCTCCTTGGCGTGGAAGGTGCCGATTTGCCCGGTGAACCCTTGCACGATCACCGGTGTCTTTTCGTCGATTAAGATTGCCATCGTATTCTCCAAAGCGCGATCATTTTATACTGGTCGTCTTACCCGTCGCCTCTTTCCAGGCAGCGACCGCCTGGTGCGCGGCTTCCGCGAGGGTCTCCGCGTTGATAATGGGCAGGCTACTGGCCTTGAGGATCTTCCGTCCTTCCTCGACGTTGGTACCGGCGAGCCGGACCACGAGGGGGATCTGGAGATTGGTCTTCTTTACCGCTTGCACCACCCCTTCCGCCACCCAGTCACAGCGGTTGATGCCAGCGAAGATATTGACCAGGATCGCTTGCACCTTGTCATCGGACAGCACCAGATTAAACGCCTTGGCCACGCGCTCGGGCGAAGCGCCCCCGCCGATGTCGAGGAAATTCGCAGGTTCCCCTCCGGCGTGCTTGATCATGTCCATGGTGGCCATCGCAAGCCCTGCACCGTTGATGATGCAACCGATATTTCCGTCGAGCCCGACATAGCTCAAGCCCCGGTCCGCGGCGGCCATCTCGCGCGGGTCTTCCTGGGTCTTGTCGCGCAGCTCGGAGATATTGGAATGTCTGAACAGGGCGTTATCGTCAAAGCCCATCTTGGCATCCAAGGCCAATAAACGCCCGTCCTTCGTGACAACCAAGGGATTGATTTCCACCATGGTAGCATCGTAATCGCGGAACGCCCGGTAAGCCCCCATGATGGTCGTGACCGCCTGGCTCGTGAGCGAGGCGGGGAGCTTCAAACCGAAGGCGATCTCGCGGGCCTGAAAGTCCAGCATCCCGACCGCGGGCTCTACGGATTGTCTTAGAATCGACCCAGGTTTCTTGACTGCGATCTCTTCGATCTCCATACCGCCTTCACCGGACGCAACTACCAATACCCGTTCGGACTGCCGATCCATCACCAAGCCAAAATAAATTTCGCGCTCTATGTCCGTGGCCGCTTCAACGTACAGCCGATGCACCAGTTTGCCGCGCTGGCCAGTCTGGTGAGTGACGAGCCGTTTTCCCAAGAGCTGATCCGCGGCCTCCCAGACCTCCGTATCCTTTGTGCAGACTTTGATACCTCCGGCTTTACCCCGTGCACCCGAGTGAATCTGGGCTTTAACCACCCACTTCTCGCCACCTATCTCTTTCGCCCGATACACGGCCTGCTCAGGACTGTAGGCAATCCCACCGGACGGTATCGAAACCCCAAACGATTTCAGAAGTTCTTTCGCCTGATACTCATGAATATCCATGCTACCTCCTGCAGCCGATTACCCTTTAACCGCCACCGCTGCATTGCTGGTCTTTTGAGTCTTGTGCGAATGGCCTTGTCGATGTTGACGATGTTCTCCGCCATACGCGCGGAGACGGCGTCGATCATCCTCCCATCCAATTGGGCCGCCCCCTTGCCCGCCTTCGCCGCTTCCTTCAATGCTACCAAGATGCGCTTGGCGCGCGTGACATAATCGGCCTCGCTCGCCGCCGCCTTCTCGTCTTTTGCGTTAGCACCGTCCATCCACTCCGAGGCACTCTCGTTCCTTACCAGGACAGATCCGAAACTCCGCGGGGAATAGGGCCCGCACCCCGCTAGAATGGAGGCATCAGAGGGCGGGCTAGCGGGATACGGGTAAACTTAAAGCGAAGACCATGATTGTTGTTAAACGTTTACTTAGCGGTTTTAGAATCCCTTCGCTTGTAGCGCCTTGTCGAGCTCCCGGATCGCGCGGCCGATCATCCCTTTGTTCTCGGGACTGCTCTTGACCGCGGCGAGATTTGCGGGCTTCCCCTCACCCACGACGATGGCACCGACCATCCCCAAGGAGACGTGAGGGCTGCATTTGTAGATATAGGCGCCAGGCGCATCCAAGGTCACACTGAAGTCTTCGCCCATCTTTGATTGCCAGGCCTGGGCACCGTCAGGGATCATCCCGGCTAGCGATACCGTGTCGTGTGCGGCCATATTGCTCCATTGAACGGTGTCGCCCGCTTTGACAAAGACTACTGCCGGCTCAAACTTGGTCGCTGCTGCTTTAACCTCCACGGCGTCTGCTAGCACATGGCCCGATATCAGCGCCATCGCTAATCCGGTTAATGTGATTATTCTTATGTGCATGAGCTTTACTCTCCTTATTTATGGACAAATTATTCACACCGACGAGCGCCACACCGGCATCATTGATGTCATCGAACCCCAAGCACACGAACCATGCCAGTGCTCGAAACTCGCATGGCTAATGCCCTGAGTGCCTCTAAAAACACCGAAAAACAATCGACTAGCTGCCTGCCGCGCGAGCATCCATACACAGCAAGAACTTCCATTGGCTGTAGCAGATGGCTACGCCGTGTGGCGGTTTGCAACTCCTTCAAAGTATAGGGGTAGAAATTCGGTTATGATGCTATCCAGACTATCGAGCGAAGGCGTAGTGATGAAACCCCTACAATCCTGGCATTCGGAGCTGCCGGCCCCGGTTCATCTCACTCGTGCCAGTAAAGAGATCGCTGCCGCCTGGGAATCGTTTATCAACGATGGCACCATCCCTGGCCCTGCACCGCGCCCGGTCGTACTCGAGGGTTGGATGCGCTGCCGCGAACAAGGAATCAACCCGCATGCGGAGCGAGCGTCTATTGGCATGACCCCCGAAGAGCTGCAATCGATTCTGCACAGCGATGAGCTCGGACGCGTCGGAAAATCGATCCTGGATCGGTTCCAGAAACTCATGGGGGGAATCGGTCACGTGGCCGTGCTCGCCGATGCTCACGGCCTCATCCTCTATGAGGTCGGCCATCCTGAGATCCAGGCGCGTCTTGCAGACATCAACCTCACAACCGGCACGCTGTGGTCTGAACAGATGGTCGGTCTCAACGGCGTTGGGACGCCGCTCGCCCTCGGCCGCCCGGAGCTCGTGTTCGGTCATGAACACTATTGTAAGGGCTGGCAGCCTTGGGTCTGTTACGGCAGCCCGGTGCGTGATCCCGATTCGGGCCGCATAGTCGGCGTAATCGATATCACCGGTCCCGCGCGTAGCGCGAGCGCGCAGATGATGGCCCTCACGATGTCGATCGCCCAATTGGTGGAGCAGAATTGGGTGATCGTTGAACACCAAAAAGGGGATGCGCTGCGGTCCCTTTATCGTGATTTGGAACGACGCTGGCCGAGCGACGGACTAGTGCTGTTAAACGAAACCGCTCGGGTCATCGAAATCAACCACACCGCAGCCGCCCGGCTTGGAGTCGTGGCAACGATTTTCATGAATCGGACTTTATCGGACATTGCACCCGATCTATGGAACGCCCTGCAAGCTCCGCTCGCCGCGGCGGAGCCGGCCGAGAAGCGTATCGATCTCACCGCGGGCTTTAGGGAGAGCCGCAGCCTTCAATGCCGGGTCGAGCCTGTGCGTATCGATCACCGTCATTTGGGTTCGGTACTAATACTTTCCGACCTCCACCCTCTCGCTAAACCGCTCGTCTCGGTAAGGCCCTCTGGACGAGCTGCACGCTATACCTTTAGCGACATTCAAGGAGAAAATGCATCCATACTCAGCGCCTTGAAACTGGCCTCGGCTGCTGCGCACGACCCGCGGGAAAACCCTGTCCTACTGCTTGGTGAGACCGGTACCGGAAAGGAACTGGTCGTTCATGCGATCCATGCCGCGAGCGCGCGCGCGAGTCACCCCTTTGTGGTGATGAACTGCGGGGCGCTGCCGCGTGATCTTATCGAGAGCGAATTATTCGGTTACTCGCCAGGCGCCTTTACCGGTGCGCGCCGAGACGGACAAATGGGCAAGTTCGAAGCCGCCCACAAAGGCACTTTGTTCCTCGATGAGATAGATTCCCTGCCGCTCGATTTTCAGGCCAAATTTCTGCGCGTCCTTGAAGAAGGGGAGCTGATGCGGCTCGGTAGCACGAATCCCGTCTACGTAGACGTGCGTCTGATCGCGGCTGCTAGCCCGGAGTTACCTCGCCGGGTGGAAAAAGGCGAGTTTCGCCTCGATCTCTACCATCGCTTGAGCGTGATTGAAATCACCCTGCCCCCGTTGCGGGCACGCGGCGAGGATGTCTTGCGGCTCGCCGCGGCATTCCTTAATGCGGCCTCTTTAGAGGCAAGGAGAGAGGTGCCTCGGCTATCTCCAACCACGGCCCGCTGTCTTATGGCTTACCTCTGGCCCGGCAATATTCGCGAGCTCCGCAATCTCTGTGCGCGCTGGGTCCTGACCGTAGAAGGCTCCGAAATTTTACCTGAACACCTGCCGCCCTACATACGTTCCGCCGCCGACGACCCAACGCCGGCCGTCGACATAGCAACGGATCTACGCGGGGTCCAGCAGGATCTGATCCGGCGCACCCTCGAGGAATCCGGAGGCAATATCACCGAAGCCGCACGCCGGCTTGGCATAGACCGCACCACACTCTACCGCTACAAAAAGCGCTGGGATTTGACCTAGTTGTAAACTGCCACACCCAGTGGCGTTTTGCCGCGTTCCGAGATTAGAATTACAATCAGGAGCGCTCTCGACTAGTGCCCCGGGCGGATTATCGCTCTGGCGTGGTCTCTGCTTATTCAAGGAAGAATCGACCCACGGGAAGCCTGGCTCAATAAAAAACCCAGTTTGACGGATGAGAAACGCGTCCTATCGGTCTCCCCTACCAAGGTCAGTGCACGATGAACACACTCGCCGGGTCACTGCCTTCGGGCCATGACCTGGTATCGATCCGGGTCGTCTATGCCTACCTCATTTCAGCGACCTTCTGGTTGTTGGTCGGAACCCTCTATGGTTTGCTGGCCGCTGTAAAGCTTTTTTGGCCGGACGTCCTCGCAACCGAGTGGCTTTCCTTCGGTCGCATCCGGCCGATCCATACCAGCACGGTATTGTTGGGTTGGACCACTCTGGCTTTAGTCGGGCTCGGTTACTACATCGCCTACCGCACCTCGCAGGTGCCCATATGGCGCCCAGCGCTCGCCTATGTCGGCTTGGCGCTCTGGAATCTCGCAATCCTGTGCGGATTGATTACGCTCTCGCTCGGTATCAGCACAGGGCCGCAGGAATATCGGGAATGGGTCTGGCCGGTCGCCGTTCCTTTCGGAGTCGGTCTGGTGATCAATGGCTATAACTATTACCGCACCGTGGCCGCACGCAAGATCCCGGAGATCTATATTTCCAACTGGTACATACTCGGGGCGTTTTGCTGGCTCGCCGTGATCTACGTGGTGGGCTACCTGCCTTTCTATCAGGGCGGGCTGGGTAACATTGTCATCCAAGGTTATTACATGCATAACGTCGTGGGGATGTGGTTCACGCCGATGGTCCTGGGCGTCACCTACTGGGCCTTGCCGCGCATTCTGGGCCGACCGATCTACTCCTATGCGCTGGGTGTCCTGGGGTTCTGGACCAATATGCTGTTCTACACCCTCATCGGCGCACATCACTACATCTTTGCGCCGATCCCATGGTGGTTACAAACAACCGCCATTCTCTTTAGCGTCGGCATGATGGTGCCGGTCTGGTCGGGGGCCGGAAACTTTTTCTTGACCATGCGCGGATCCTGGGGACTGGTGCGGCGGAGCTACGCGTTGATGTTCCTGCTGGTCGGCGTATGGGGTTATGCACTGGCTTCGACCCAGGGGACGATCGAGGCGTTTCGCACCGCCCATATCTACTGGCATTTCACCAATTACACCGTCGGCCATGCCCACTTGGCCGTTTACGGCTTCGTCGCGTTTCTGATCTGGGGAGCAATCTACGGCTTGCTTCCGCGCATCACCGGCCAGGCGCCTAACGCTACGGCCATCGGCATGCATTTTTGGCTGGCCTTCGTCGGTGCCTGTATCTACGTTACCTCGATCTCGGCGGCCGGGGTCTTACAAGGATTATCATGGGTCAAAGGAGAATCCTTTATCGCCTCGATCGAGGCCGCCGCCCCGATGTGGTTATGGCGCTCCATCGGCGGCGTGCTGATGGTTGCGAGCCACTTTGTGTTCGCGGTGAATCTCTGGGCCATGCGCCCGCGTGCGCAGTCCATTACGGCAACGCGGGCTCACGAGGCACTCGCGTGAGCCTACATACCGACCATCGTGCCCTAGTGGCGGTGGCCCTCACCGGCTTTCTGACGCTGACACTCGTCGTCGCCGTCCTGCCCGCCTTGGACATCCAGAAGATTCCTCCACACGCAGACCTAAAACCCCCAACGCAGATGGAACTCCTCGGTCGGGATCTCTATTTGCGCGACGGATGCGGTTTCTGCCACACGCAGTTTGTGCGCGATCTGGCGGTCGATAAACCCTACGGCCGGGGATCGGTTGCGGAAGACTACGCCTTGGAGGCCCCACCGCTCCTGGGCACACAGCGGACGGGGCCTGATCTCGCCAATGTCGGTATTCGCCAGCCTAGCGAAGTCTGGAACTTAATCCATCTTTATAATCCGCGGGCGGTCATGGTCATTCCCTTGGACACCTCGATCAAGCACTCTGGTAAAGGACTTCAATCCCAGAAGGTATACGAATCGGTCTTAAATCCGGACCAAGTCCAGTCGCTCGCGGCATCACCGGAACCCGAACCTTTTCACGGCGACCCTGTCTGTCGCGAATTCTAATTATCCATAGATAGCGACGCACCGCTTCATCTAGGTCCTGTAGGCGCGTGTGGTCTACCGCGAGGAACACCAGCGTGTTGCGGAAGAAGAGCCGCGGGGCAATGAGGGCGAGCTTGCCCAGCGGCGCCGACCCCTTACTGACTTACACCCCCTTTTTCGTCAGTTAGTTACGTATTTCATCGAGATAATATTCGGAAACAGAAATGGGGTAGCTCTTCACAGACCACGTGGCTCGAATTGTTGCCCTACCACTATCAGGAAACGGCCTGCTCCAGCAAGACCCCCGTTTTGCCGAAGAATGGCGGAGGGCAATCCCTTCTGGTGGCGGACGACGCTGCGGAACAAACGCTGTTGGGGGAGCTGGAGTCCAGGACACCGACGGCCGGGCTCCATGAAACGTGGCGACTCGTGACAGTCGCCCTTTCATATACAACCAAGGCAACAGCTCTTCCAACGTCTTGGTGCGCCTGAGATAGGGTGGCAAAATCGATGAGCTAAATCGGATCGCCTTCTCCCGATCCCGAACCCGCGGCATGCGCACCTCCACCGCGCCCACACCCGTTTGAATGGCTCGCCCAGGCAAATACCCATTGCGGACCATCCGGCTCAGCCCCTGCGATGTCTTCGTTCACGATACCGCTCCAGAAACCCTGCCACTTCCGCTTCAATCGCACTCGCCACCGCATCTGGAACGCGTTCCAGGGCAACAACGTCTGCGACCTGCATTCCTGTTGAGTACCCTCCCAGGTCCTTCCAGGGTCTGCCGAAGGGGCCATCTGCGTTGCATCACCCGGCGCGCCCCAGCGGAACACGCTTGCCAGCGTCGAAGTGGAAATCCAACTGCGGTTTTTTTTGCTTCAAAGCGCTTCGGATCCTGCCGAACGGATCGTCCGCGCGATGTCGCGGCTCAGCGTGGCGAGGGCACGGCCATAGGCCGCGATCAGGGTGTCGTAGCCTTCCCCGCCGATGGGCTCGCGCACCAGCGACCGGCACGAGCGCAAGGCCCGCCGCCAGCGCTGTCATCAGGATAGGCGCCAGACGCTCCAGCGCGCCACGTACCACGGCAACGATCAGATCCGTGACGCCTTCCTGTTCCACCAGGCATGGATGTGGGCGATCAGCATGACCCCATTGCTGGTGGCGATTCCGAAGAGGGTGATGAAGCCGATAATGGAAGCAACCGACAAGACCCCACCCGAGGGAATTACCCCGATGACGCCGCCAATGAGCGCCAGTGGCAGGTTGATCATCCCGAGAAGCGCGTCGCGCACCGAGTGGAAGGGTAAGGCGGGACGCCCATCGAAGCCCGTGCCGATTTCGCGTAATGCTGATATGTTTGACTAGCGATATCGGTCTGTCCCCCGATTGTCCGGACTCCTTGAGTCGTTCAAGCTGAAGGCGTTCGAATTCGGCAATGGTCAGCCCGTGCCATCGTTCTGAGCCACGAAGGAGAGAGGCAAATATTAACTTGAGCACAGGGCGCTCGCCAAATACCGTGGGAGCGACCTTTGCCGTCGCGTGAGGAGACAGTAACAGCCGACTCCCGGTTTGGACACGCTCGTATCCATAATCTCCTCCAGAGCGTCCCCGACATCGCCTGCATGTGCAAGTAGTTAACCATTTTAAACGCCATCAAAACCACTACCCCATGGACGAACACACCGTTGAAACCAACTTGACATGGAACACAGTTGCTGTCAGGGGCAAGGGGTGAGGAACCGATCGGATGGGGATATCTGAGTGCCTATCGAAATCGGCCGGGATTGAGACCGTGGTTGCGGAGTTTCATGTATACCGCACGGGGCGATAGTTCCATAGACCTCGCCACAGCCTTGACGTCGCCCCGGAATCGGCGCAGGGCGTCCTCCAGGTACTGGTGTTCGGTGTCAGCCAGCGCTTCTTGCCTGACGGTTTTCCATACGTGAGGGTCGGACACGGTGCATCTATCGTCCTCTTTTAGCAAGGGAGGCGGAGTGTCGACGTAGTCGATCGTGCTGCTCGTTGCTAACACGAAGCTCCGTTCCAGCACGTTCTCCAATTCGCGCACATTCCCTGGCCAACTATACCGCTGCATTTCTGACATGACACTCTCAGTAACTGAGGCGATGGGCTTTTTATGCTTTGCGTGGAGCTTAGCCAGTATGTGCTCAACGAGCACCGGGATATCTTCCGGCCGCTGCCGTAAAGGGGGTATGTCCATTCGCACGACGTTTAGTCTATAAAAAAGGTCGCGCCGAAACTCGTTGCGGGCTACGGCCTGCTCCAGGTGACAGTTGCTGGCCGCAATGATGCGCACATCCGCATACAATGCCTGATCGCCTCCGACACGTTCGTACTCACCTTCCTGAAGGACACGCAGCAACTTGATCTGGGTGGCCGGAAGCAGGGTATTGATCTCATCTAGGAAAAGTGTTCCACCTTCGGCCCGTTGAAACAGCCCATGGTGGACTTCGTAGGCGCCAGTAAACGCCCCCTTCTCATGACCGAACAAGGTGCTCTCGATGAGCGTATCGGGTATCGCACCGCAATGCACGGGGACGAACTTCTTGTTCCAGCGATCGCTCATCGCATGGATCGCCCGTGCGATCACCTCTTTGCCCACCCCGGTCTCTCCGGTGACGAGGACGGTCGCCTTGGTCGGCGCTACTCTTTCGACATCGAACAAGACTTTTTGCATGACAGGGGATTGCGCGACCAGCGCCGGTTTATCCCTTTCCGAGCGGCCCTGTACCGTCGTGTCGGCGACCCATACGGCGTCCATTCGTTCTTGGATTCGCCGATACGTATCCTCCGCCAAAGGCCGCATGGGCGGAACCGCATCCCGGCGGTAGTCTATGCCGGGTTTGCCTGCAGCTAGGTCGGCATCGGTGTAGATCAAGACATCGCACATCCCGTCGTTGGTAGCGATACGTTTGCGGAGCTCGACTTTCGCATAGCCAAAGTTGCGCGCGGCAATACCGCCAAAGACGCTTGAGGTCATATGACATAGCTCCGGGAAATCCTTCACCCGCTCCCCGAACGGACAGCGTGTGTTGACGACACGAACGCACCCGGGTGCGGCCGATGATCGGGAAAAGTTACCACCGATGTGATTCTTGATGGAAAGGATCACATCGGCATACTGGTCGTGGGTAAGGGGCTTGTGCAGTCGACGCTCGTACCTATACGCCGCTTCGAACTGCTCGCCGGCGTCGAGCCCGAGCTGTTGGATGATCTGGTCACGCTGGCCAAGACCGTGTCTAGCGCAAATCCGCATCATGCCGTTTAGGAACGCCTGCAAGAACGCTGTGGGGCTAAGATTCGAAAACGGAAACCGGGGGATTAAGGTCTTGGCACCGGGTTTGGGCGAATGGGTCCTAGGCATGGATGCCTCCGTCTGGGCGAATGTCAAATGAATTGTGGCGAGTAGATTCGACTATAGCTCCCGTCCTGGCAACACGTTGAGAGCGAGGGAGCTAGTGAAGGCTATTTTCACATAGGGAAGAGACGTTTCCTATTCTGGACCGTCCTCCAATCACGACAGTCCAGAAATCAATCACATAAGATGTGGCACATCGTGTGCCTTAAATAGGATCTGGCAATAACGAATGACGCCAGCACACCATCAACTTTAAGTATAACTACGTGGAGGCAGCCATGTCCGTAGCAACGCCCACAACCGATGATAGGCCTGTACTCGATCCCCATCCCTTGAGCCCTTATGTTGCGTGGGCCGGTCGCCGTAATCGTGATCCCATCCTAGAAGTATTCAAGCAACGCTTTCCGCAGCGGGAAGGTGTGGTACTGGAATTTGCCAGCGGCAGCGGGGCGCACATCAATCACTTTGCCCCGCACTTTAGGCATCTACGCTTCCAACCCTCCGACAAGGACAGGGATGTGTTCGACAACATCCGACGACTGAGCACCGAACAAGGCAACTCAAACATCTCGGCTCCTATTCACCTGGACGTCACTAAACCCGAAACCTGGCCCTCGCCGAGCAAGGCCAATTACGATGTCATCTTCTGCATCAACATCTTTCAGGTCGCTCCAATATCCATCGCCGATGGCATGATGGGTTGCGCCAGTAGCCTGCTGAAACCAGATGGCTTCCTCGCGATCTACGGCCCGTTTAAGGTGGGCGGCGCATACACCACCACATCCAACCAGGCTTTCGACGCCGAGGTACGCTCCGCGGGCGTTGCCGAATGGGGTCTTAAGGACGTGGCCGATCTCAAGAAGGCGGCGGCGGCACACGGCCTACGCTTGAACGCCCAGATCGATATGCCGGCAGCCAACTTTACGTTGATCTTCGGAAGGGCGTCATAACTGCGATGATCGATAGGGGTCCTTTTTCTGAGGGAGAGCTTCGGACGTGAGCACTGGCGGACTTGGCACCGCAATCGTCGTTGGTGTTGGGCATGGCAATGGTCTGGGCGCGGCGCTCGCGCGGCGTTTGGCGCGCGAGGGACTCCGTACGGTCATCGCCGGCCGTAGCGAAGATAAGTTGAAGGCC
>JBIMKD010000252.1:0-9750 GCA_043673815.1 Chromatiales bacterium
CGTTCACGCGGGTTGCTTTTCTACCGTCTGATGCAGCAAGCCGCCACTATGCTACCCACCCCATACCGAAACCTCGTGGGAAGAGCCAAATCGCTTGACCACAACACATAGGGGTCACTTGCGCGAAGTGGATACCCACTTTGGCCGATCTCGGAAAAACGAAAGACCAGACCCCGTCCACGCGTCCTCAAGTTTAAGTGATACACGGTTCGTGGCCGTTCTGGCGTGCTGGCGCCTTTGATGTCCCAGGTATCGTCACTGTACCCACCGTTAGACTCCGCAATCCGCGACTTTTTACGCGGCGGACAAATGTCTATACTATGTCCGCGTGGACACCAAATGGGATCCAGGCAAGGCTGACGCTAATCTCGCACACCACGGAGTCAGCTTTGCGGAGGCCGTCACTGTCCTTGAAGACGACTTCGCGCTAACGCGTGAAGACCCTGACGCCGTGGGTGAGCAGCGCTCGCCACTCTGGGCCTGAGCGGCCTGGGGAATCTCCTGGTCGTTGTGTACACGCATCGCGACCCTGATGCAGTGCGCATCATCTCGGCTTGGAGGCAAACAAACGCCAGAGGTCGCAATTATGAAAAAAGACGCCGCTGAACCGTACCGGGACATCGACTTTTCCCGCGCCAAGCGCGGGCCGGTGATCAAAGCCGAATCTGGAAAAACGAAGATTTCCATCCGCCTAGATAACCGAGTCATCGACCACTTTCGTTCGGTCGTCGACCGCGCTGGCGGGGGTAACTATCAAACCCTGATCAATGATGCGCTCCTTGCTTACATTCAGCAGCGCTCGATGCTTGAGGCAGTTCGTCAGGTCGTGAGAGAGGAAATCGCCGCGCCAGGGCGGGGTTTAACAAGCGCTTCAACACGGACTCGCGGCAAGCGGAGCTCGCCGCTCGCCGGTTAAGCGCAGTTTTAGACTCCTGCGGCCCCGATCTCGGGGTTAGGTATTGTATTAACGGATTAATCTCTTGCGAGCAACGCGGCTTACCGTGCTGTAATGCTTGCCGAAGAATTGGCCGATCTCGGAGAGCGAATAGGCGCCGCTCGCATAGGCCGTGGCCATGGCCCCTGGGTGTCGGTGGCATCGTGGGCGATGGCCGCGAGCGAACGGGTGGGGCGGCGCTGGGCACGCGGGATCTCGGAGCGATCGGCCGGACCCGCTGCGATCTCCTGCATGCGCGCGGCAAAGCCCTCCCGGCCCAAGAATATCTGGCCGCGCAAGGCACGCCAGATCGAGGGGGCTTTCAGCCCCTCGGCCACGAAACGGACATACGCCCCCTGAGCGTTCTTTCGGCGCCGAGCGGCGCTGGCAGGCACTCGAGCGCACAAGGACACGAGTGTCGGCATGTTCTGGATTTGGGTCTGGACGAATCTGACGATGCCACGATTTGGCATCGGGTGGTGGCGGAGAGGTTCGTACTCATCAGTAAAGATGAGGATTTTCTTCCTATCGCCAACCGACCGAACGCGGGTGTGCAATTCATCTGGGTGCGCCTGGGGAACTGCCGTAAACAGGTGTTGTTGTGCGCTTTCGACACCTTGCTGCCGCAGCTTGTCGCTGCGCTCCAGACCGGGACGCGGGTGGTAGAGGTGAGATAGTCAATGATCAGCCAGAGCGGAAATCGCGGTCTGTTCAGGTCTGTTCCGTATGACGTGCGTCAGTATAGCGCGTCAGGCACCGTGGCATAACGCCTGAATACACCTGAATTCAGGGGCGCGACGATAGGAGCGTCCTCTGGAGTGAAAAGTTAGACAGTGGCTTCTTAACCTCTAACTTCAGGTACTGAAAGATTCCGACAAATCTTTCGCGCCAAATGGTTGGAGATTTCAATATGGCGTGGAACGGCTTCGATAGCACCAGTGGCGGGATTGGTCCAAAGTGAGTGAGAACTACCTTCGCGCTTGAGATAACAGCCGTGTTGTCGCAAATGCAAGAGCAATGTGCTGCGCTTCACGATAATACGATTGTTTCACGTTCCGCTTCCGTAGGCACACCACGTAGGCAATCCTCACGTCGATCCTCAAGAATGAGAGCAATTGCGCCAGCCAAGCTCTCTCGGGCTTCTTCCTTTGTGCGGCCCTGACCATTTGCGCCGGGAATCTCGGGACAGTAGGCAATATACCACTCGGCGTCGCGCTCAAAAATTGCCGTAAATTCGTTTCGCATGTGTCACCTACCGGGAGTATTTGAATTGGCCTATGAGTAAATATACCTCTCGTGGTTCCCACTGTCTAAGGCAAAGCGTAACCGGCACCCAACGGAGCGTAGTTGGGCATCCAGGTTGACGCTGAAGTTAGGCAGAGTAGCGGGACCTGCGTTTATAGCGTGCTAGAAAACGTGGTCCCACTATTATGGCGGGGATTGAAGCGCTGGGTGTAGATCCCGTTCAACTGGCGCATGCCCCTGGCGAGGTTGGGCAGCGGGGTCTCCACCAGGAAATGATAGTGATTGTCCATAGGCAGTATGCGTGACACACCCAGCCAAACCGCGCGACGCACTCGGCGAACACCCAGGGCTTTTTAGCTTTCGATATACAGTTGGACGGCTTCGGTAATGTTCTGAACGGTTTCTTCGTAAGAATCACCTTGCGAATGGCAACCTCGGAGGGTAGGACAGAAAGCATGGTAACCGCCGCTCTCTTCGCGCTCTATAATCACGGTGTAATTGTATTCGGTCACAGGGTCCTCCTGAAGAATTCCCCGAACCCGGGCGGGGGTGTAAGGCTGTCGAACTCGGCCAAGAGCTTGCCATCGGGGGCGCCGGTGGCGAGGCGGTGGCGGATCCCGGAAGACGCCACGGATGATGCGGATGACGGGGTGGCATTTCAGAGTCGAGTCAATCGGCAAGCCGCAACGGACCCCATGAGCCACACCCCGTCAGGACAAGATGTTACGCTTCGGGGCCGTCATCCGCACAAATTCGATGGTAGACCCCAAAACGTCGGCATCGCTGGGAGTGAAGGTTCCCCAGGACTCACCGTTGGACTCACAATCTATCTACTTGCCTCAAGCTACTCAACACACTCAAATATTGCCCAACCTCACAGGATATTGACTTTACTTCCTTTTGAAAGACATTGTTTGTGAAGACGCCATATAACTTGTCATCATTTCCTTCGACTCCCAGGATGCCGATAATCTGGGCGTCCGGCGATAGATTGTCTGGGACCTCCAGTATCGGATTCGCGTAAACCCATTTTGCAACAGGCTTCTCATCTTTTAGTAAAGCAGGAAAACCACTTGATACTTGCCCCAGTCTCTCCCCGGCCAGGTTAAAGATCACACTACAGCCATTGACATGATTGCTGAACACAGTTGTTTTGCTGGCAAAGGCTACACCGACAATTGGTTCATCGCGTTCACCACCCACTGCACATGAAGATGCGTCGGTATCGTCGGTTGAGGAAACAATCAGGTTAGTTTCAGCGACTTTGGCGGAAACATAGAACCTCATTGGCATCCGCCTTTCCGCCGATTGCCATAGCCTCCGTAAGAGTGCGTCTGATAGCTCAGACAAAGTGTTTTGAATACTATGGATTAGCAAGGGTTGAAGATAGGAATCAATGACCTGCTGAAACTCGTGGTGCGGAACGGCACCGCCCCATCCCTTGCCTTTACCTTTGCCGCCTTTGCGACCCCATCCGTTTGGCATACCTATAATCCTCTTTCGCCTGCAGGTGTGTCTTTCTTAAGTATGTATTTTGCGCGTTTCACGTAGATGTTGTAGGCATGCGTTGCGCCTTTGCCTATGCCATACTCAATTATAATGAAAAGAAGAACCGATAGAAGTTTGAGCAAGATGCTTGTCTCGTTCCAGTAATGAACCAGCCATCCTATATATAGAAAGGGTAGGACTACGGTAATGCCGCCGAAGCATTGGTGATAACGATATTGTTCATCGGTTGCCGCACGAAAAGCCATTAACTTCGCTTCGATACCTAGCTGAGCAAAATGGTCATCATCCAAGCAGTAATCTTTGCATAACCATCGCTCGAACAAGAACCATCGCAATACGGTCACCAGCAAGCCTAAGCCAAGTGCGGTTGCAATAACGAGTAAGAAGAGACCGATGTTCGAGTCTGAAGTTAAAAACGTGCGAAGTATTTCTGCTATCGTGGCTGACCACAGCCCGAGAGCGTATAGCGCCGCCAGCCCGGGCAGCAAAAACGCGATGACATAACCAAATGACGTTGACGTTACATCTTTCAAATGACGGCTAAAGCTCCGTTCGTTTTGACTAAGAGCGGCCCGGCATCTTATCAAACGGATACGCCGCTACGACGTCGAGCATCACCAGCGCTCCCGCTGGAAGTGAAGCCGCCGCAAACGCCGTGCGGGCAGGTAGCGGGGTTATCGCCAGGCCGGGAAGCCAGGCGGAGTATATCAGATCCACGGCTTTGAAATCCTTGATGTCTGGCAGCAGAGCGTAACCCTGACGATATCCGCAGGAGAGCAACCTGCTGCGTTCAAAACCGCGTCTATATTCGACAGCATCCGCCGCGTTTGTGCCTCGAGTCCCTCTTCCAGTTTTCCGGTGTCCGGGTCTCGGCCGGTGTGGGCAGTCACAAGAACGAGATCACCTGTGCGAGCAGCCTGCCAGTGAGTGCCGATGGCCGGTGGGGCAGCGTCGGCTTAGCGGTCGCTTGGGCGCGACCGATCCTTCTGCAAGCGCTTCAAAAAGACGCGCATTTCCTTCGCGGCTTGAATATCGCCGCGGTTCTCGGCGAGGGTGATACCTTGTTCATAGGCCTGGATGGCCTCATTGGTCAGGCCTTGTTCCGCGAGGACTCTTCCATAAAGTTTCCAGGCCGCGGAATAGCCGGGATCGAGCGCGATGGCTTGGCGCAGATGTTCCGCTGCGGCCGCAGGCTGGCCACATTTATAGTACTCGGTGGCGAGGCTGAAGCGTAAGGTCGCATCGTCGCGGCCGCGCCGCAGGAGCTCCTCGAACTGGGCAATGCGGTTCATACGCGGCGGCGCCGGCGCTTAATTCGCAGACTCGCCGGAGGTCTGTTTCGGATCGATGCCGAGGGCCCGTAATTTGCGGTAAAGATGGGTGCGCTCGAGGCCCACACGGTCCGCGATCCGGCTAATGCTCCCACCGGCGCGCTGGAGCTGATACTCAAAATAAGCCTTTTCAAACTGTTCGCGCGCTTCCCGTAATGGGCGGTCAAACCCGGGCAAGGGTTCGGTCAAGCTCTCCGCGGTGCGGATCCCGAGCGCGGCTTCGATCTCGAAGCCTTCCACCGTCTCCCCGCTACCCAAGATCAGCAGCCGTTGCACCAGGTTTTTCAGTTCCCTGACGTTACCGGGCCAGCCGTAAGAGCGAAGCTGTTTCTGGGCCGGGGGTGTGAAACGGCGCCGCGGTAATCCTTCCTGGGCAGCGAACAGTTCGCAATAAAAGGCCAACAATTCCGGAATATCCTCCGCGTGCTCTCGCAAAGAGGGAAGGTGAAGCGGGACCACATTGAGATGATAGTAGAGATCGTCCCGAAAGCGTCCGGCTCGAACGTATTCCATGAGGTCGTAGCGCGTCGCTGCGACGATGCGGACATCGATACTGACCGGGTCGCGCCCGCCTACGCGGAGAAACTTTTGATACTCCAGGGCGCTGAGGAGGCGCGCCTGGAGACCGAGCTCGAGGTCGGCGATGTCCTTAAGAAACAAGGTCCCCCCGTTGGCTTTCTCCAGGGAGCCGAAGTGCACGTTCCCCTCTTCCTCGCTGCCGAAAAGTTCCGCAGCCGGGTTTTCCACCGCCAGTCCCGCGACGGCGACGCTCACGAAGGGCGCCTGTGCACGCGGGCTGTGATTATGTAGATAGCGGGCGAATACCTCCTTGCCCGTTCCGGGCTCTCCACGCATAAATACCGCGGTATGATGCGAGGCGATGCGCTTGACTTGATCTCGCAGCCGGATGAATGCGGGGCTACCGCCCACCGGCTCCGGGGTTGCCTGGCTTCTGAGGTTGATGTTCTCACGAGTGAGCGCCGCGGCCTCCAAGGCGCGTTTGATCGTGAGCAAGAGCTTCGCCATCGACAGCGGTTTCTCGATGAAGTCGTAGGCCCCGAGGCGCGTTGCCTCGACTGCCGTCTCGACGCTCCCGTGTCCTGACATCATGATCACCGGGATGTCGAGCGGGGCACCCCCGGACCATTCCTTGAGCAAGGTGATGCCGTCGCAGTCCGGCATCCAGATATCGAGCAATACGAGGTCCGGCCGCCGGGCCCGGCGCGACTCGCGGGCGTGCTCAGCGTTGTCGGCGAGCGAGACCTCGTAGCCCTCGTCTTCCAGGATCTCGCCCAGGAGCGCGCGGATATCGGGCTCGTCATCGATGACCAAGAGATGCTGGGCGCTCATAGCGCTTGCGCTGCGCGGGCGGGGGATTCGGCGCCCGCCGTCACGGGCAGCCGGATCACGGCACAGGCGCCGGCGGCCGGTAAGTTTTCGACCCAGACGATACCCCCGTGCTCCTCGATGATTTTTTTTACGATGGCCAGCCCAAGACCGGTGCCCTTGGGTTTATTGGTCATGTAGGGCTCGAACAGGCCTCCCAGCAATTCCTTCGGGACGCCCGGCCCGCGATCGGCGATGCGTAGCTCGACGAACCGGTGGCTCGCGTCCTCGACACTGCGCGTGCTGACGGTGATGTAGGGGGGGGCGGACTGGCCTTCACTCGCTTCCAAGGCGTTCTTGATAAGATTGTTCAAAACCTGGCGCAGGCGTCCGGGATCGGCGTAGGTCACGGGCAGCTCGGGATCGAGATCGGCCGCGAATACGGCGTCGCGATCGACGCTTTGATAGAGATCCAGTATTTCTTGGATCAATTCATTGAGACGGCACGCTTTCGGCTGCATCTGGGGCGTGCGGGCATACTCCGAGAACGTATTGACCATATTCTTCATGGTTTCGACCTGCTGCACGATCGTATGGGTGAGCCGATCGAGCACCTCAGCTTCTTTCGCCGCCAACGTGCCGAGATATTTTTGCCGCAGGCGTTCCGCGGACAACTGGATCGGCGTCAAGGGGTTTTTGATCTCGTGCGCTAAGCGGCGCGCGACTTCGCCCCAGGCCGCGTCCCGTTGTCCCTGCAGCAGGGCGGTAATGTCGTCAAACACGATCACGTGTCCCCGCACCCGCGCGCTCGCGCCCGCTAAGGTCGTACCGCGGCACATCAGCACCTGCCGCCCACTGGTCCCGAACAACTGCACCTGCTCGCGCCAGTCCGAACGCGGCGAATCGGGGGCATTGCGCAGCGCATCGCCGAAGGGCTGCAAATAGGGGAAGGCGGCACAAATTCTGTTCACGCTCTGGCCAAGGAGCGGCACAAGCTCGACGCCGAGGATCTTACTCGCGGCCGCATTCGCGGTTCGCAGGCCGAGATTGGGATCCAGGGTCAACACACCCGAGGACAGGCGCCCTAAGACGGCCTCCAAATAGGAGCGCTGCGCCTCGACCTGATCCTGGCTGCGCTTAGCCTCATCGCGCGCCAGTGCGATCTTGCGGGTCATCTCGTTGAACGATTCGACCAGAAATCCCAATTCGTCCTGGCTCGGCGCGTGTAACTCCCGCCCGTAATCGCCCTCGGCGATGGCGCGGGTTCCAGCGGCGAGATCCTGGATCGGGGCGACCAGGCGGTTGGCGGAATAAAACGCGGCCCAGACTGCGCCCAGGATGCTGAACAACAAGACCAAGGTCAAGGTCATTACGAAACTAAGTTTAAGTTGGTCCCGCAGATAGGACAATTCGCGGTACTGGAGGTACGCCGAATGCACGTTATCGGCGAGCTTATTCGTGCGGCTTGCCACCGGATAGAGCGCCTGCAATAAACCGGGATCCGCGGCGGCCCCGATCTCCGGCACGTTGACGACGACGCGCACAGCGAGCGCGGCGTCGCGAATGGCGTCCAGTCCGACATAACTTCGTCCTTGGCGCAGTTGCAGCAAGATTTCCGCACTCGGCAGGTTGGGCACGATCTCGTGGGCGCCGCTGCTGGAGGCGATGATACCTCCCTTGCGGGTCAGTAACAGCAATTCGTCCGCGCCGCTTTTCGTGCGGAGCTCGTCGAGATCCATGGCTAAGGCCGGATCGGCGACCACGGTACTGCTCGGATCCCGGAGCGCCCTGAGATCGAGCGGCGTCACCGAGATCGGACCCTCCATTAGCTCATAGGCCAACTGTTCCGTCTGCTTCAGGAGCTTGCGTGTCTGCTGGTCGAGCGCGCCGCGGCTCAAATCGAGCGCGTCCTTCAAAGCCCGGGCTACGCGCACATCGAACCAGCTCTCGATGCCACGGCCGAGGAAATCGATGGAAAACCCATAGACCACGAGCAGCGGGCTCACCGCCAGAGCGACGAAGAGGCTCAGCATGCGCCGGCGCAGCCGGGCGCCGGGCCGGCGCGCGCGCAGATCGCGGTAGAGCTCACGGACGTTGAGGGTGATGAGCACGAGGAAGGTGATGAGCCCAAGGGCATTCACCGCCAAGAGCACTGAATACAACTGGCCGAAGCGCTGCGAGTCCTGGGTGGCGTTGCTCATCATTAACAGCGACGCCAAGAGGATCAGGCTCAGTGCGCCGATAGGCAGCAGGACCCGGCGTGCCCGCTTCATACCGTCAAGCTCCATTCGAACCAAGCGCTGCTCAGACGCCAGCTCGAGGAGAAGTAGGCGATGAGGCGCACCGGCACCGGGAGCGATTCTATATCCAAGCTCGCCCGGACCCGAGCGTGATAGGCACGCCCCGGGCTTAGCCAGCGGCGCTCGAGGATGGGGACGCCGCGGATCTTTCCGAGCCCTGCGCGGGCATCCGCCAAGGAGGTAAAATTCTGCCGATCACCGGTGATGAGATTAACGATTACATAGGTCTTGCTGAGCGCGTGATGTTCAAGCCGGTAACCCTGCTTGACGGTGGCGATGCGCTCGTCCCAGAGGAATCCGCGCTCCCGCAGCAGTTGGGTTTCGATCAGAAGCTCGAGCGCCACCCCGTTGTCGAGCGCTTCCCGGGACTCTTTGCTGAGCTTGAATCCGAGATTGGCGTCCAGCAAGTAAAAGCCGTTGACCAATCGCAATGCCGCGGATTCGATCGTGATCCCGGCAGCCGAGGCCGGCGCCGCCGCGAGCATCAACAGCAGCGCCATACTGGCTAAAGCGCCGCGCTTCGGCAGCGGCTCAGACTTTCCGCAACAGCGCATAGAAGAAACCGTCCGTATTCGCGTCTCCCGGCAGCAGTTGCACTCCCGCCCCGGTATCCTGGCCGTGCGCTACGGCGATCGGGTCCAAGCGCGCGTCGGCGTGCCGGGCCAAGAAGGCGCGGATCTGGGTTTGGTTCTCGGCGGGTAGCACCGAGCAGGTCACATACAGGAGCTTGCCGGCTTTCGCGAGCAAGGGCCACAAGCCGTTCAAGAGTTGCATTTGCAGGGCGGCCGATGCCGCGACGTCGGACTCGCGCCGCAGGAGTTTGATATCCGGGTGCCGCCGGATCACCCCGCTGCCCGAGCATGGGGCATCCAAGAGGATGCGATCAAACGCTTTTCCATCCCACCAGGCGGCCGATACTGAGACATCGGCACAGTATATCTCGGCGCGCAGGCGTAAACGTTCGAGCGCCGCCCGCAGCGATGCAATGCGCGTGGGATCGCAGTCAACTGCGACCATTCGTCGCAACTCGGGATCCATCTCTAGAATATGCCCGCATTTCCCGCCCGGGGCTGCACAAGCGTCCAGGATCCGGTGGCCGGGGCGC
>JBIMKD010000253.1:0-4072 GCA_043673815.1 Chromatiales bacterium
CGCATCCGGCGAGACCGCAGTACCGCTCAGATTGATTTCAATCACGCGGCCGTCTTGACCGAGCGCGGATGTGGGAAATGCCCCAATCAGCGCCGCGAGGATCACATGGATATAAGGCAGTCTGTTCATTGATTATTCCTCCAAAAAAGATATTGATCGATCAGCGGAGGTCCGCATCGATCGGAACCGAGGGTGTGTCTTGCTGTTACGTTTCATAATCCATCCGCCATTCAATGCAGTGAGCTATGCAACCACTACTGTATGGCACCCGCTCCCCGCCCACTTGTGCGTGCGTCCGGTTTACTTGTCCGAGCGTACGAGCCAGTCGAGCCCGACTGGGGCTAGAGCTGCATTGAGGTACAGCCCTTCCTTTCGCGAGGGCGTGTTAGCGAACGGAGACGTGGCCAGGGGTACGACCACCGCCGGGAACTCCGAGCCTTGGCTTTTGTGGATCGAGCACGCATAGGCAAGAACGATCTCGTCGAGCTCCCCGAAGTCGTACTCGATCTCTCGACCATTGAAACGGGCGCTGAGCACGCCCTCGTCGAGATCGATGTGGGTGATCCGTCCGATATCGCCGTTGAAAACCTCCTTATTGTAGTTGTTCACCATTTGAATGATCTTATCCGGCCACTCAGGAGCGGGTCTTGCCGCAGCCGGACGGGCCCATCAGCGCGGTGATGGCATGGCGTTCTGCGCAGAGGCTCACCTCCTCCAGCACCCGGTGCTCGCCGAAGCGGACGGACAGCCCTTCGACCCTGAGGACTCAACAATCTCAACGCACGAGGCGTCCGTCTTCGAGCACGAGGATCCGGTCAGCATACTCCTCGAGCCGCCGATCGTGCGTGACGATCAACGCCGCGGTCGTGCTCGACATCCGTGCCCGCACGAGCTGGATCACTGCGCGCGCCTTCGCACCGTCGAGTGCCGCGGTCGGCTCGTCGCCGATGAGCAACGCCGGGTCACCGGAGAGGGCACGCGCGATCGCCACCCGCTGCTGCTCTCCCGTCGACAGCTCGCTTGGCCGATGGTGGAGTCGGTCCTCGAGGCCGATGGCGACGAGCGCGGCGTGCGCGTGGGCGCGAGCTTCGCGCCGACCGCGCCCTCGGAGACGATGGCCGAGCGCTACGTTCTCGAGCGCCGAGAGGGCGGGGAAAAGATTGTGCGTCTGGAACACGAATCCGACATGGCGACGACGAATCGCGGCGCGCTCACTTTCGTCGAGATCGCCGAGCGGGCGCCCGCAGATCTCGATCGCTCCGCGGGTCGGACGAAGCAGGCCGGCGAGGATCGCGACGAGCGTCGTCTTCCCAGAGCCCGACGGGCCCATCAGGAGCGCAAGCTCGCCCGCGCGAAGCTCGAACGTCACGTCCGAGAGCACCTCGAGTTCTCCCGTCACGTCGCAGAACGTCCTGGACACGCCCGTCGCTCGCGCCACGATAGTCATCGAAGCACCTCACCGGGGCTGACGCGGAGCACACGAATCGCGCTCGGAAGCGTCGCGAGCGCGCACATCACGGTTACCGCGACCGCGCCGAGCGCGAGGACGTCCCCGGTGAGCGCGACCGCGATCCCACCGCGCGAAAGCAGCGCGCGCAACATGAACCCGAGGAGCGCGCCGACCACCCCGCCGGCGGCCGCGAGCGTCGACGACTGCCAACCGATGAAACTGAGGAGCTCCCGGCGCGTGCCCCCCATGGCGCGCAGGGTCGCGAGCTCGCGCATGTGCTCCTTCACGGTGGAATAGAGGGTCTGGCCGACGATGACCGCCCCGACCGCGAGGCTGAACACCGCGCTGAAGGCGAGCGCGCCGCCCGCGCCGGAGCCATGGACCCAATAGCGCTCGGTCATCGCGGCGAAGTCACGGGTGCGATGGACCTCGACGGGGGCGACGCCCGGGCCCGAACGGAACGCGGCGGACAGCGCGTCGGCGCAGCGGGCGTCTTTCGCATGCGCGACGAAGTAGTGCGCCTCGTTTTGGCGCGCGCCGACGATTCGCCGCGCGTTGTCGAGGCCGGTAAACACGTAGGGATTGAGCGAAAACGCGCGCACGCCCCGCGTGAGCGCGGCGACGCGAACGTCGGTGCCGTGGACGCGCAGCGTCGCTCCCAGCGGATCACCGGCGATTTGCAGCTTCGGGAGATCGTGCTCGTCGATGGCAACGGCGAACGGCGCTTGCAGGTCAGCCGGCGCCCCACGGACGAGGGCCCACGGAAGCGGCGAGGGCCCGCTCGAATCGCCGCCAACGACCTGGACGTAGTCGATGGCGCCGTTCCGTTTCTTGATCGGGAGCGTCACGACGATCAGGGCACGGACCGCGACTGTGCACGGATGGGTTTTCAGCGCGACCTCCGAATGGGCGGGGAGGAGATCGGCGTTGTCGAGAACCTCGGTTCCGCGGGCCATCAGCCAGACGTCGCCGCCGACGTGGCGCACCAGTGCCGCGGAGCTGTCGAGGAGCCCAACGTAGAGGCCGATTTCGACGAGCAGGAGCGTGGTGGCGAGCGCGACGCCCGCGAGGGATCCGACGAGCTTGCTCCGATCGAAGACGAGTGAGCGGAGGGCAACGTCGATCACAGGCTTGGGATCGGGTGAGGTGCACCGGTGCGAGCAGGCTATCGCCCCGAGAGCAGCGCGGCGATGTCCCAGATGGCGAGGGGCGTGAGCGTGCGCGGCCAGTGAAGAACGTACAGCGGATCGACGTGCGCGGTGGCGAACTTGGCGCGGAACTGCCGCAAGCCGGCGAAGTGGAAAAGGCAGTCGAAGTGGCGAATGCACCAATCGGCCCCTCTTGGCAGGACGCCGACGCGTGGCGCGCTGCCGGCCGGGAAGAAGGGAGTGATGCCGAGGGTCGCGAACTCTAAGCCTTCGCGCCGAAACGTGTCGAGGGCGAAGACGGCGGCCAGCTCGGCGGCTCCGCGTGGTGCACCGGGATCGCGGACGAAGTCCTGGAGGTAGAAGCCGCGGCGACTCACCGGCGAGCAGACGAGAAAGCTCTGTAGGGTGTTTCGGTTCGACGCGGACGTCTCGACGCCGAAGTAGCGCCGGTGCTCGGCGTTCTCGAGCGGCTCAGTGCGGAGGAACGAGGCGAGGCGCCGCGAGGGCCGCGCGGCTTTCCAGGCGTCCTCGACGAGGCGCAGCGCCCGTCGATCCGCAACGTCTCGCCGCGGATCGAGTTCGCGTGCGGATGAACCTATCCGGCGCGCGTGGTTCAGCGCCAACCGCAGCTTCTCGCCCGTGCGTCCGAGCGTATTGAACGTCGCCAGATCGAGGCGCTGCTCGGCGCCGATCCAGACGGCCGCGAACAGGGGCGAGCTCGTGCGCATGGCGCTGCTCGCGGCCAGGACGATCGCGTGCTTGCCGACGGTCGAGGCATACGCGCGGAAGAGGTGCATCGCCTCGCGACGGCCTGCTTCGGTACCCACCGGATCGCGCCAGGCCACGAGCGTGAAGGCGCGGTCGTGAAAGGGGATGAAGGCGGTGCGGTCGGGGGTCCACAGGACGCGCCAGCTATCGCGTGAGAGGACATGGAACTGACCGGCGAGGTGCGAGTGCTCAGCAAGCGCTTGGAGCAGCCGCGCGCGACACGCGGGATCGTGGGCGTCCGCGACGTCGAGGCCGTGCGCAGTGCGTGCGCGGAGGCGCGCATCGGTCAACGCGAGGTTCGAGAGCGATTGCCACATCGCTGGCCGGCCTTCGATTGAACCTTCGAACATGAAATCCCTCCAAGAGGAAACTCGAATTCCCATCCCCGAACCCAGGCGGGCGCAGAGGCCCTTAGGAATCGCTGCAAGGAAAACGCTGGCGGCACGCCAAAAGTTCCCGGAGCGGAAGCCTGTGATGGGAGCGGGATGACGGCGCGGTGGGCGGGTGCCACAAAGGCCAATGAGGTTAAGAACGAGAATCGCTTGATGGGCGATGGCGCGAGCGGCCGGCGCCGCCGCTTCGAAGCCGAGGCCGTGGCCTTCATGCAGCCGCTCTACCGGACGGCCCTGCATCTGACCCGCAACACCGACGACGCCGGCGATCTGGTGCAGGAAACCTACCTGCGGGCTTACCGCGCCTTCGACCA
>JBIMKD010000254.1:0-7034 GCA_043673815.1 Chromatiales bacterium
CGCTGTTCTGGCAGATCATGGTTCACGGCGTCGCCTACGTCGAGCACGGCCTCAAGAAATACGAAGCCCGCGTCCGCGAAACCGAACAACGCATCTTGCGCAAACTCGCTCGCAAACATGGCTTTAAACTCATCCTCGCATGACCCAGCCCTATGCAGGTTCCTGGGTAGGGCGGGGGTGAGTGGGGATAAGAATAAGGATAACTCATTGTTTTATAGCCCCTCATCCTAACCTTCTCCCGGAGGGAGAAGGGACTTATCGAAATCAATTTAATTTCGCCACCGCGGGGAATAAATTTAACAATGCGCTACGGTCTTATGCTCACGCTCCTCACCGGGCTATGGATCACCACGGTAGGGGCTGGCAATGAAGCGACGGTACTTAGCCGCTATCTGGAGGGCCTCACCACGCTCAAAGCGGCGTTCGAGCAAGAACTGATCGACGAAAGCGGCGTTACCCGGGAGCGCTCGCACGGCACATTCTACCTTCATCGGCCCGGTAAGTTTCGCTGGGAATACGATCGTCCTTATCAACAGTCGATCGTGGGTGACGGGCAGCGCGTATGGATCTACGATAAGGACTTGGAGCAGGTGACTGTCAAACCGCTCGGTACGGCCCTGGGCAGCACACCGGCCTTGCTGCTCGGGGGCAAAGCGGACCCGAAGGAGGAGTTCGTCATCACTGAACGTGGTGAGCAGGGCGGGATAAGCGTCCTCCATCTGAAGCCGAAACGCGACGAAGGCCAATACACCGGAATCCAACTGGGTTTCGAGGGCTCGATGCTACGATCGATGGAATTGCGCGACAATTTTGGGCAAACCACACGCATCAGATTTGTGACGCAAAATCGGAACGCAGCGATCGAACCGTCGTTGTTCGTGTTTACGCCCCCTCCGGGGGTCGATGTCATCGATGCGGCCGAGAACCTGTGAAACTTCTATCCTAACGCCGGTAACCTGGTACCGCGATCGCTGGCGATGACGTTACCGCCCCGGCCACTGGCGGACCGCATGCGGCCCCGGCACATCGACGCCGTTGCCGGTCAAGAGCATATACTCGCTTACGGAAAACCGTTACGAATCGCGATCGAGTCGGGGCGCTTGCATTCGATGGTCTTCTGGGGACCCCCGGGGACCGGCAAGACCACCTTGGCGAAGCTCGTTGCATGTCATGCCGATGCCTTGTTTCTGTCCATTTCCGCCGTGTTGGCGGGGGTCAAGGAGATCCGCGCGGCCATCGACGCAGCGCGCGCCTTGCGTGAGGCCGAGGGCAGGGGAACCGTGCTTTTCGTCGATGAAGCGCATCGCTTCAATAAGTCACAGCAGGACGCCTTCCTGCCTTTTGTCGAAGACGGCACGGTGACCTTCATCGGCGCGACGACCGAGAACCCTTCTTTCGAGCTGAATAACGCGCTCCTCTCACGTCTGCGGGTTTACGTGCTCAAACCGCTTGCGCTCGATGCCATTCGTGCCCTCATCGATCGAGCGCTCACGGATGACATACATGGCGTTGGCGAGCGGAGACTGACGATGGCGGCCGAGCTTCGGGACCAACTGGCGGCCGCGGCCGATGGGGATGCGAGACGGGCGCTGAATCTTCTCGAAATCGCCGCGGATCTCGCTGAGCCCGGCGCCATCGACGCCGCCCTTTTGAACCAAGTGATCGGAAGCGGCGCGCTTAGGCGCTTCGACAAAGCGGGCGATGCCTTCTATGATCAGATCTCGGCGCTGCACAAGGCGGTGCGCGGATCGGCCCCGGACGCATCCCTTTATTGGTTTATCCGAATGCTCGATGGCGGCTGCGATCCGCTTTATATCGCGCGCCGTGTCGTGCGCATGGCCTCCGAAGACATCGGGAACGCCGATCCGCGGGCGTTGCGGCACGCGCTCGATGCCTGGGAAACGCAAGAGCGCCTGGGAAGCCCGGAGGGAGAGCTTGCGATCGCTCAAGCGATCGTCTACCTAGCCTGCGCCCCGAAAAGCAATGCCGTGTACAAGGCATTCAACCTGGCGAAGGAAGATGCGAGACAGTCGGGATCGCTCGAAGTGCCGTTGCATCTGCGGAATGCCCCCACGCGCTTGATGAAGGCACTGAGTTACGGAGAAGGCTACCGCTATGCCCACGATGAGCCAGAGGCTTATGCGGCGGGCGCAAGCTATATGCCGGAGCCGCTTAAGGACAGGCGTTATTACGAGCCGGTAGATCGTGGCCTTGAAATCCAGATCCGGCAGAAACTCGAGCGCCTGCGTGCCTTGGACGCGAACGCCGAGGAGATGAAAAACGGTGCCGGTGCCGGGTTTCATTCGCGCTAGCGCCCTCTTCGAGAAGCCTAACGCGATGCTCGATCCCAACCAATTGCGTACCCGATTGAGCGAGACCGCGGCGGCGCTGCGGACGCGCGGTTTTGATCTGGCGACGGAGGAGTATCTGCGTCTGGAAACCGAGCGTAAGGCCTTGCAGATCGTCACGCAGAAACTGCAACAAGAACGCAACAGCAAATCGAAGGTGATTGGCCTCGCAAAGGCGCGGGGCGTGGACGCACAGGGGCTGCTCGATGAAGTGGCGGATCTCGGCGACCGGCTGAAACAAGCGGAGATCAAACTTGCCGGCGCGCAAAGTCAAATCGAGGCCTTCAGCCTGTTGATCCCGAATTGCCCCCATGCAAGTGTCCCTTTCGGGACGAGTGAGCACGACAATCGGGAGGTACGCCGCTGGGGTCATCCGCCCCACTGCGACTTCCATCCCAAAGACCATGTTGACCTAGGGACCGGGCTCGGGGCCATGGATTTTGAAGCGGCCGCGCGCATTGCGAGCGCGCGTTTCGTGGTGCTGTCCGGATCGCTGGCGCGCATGCACCGGGCTCTCATCCAGTTCATGCTCGACGTGCACACGCGCGAGCACGGCTATACCGAGGTTTATGTTCCCTACCTGGTCAACGCCCGCAGCATGCAAGGCACCGGGCAACTTCCTAAGTTCGCTCAAGATCTGTTTGCGATTCCGGAACCGGGTTTTTATTTGATCCCGACCGCCGAGGTTCCCGTCACCAATCTGGCCCAGGATCAGATCCTTGAGGCCGCGGATCTACCGCGCCGCTATGCCTGTCACAGTCCCTGCTTTCGCAGCGAGGCGGGTTCGTACGGAAAAGACACCCGCGGAATGATCCGGCAACACCAGTTCGAGAAAGTGGAGCTGGTCCAACTGGTACCGCCCGTATCGTCGTATGATGCCTTGGAAGCGTTGACCCGGCACGCGGAAGTGATCCTGCAGCGGCTCGAACTGCACTACCGGATCGTGGCGCTATGCACGGCGGATCTCGGCTTTTCGGCGGCGAAGACCTATGACCTCGAAGTCTGGCTCCCCGGGCAACAGAAATTCCGCGAGATTTCGTCTTGCAGCAACTTCGAGGCTTTCCAAGCCCGCAGGATCAAGGCACGGTGGCGTAACCCGGAAACCGGCAAACCGGAGTTTCTACACACTTTAAACGGCTCGGGTCTCGCGGTCGGCAGAACCCTCGTCGCGATCATGGAAAACTATCAGGACGCGACGGGACGCATTCGCGTACCCGAGCCATTGCAACCCTATATGGGGGGAATGACGGAAATCGCATAAAAAACCCCAGGGATCTCGCGATCCCTGGGGTTTCATGGACCCTAAGCTTGGGTGGTTATTCGTCGCCGGAAAATACGCCCAGCAAATGCAGCAAGCTGGTGAAAAGATTGTAAATCGATACGTACAATCCCACCGTCGCCATGATGTAATTGGTCTCGCCTCCGTGGATGAGCTCGCTCGTCTGATAGAGGATCATCCCGGCCATCAAGGCTACGAACATCGAAGAGACTGCGAGCGCCAGCCCCGGGAGCGAGAAAAAGATCGCGCCTAAACCGGCCAAGAAAGCGATCAACACGCCTGCCATGAGGAAACCGCCCATGAAACTAAAGTCCTTGCGCGTAGTGAGCGCGTAGCCGGAGAGGCCCACGAAGGTGAGGCCGGTGCCGCCCATCGCCATCATGACCAACTGCGAGCCGTTCGCAAAGTGATTGACATAGGCGTTCAAGATCGGGCCGAGGGTCAGGCCCATGAAGCCGGTCAACGCAAAGACCGACGCGAGCCCCCACACACTGTTTCTGAGCTTTACTGTCAAGAACAGCAACCCGAAGTAGCCAATTAAGGTAATCAGGACCCCGGGGTAGGGCAAATCGAGGGCCATGGCCAAACCCGCCGTCATCGCGCTGAACAGCAGGGTCAGCGACAACAAGGCGTAGGTGTTACGAATTACTTTATTGGTCGCCAGTACCGACGTTGCAGGTTGGGTTACTGGGTATTGAATCGTTTTCATCAGACGATGTCCTCCATCGATAAAGGGTTTCTCACCTAACTTAAGACTTCCAGAAGCGCGTGAGGTTCGCTCCAATGATACTGACAGGCGGTAAAAAAGCAACTCCGCCGGGTATTCGTGCGCCGCGGGCTTTCGGTTATGCTGGCGCAAGGAGAGGTGGCTGAGTGGTCGAAAGCGGCGGTCTTGAAAACCGTTGTGGGGCAACCCACCGGGGGTTCGAATCCCTCCCTCTCCGCCATGCATAACAAGTAGTTACGCTACGCCAGCGTTAGGCACCCGCTACACCCATTTGTGAAGTACTTCGCCCCCGGGGAAAGAATAGCCCGAGCTGAAATGGTAAGCCCCGATGATTTCTCTCGGAGCCAGCGCCATGTGTTCTTCAATATCGGAAGGGAAGAACGTTAATGTTCCCTTGCCCGCCCAGATATCCTCATCGAATCTGAGATTGTCCGCGCCGAGCTTTACCAGTTCAAGCACGGATGGTGGAGCGCCACGCACAACGCTGGGGAAATGCCGGATATGGAAGAGGGGTAATCCCATTGGCTTGGGCAGGTCCGCTCGCGCTATTTTGTATTCGAGTTCCAGGGTGCCTTCAATCAGGCGTTCCCCATGGGCACAGACATAGCCCTTCATTTTCGACCCAGGGCCCAGGGGATGCATGGCAGGATTCAGCGCATGATATTCGGTCAGGTGGGTCTGCCCGAGCTTCTTCGCGAAGCCCATGAACCACCCGCGCGCCAGCGTAAAATCGTTGCTCACCCAGATTTGCAGGCAAATCTGACCGGGTGTGCCTTGGAATGAACACCCCACCCAGATGGCGCACTCTCGATATTGCGTGCGCTCGGGGTTAGTGAACGCCATGTCCGGCTGGTTGTCCCAGAGTGCCCACCACTTACTGAACGCCACATAGGCGATACCGGATTCTGGGCCTGGCTCAAGCGGTTCGGGGAGGTAAGCGGCGACGGCGGCAGGGTCAGTGCGATAGGCAATGTTGAGATACTCTGTCGCATAGTGCCAAGGCATCTCGCCGACGAGCGACGACGTGCCACCGGGGGTCAAAGGGTAACAGAACCCCTTAAGGTCTTTAATCGTGGTCATGCTTCGGGAATGATAATCTGAAGCACGTCAGTGCCCCAGGCATAGTCTGTTCTGGATTCGGGCCCCTGCGTCTACGACGCCTCGATCATGTTCTGGCACGGCGTTCGTCGAAACGCCAGAGCCCTGCCTTGCGGGCGACGGCATTGGCTTGTGCCATCTCCTGGTAACTCGGGCGACGGTCGATCTCCACGTACTGCACGGTGCCGTCCTTGCCTGGGGCACCCACCTGAAACTCCGGCCGGTACTGGCCCATGAGATTGATGTAGGTGTCCGGCGACAGCTCATCGGCCAACCACCCGCAAATCGCTGCAGTTTCTTCCGTCTGCCCAGGCATCACCAGATGACGCACCAGGACGCCACGCTTGGCTAATCCGTCCCGTCCGAATTTGAGCACTCCGACCTGCCGATGCATCTCCTTGACCGCTTCCATTGCCCGTTCGGGGTAATCCTTCGCTTTCACGTACCGGCGCGCACTTTCGTAAGTCCAGACCTTGAAATCGGGCATATAGATATCAACGAGACCAGCGAGCAGCTTCAGCGACGCCACCGCGTCGTAGGCACTGGTATTGTAGACAATGGGCAGATTCAATCCGCGTGGAATGGCGGCGGCGACGGCTTCGATGACTTGCGGTACGACGTGCTCCGGCGTCACGAAGTTGATGTTGTGACAGCCGCCTGCCTGCAACACCATCATGAGCTCGGCGATCTTTTCCGGCGGGCACTCGGAACCGACCGGCTGTTGGCTGATGTCCCAGTTCTGGCAAAACACGCAGCGCAGATTGCATAGCGAGAAGAAGATCGTCCCCGACCCCTTCCAGCCCCGCAGACAGTCCTCCTCACCAAAGTGCGCGAAGGCGCTCCCGACTTTGGCGTAACGGCCGGTGTGACAGACGCGCGCCTCGTTTTCCAGCCGGTTGATGTGGCAGTTGCGCGGGCATGCGCAACAGTCCTCGAGCTCCCTCAGAGCTGCTGTGACGCGCTCTTCAAACTTCCCTGCGCGGAATAGCTTGAGGTAAGCGGGCTCGAACTCATCGATCACGAACCGCTCATCGACTTGGGTCACCTTCAGCAACTTCGCCAGCATACTTTCGAACCTACTCCGGCGCCGGGATGCTGTCAATCCGCAGCGGGGCGCAGAACGGGCCGTCAGTGTGACAGGCGGGTCCCGCCGATCATCAATGATGTTGAGTCGTTTGTTCTGAGCGGCTCTCAGTGCTGGGGCTCGCGCAACCCGTGGACTGCACGGACATGGTCGATCCGGTTGCGTGCACGTACAGCCGCCTCGAATTGACCCACGAGGTCCGAGAACAGGCGCCGCGTTTAGATGGTCGACCCCAACAGCAGAACGACGTGATGGGCGAGCTGACAGGCGGTAGGCGTTTCTTATCACGGTGGGCCATCGCGTGAGGGCCGTTGCACGGTAAGACGTATCTCAGATCAGCGCTGCCTGTGCTGACCCTAGGTCTTGCGCGTCCACGGTGGATCTCCCATCCCTGCACCTCGCGTTATTGTCGTGTGCGCCCCTTCCTTAACCGCTCGCGGCTAGGCTGTGGCACCAGGGCTTATTATGCCGCGCGTGCCCGAGCCCCTTTTGGGGCCG
>JBIMKD010000255.1:0-3665 GCA_043673815.1 Chromatiales bacterium
GCAGACGCGTCTTCCGATAGCCTGCTCCCGTTCGTCCAAGAGGCCATCGAGCCAGGATCGACGGTGATCACAGACGGCTGGGAGGCGTATGAGGGGCTCAAGGATCTCCGTTACAGACACAAGGCTCGCATCATCAGCGGAGCGGCAAGACCGCCTCGGTGCTGCTGCCCCGAGTGCACCGCGTGGCGTCCCTGCTGAAGCGATGGCTCTTGGGGACCCACCAAGGAGCTGCGTCGCGGGAGCACGTGAACATGAAACGAATACTGACTTTGACGATTAATGCAGGACTACTCACTACGATGGTTGGTTTCGTCGGGCCGGTAACGGCGGCGACCGTAGAGTTCGCCGATCCGCAACCTGCGGGACCTAGCTATCCCGGTTGCCTGGATACCGGCGCTACAGGCAACGACGGCGGTATCAGCTACGAGTGGACGCTTAGCATGCACCGCAATGATGAGGCGGATCTCGTCTACCGCGTAGGTGCGAAAAGCTGGAATGAGCCACCACCCGCCTATGAGCCTCCGTATACCGGATGGACCCACACGTCGAACTGGATTGCACTCGAGCTGAAACGGGCTGCGCGGCTTACGATAGTCGTGGAACGACAAGAGGGTGTTGCTTACCAAGGACCGACCGGTACGGTGGTCGCCCGTAACAAGTTAGTGCCGGCTGTTTCGGCCTACAGGGGCTGGGATAATACAAGCTGCGAAGACCACCGCTACAATAACTCGGGGAACGATGACTGGTCGACCTTGGAGTACATTGGCAATAAGCCGAACGAGCATGGCCGCAAATACGTCGTATACAAGGTCAATCTGCGTGCGGGTCACTACAGCATCGCCATCGGTGGCAGTCCGGCAGAGCTTGAAACTTATCCAGCGGGCGATTGCGATCCAGCCGATCCCGTGTGCTACGCCTATACGGGACAACATGGTTTCGAGGCCCATATTAAAACCAAGCCACTAGATTGAGTTGCTAGCGCTTAAGGCACGTTGGGTCCGCGGAGCTTAACGCTACGCGGACCCGGCGTACGATGCTGCCGCAATGATGACAGCAAGCGGGAACGCTAAGAAAAACGGAAAATGATTGACTCGAAAAGGACTGTTCATTGGGTGGACGCTCGTTGCTTTTGGTATTCACTCCCTTTTAGTCATATTGCCGGGTTGTGGGTATGTGGTCATCAGGGATGATGCCCACATACCCACAACTTAGACTCGTAAGCACAGTAGGTTAGCAAACAACAACCCAGAGGGTGCAGTTCAGTCATGCATTCGGTTCAAAGGCAACCCACCTCGATACTCGATCCACAGATTCTGCGGAAGAGCCATTTTTCCTATACCCCCGGTCCAGAGCGAAATTTCCCGGAGGAACGGATGTCCACTACGAAGCGCGCTTTTGGGTGGGTGGCTGTCGCAGGCCTGATCCTGGCGTGTGCTGATCTGGCGAGGTCAGAACCGCAGTCGCTGGTGCTGGCGGATCCCAACACGACGGTGATCCCCCGGGTCCCGAAACCGCCGAACCCGCCCTCGGATCTGGCCAACCTCCCCGGCGACCTGCGCGCGATCGCGATCCCTGGCCCCCCCAACATCGGCGACTTCGTGAAGGATCCCCAGGCGGCAATCGTCCTGGGGAAGGCGCTGTTCTGGGACATGCAGGTAGGCAGCGACGGCGTGCAGGCCTGCGCCAGCTGCCACTTCCGCGCCGGGGCGGATCCGCGCTCCAAGAACCAGTTCAGCCCCGGCTTGAAGGTGCAGCCGACCCCTGACCTCACGTTCTTCGTCGGCGAGGCGAACTTCCAACTGGACGCCTCGTTCTTCCCGCTCACCCAGCTAGCGACGCTGGGCGTGCGCGGCGCGCTGAACGCGGCCACGGACAACAACGACGCGGTCTCGTCCATGGGCGTGCACCACCTGGGGCCGGGCGCTGATCCGCAGAACTTCCGGGTGGGCAACCTCAACACCCGCAGGGTGGAGCTGCGCAACACGCCGACCGTGATCAACGCGGTCTTCAACCACCGGCAGTTCTGGGATGGACGCGCCGAGAACGTGTTCAACGGCGTGGATCACCGCGGCACCCGCAACCCGGATGCCCGCGTCTTCCGTGCAGATGATCCGAACGCGCCGGTCGAGGTGGCGGTGGCGCTGGTGAACTCCTCACTGGCCTCCCAGGCGGTGGCGCCGATCGTCGCCGACTTGGAGATGGCGCGGCCGGGCCGCACCGTCCAGGAGGTGGGGCGCGAGCTGGTGAAGAACGGCGTACGGCCGCTCAAGAAGCAGCGGGTGCACCCGTCAGACAGCGTCCTTGGTCCCCACAGCCGGTACCCGGCCAAGGGCCTTACCGCCAAGACCTACGCCAAGCTGATCGAGGCGGCCTTCAACAAGGTGTAGTGGGACAGCCCCATGCACATCCGCGTGTTCCCGGATGGGACCAAGGCGGTGGTGAGCGGCCACGAAGATGATGACGATGGGGACGACGACACCACCGACTACACCTTGATGCACTACAACTTCTCGCTCTTCTTTGGCCTGGCGGTGCAGGCCTACGAGCGGACTCTGGTCTCCGACGACACGCCGTGGGACCGCTTCCGCCGCGAGAATCCAACTGCCACCGACCCGGACCTAAACCCGTGGACCAACACCAACCCCAACCACATCGGCCGGCTGCCGCTGTTCGGCGCACACCTGTTCAACGACCGCCCCCGTGGCCCGAACAACCTGCGCTGCTCGAACTGCCACGAACAGGCAGAGCTGACGGACGCCTCGGTCCGCCGCATCAGCGCCGCGGTCAACGGCCCGGTGCGCAACCGCGACGGCAACATCATCGACAAGGGGTTCAACAACATCGGCGTGCGGCCGACCGATAACGACCTGGGCGCGGGCGCCACCGACGCGTTTGGTTCGCTGTCGCACTCGAAGCGTCTCTTCCCGAACGGTGCGCCAATCGGTCAGGCCTTCGACGGTTCAGTCGTCAGCAAGGGCTTTGGTGTGGAGGGTGCGTTCAAGATCCCGTCACTCCGCAACGTCGCGCTCACCGCCCCGTTCTTCCACAACGGCGACGCGCTCACTCTTCACGACGCGCTGACCCTCTACTCGCGCGGCGGCAACGTGGCGCCAATCAACACGCTGGAGGGTGTGGTGGTCGAGCCGCTGGGCGTGGCAAACATGACCTCCGACGAGACCGACGCGGTGGTGGCCTGGCTGGAGACGCTCACCGACGAGCGCGTGCTCTTCCGCCGCGCTCCGTTCGACCACCCGCAGCTGTTCGCGCCCAACGGCCACACGGACGAGTGCGCGGACAACGATGACGACGACAGCGACGAGTTCTGCTCGGCCGAGGACGAGATGGTGAAGATCGACGCGGTGGGAGCCGAAGGTGGCGCGCCGCTCCCCGGCTTTCTGGAGGGTCCGTTCGGACCGTAGCCGTCCCGGTTCAGCAGCTCAGGTAGGCTTCAAAGGGTGGAGGTCCTGTGGCAAGATAAAGGTGACAGATTTTATTTTTATCGCGTCGACCAAAGAACCAAGAAAAAATCGGAGAGTAGACCGAGGTCTTACCGCCGGTGAGGTCGAAGTTGGTGTTCTCTGTTGGCCGCCTGGTTTCCCGGCGGTGTCACAATATCTCGACCGTGCGGCGGCTCGGCCCCGGTCCCTCGCAGAACCGGACTTGGA
>JBIMKD010000256.1:0-4130 GCA_043673815.1 Chromatiales bacterium
AGCTCACCGGTACTCGGCGCGGCCGTCGTACTCGTGGGCCCATACCGGTAAGAGCCGGGAACGAACCAAATCATCACCCCGGCCAGGATGACGACAGCCACAAAAACAATTAACCAACGGTTCCTGTTCATAGGGCGATATCCCGGCTTAGAAGTCTAACAATTACGTTCAACAGTGACGCTCGGTTGGCGCGCTTCTAATCGAAACAACGCGCGCGAAACCGGTGGAGCAGCATAGCCGGACACCTGCGGGTAACACGGGTACGGAACCGGGCACGGCGGCGCGCGCCTTGCCCGTTCCGGATTTTAAGAGGGGTTGCGCTTCGGGTTAATCTTTCGTCACGTAACGATAAAAATAATAAGCGCCTGCGATGATGGCCACGAATACAACGATTCCGACCGGACTCTTCAGCATCTCAACTGCGTCAAGAATTCCACCCATGGTGTTCGAACCTCTTTTAATTCCTATCTTAATTCCTATCTGTACTTTTAAGTGATTCCGCAGAACCTGCTGCGTACCCCGCCCATCTTACTTGGCCGTGATTCGATGTCAAGAATCTTGCTTCCGCCGTGGCCTCGCGGGCGGACTTGTTCGCGACGAATTCTTCAGAAGCCCCGAGCAGCGAGCCGCTCAGGCAGCCTGCATCGGTATCGAATGACCGATGCGCGTTATCTTGTTACGGTCGTCCAGATAGATGAGCGTCGGTTGGTGGACGGCCGCCTCTTCACGCTGCAATCCGGCATAGGCACAGATAATCACCCGATCACCAGGGCTCGCCTTATGCGCTGCCGCACCATTGATGGAGATCACCCGCGAACCCGGTTCCGCCCGGATCGCGTAGGTCGTGAAGCGCTCGCCGTTGGCGATATTGTAGACATGGATCTGCTCGTACTCGTGGATCCCGGCGGCGTCGAGCAAGCGCGCGTCAATCGCACAGGATCCCTCATAATCAAGTTCCGAATGCGTAACACGAGCACGGTGGAGTTTCGCTTTGAGCAAGATGATATACATCGCATCCCGAGCCAGTGACAGTTTGACCGCGATTATGGCGTAAAGGTCGCTATCGTTCAACAAACTTGCGCGCTGCAAGGTTGTCAATGAGGCGCGTCTTACCGAGCCAGGCGGCGGCTAAGATCCTGAGATCGCAATCTTGTGGAGCGGGTTCCATGAGATCGCTGGCGCGCCTGACAGCAAAGTAATCAGCATTGAATCCGGCTTCCTCCAGGCGCGCGCGACCACGCCGTTGGACGGATTGAAAACTTGGCGCCGCACTCGTCAGCGCGTCGCGGGCCTCGCAAAGCGCCTCGTACAAACGCCAGGCGATCGCTCTTTCTGCATCCGTGAGATACGCGTTCCGTGAGCTCAGCGCGAGACCGTTGGGCGCGCGCGCGGTCTCCACGGCTTGAATTTGTACCTCGATACATAAATCCGCGACCATGCGCTTAATCACCAGCAACTGTTGGTAATCCTTTTCGCCGAAGACGGCGAGATCGGGCCGCACCAGATTCAGCAGCTTCGTCACGACGGTCGCGACCCCGGTGAAATGCCCGGGCCTAGACGCCCCGCACAACATAGTATCCAATCCGGGCACGCGGACCTCGGTGTGCCGATCGAGGCCGTTGGGATACAGTGCGGCCACCTCGGGAACAAACAGAACATCGGCCCCTGCCGCGTCGAGAAGCGCGCGATCCTGTTCAAAGGTACACGGATAACGATCGAGGTCCTCGCCGGCCACGAACTGCATGGGATTGACAAACACGGTAGCAACCGTTCGGCTCGCAAGGCGCTGGGCCTCTGCGACGAGGGCCAAATGCCCGCGGTGCAGGTTCCCCATCGTGGGCACGAGCCCAATCCGCTGACCTTGATCGCGCCAAGCTTTGACGATCTCTTTAAGCTCCGCGATTCGAGCGACGCTAAGGATCACTCGAAACCGTGCTCTGCGCCGGGAAACTCGCCGCGCTTAACCGCCCCGGCGTAATCGCGAAATGCCTCCTCGATCCCAGCGCGCCCGGCAAGAAAGTTCTTCGCGAATCGGGGCAGCCGCTCGCTGATCCCGAGCATATCGTAGACAACCAGCACCTGTCCGTCACAGCCGGGACCGGCGCCGATACCGATCACCGGAATCGTCGCGGCGGCGCTGATTTCGGCGGCAAGCGGGCTGGGCACGCACTCGAGCACAAGCATCGCCACTCCGGCCCTCTCGAGCGCCTGTGCGTCTCGTTTAATCATTTCGGCGTCCTCGGGATGACGGCCCTGAACGCGATACCCGCCCAGCTTATTAATCGATTGCGGCAGCAATCCCAGGTGCCCACACACCGGGATACCCCTAGCGCCAAGCAACTCGACGGTGGCCGCTAACCAGGCGCCGCCTTCTAGCTTTACCACCTGCACACCCGACTCCCCGAGGAAGCGGCCCGCGTTTCCAAGCGCTTGGTAGGGTGTGGCATAACTCATGAACGGCATATCGACCACCACGAGCGGCCGTTTCGCCCCTCGGCGCACGAGTTGCGCATGATAGATCATGTCGTTCAAGCGCACGCCAAGCGTGCTGTCGTGGCCTTGCACCACCATCGCGAGCGAATCTCCCACCAGCAGGATATCGACGCCGGCTGCGTCGGCGAGCCTGGCGAAGCCCGCATCGTAGGCGGTGAGGCAAGCGATTTTCTCGCCGCGCCGCTTCATCTCGATCAGATCCGAAGTGGAAATTGAAGTGATTGCGCCCATCCAATCATCTGCCGCTAAGGCGTGCTTGGCGCGCGGCCGGATAACCGTTCGATACCCCTCCCGTCACAATGCCTTAGGAGCCCAGCGAGCGGTCCGAGCCCCGGAACCTCAAGGTCCGGGGCAATTTCATACAGCGGGTAAAGCACGAAAGCCCGTTCGCTCAGTCCCGGATGCGGGACAGTCAAGTCGGGCCCGGTGATACGTTCGGCGCCGTAAAGAAGTCTGTCAATGTCCAAGGTCCTGGGTCCCCAGCGAACGCCGCGCGCGCGGCCGTGCCGGGCCTCGACCGCTTGCAACGATGCCAATAGATCGTAGGCTGTCTGGGCCGTCTCGATGGCCGTGACGGCGTTGATGTAGTCGGGTTGATCCGGCGGCCCCATGGGCGCGCTGCGGTAGAACGAGGATTGAGCGACTACGCGGGTCTCGGGTAGCCTCGCGATGGCCAAGATGCCCTGCGTTACTTGCGCGCCGGGATCGGCAAGATTACTGCCCAGACCGACATACGCGATCACCGAGCTTGCGGCGCGCGGGCCGTTGCCGCGTGGCATCGCTAACGCTGGCGACGACGCCTCTTCGCCGAGGCGGTCTTGCTTGCCGCCGAAATAAGCTCGCTCCGGCGGACGTCCTTGGCACCTTGGAATTCAGACCACCACTCGGCCAATTCGGTGACCTCCTCGCCCGCCTCCGCGCGCAGCACCAAGAAATCATAGGCCGCCCGAAAGCGCGGGTGGCTCAGCAACCGAAACGGTGTTCCACCCACCCGCCGGGTAAGACGCGGTTGTAGCGCCCAGATCTCGCGCGTCATCTGCGTGTAGCGGCGCGGCATGGCAATGCGGGAGACTTGCTGGGAAATCACCGTGTCCGATGCAAGCTGATCGGCCTCGGCGGGCGATAATTCGCGGGCCCGGTGCTCATCGGCGAGCCTCCGCATGGGATCCCAGAGCAAAGCGGCAATTAGAAAAGCCGGGGTGACGGGTTTCCCCTCGGCGATGCGGCGATCGGTATTTTGCAGGGCACGGGCCAGAAACATATGAGGAAATCCGCCTTCCTCTTCGCTTAAGCAGGCTTCTACTTGGGGGAACAACTGACCGAACACGCCATAATGACGAAGTTGCTCGAATGTTTGGACGGCGCATCCCCCGAGAAAGAGCTTCAAGATCTCCTCGAACAAACGTGCCGGGGGGATCTCCGAGAGCAGCGGCGCTAGCTCGAAGATCGGTGCTGCAGTCTGAGGATGGATATTGAATCCCAACTTGACCGCAAACCGCACGGCCCGCAACATTCTTACCGGATCCTCGCGGAAACGCTGCTGCGTGTTGCCGACGACCCGGATCTGTCCCGCTTTGATGTCGTCCATCCCGCCCACGTAGTCAACGACCGAGAAATCCTCGATGTTGTAGTACAGG
>JBIMKD010000257.1:0-4716 GCA_043673815.1 Chromatiales bacterium
ACAGAAACCTCCATAAATTACTCGTTTGGTCCCGTTGGCGTGTCAACCGCAGCGGCTAATTCAAGCGGTCTTCTTTTCTGATGTCCTCATCAATGCCTTTAGCCCATGTATCGACACATTGGTGAGAAATGCGGGCTAGGTGGACTCGGCGTGATCGGAGCCAGGGACATGGAGCACGCCGTTGAGCTGATGTCAAAACACCCGGGTTTTGGTATTGACACTCACTCGCAGAAGAATTACCGTGTGATTCGTATGCCAGTTTGGTGTACGGAGAGCGGGAGGGGAGAACATTGCAATAAGGAGAGTAAAAATGAAACGACCGCTATTCCCTATCGCTCTCAGCCTCAGCCTCGCTACTGTTCCCACCTTTGCTGAGAGGAAGCCGTGGCGGCCAACGCCGCCGGCAAAACTGTTCACTTGCATGGTTTTGCTCCTTTTACTATTCTCCTCTGAAACTGTGCTAGCCTTCAGATGTGGCACAAAGATTATTCAGAGTGAGTTGAGGGTCGGACTTACCGAGTTTGAGGTGACCAGAGATTGTGGGCACCCTGTTGCTGTGAGAGGGAATCGATGGATTTACGTGCGACCTGACAAAGGAATAGTCATACTTGTGTTTAATGATGCGGGACTGACGGCCATTTTCGAGCGCTAACTGTAGCAATTGGTAGTAAACCTAGCCTGTATGGAGGGTAGGCAGAATCCATGGTGAGGCGGCTACGAACCCTAACGCATTACCTCGTCACCGGGGAGGGCCCGCCCCCAAAAATGCTTCGTATCGCCGCTGAGCTTCCTCGATCCAAAGGTTCCTGCAGGTCTAAATCCGGACACTAAGCCAACGATTGCGCCGCGGCCCTCGGTCTCGCGGCGAGTGATTCCTTTTGCCGCGACCGTCCTGCGCTCAGGCACACCACGTCGCTAGCGCTCGCGTGTGCCTTCGCTCAATGACTCTACGCCGTCCATCTAGAGGACGGCTATCGCGGGCTCCTCGCCTCGGTCTTCGACCTTCCATGGCTCGTCGCAGGAAAGGGGATGAAGAGATCGAGCTGCGGTGTTTGGACTTGACCCGCTTTAGTGGACAGCTGATGCTCACACAGCGAGGTGTTCAATATGACCAATAAACAACCGGTTTATACGCCTGAGTTCCGACGCCAGATGGTAGAGTTGCATCGGGTCGGCCGGGGCTTTGAAGAACTATCGAAGGAGTTTGGCGTGACGTCATGGACGCTCCGTCAATGGGTCAAGCAAGCCGACCGTGATGCGGGCCGAGGAGACGGCGGGCTAACGACGGCGGAGCGGCAGGAGCTGGTGCGACTGCGGCGCGAAAATCGCCAGCTCAAGCTGGAGCGAGAGATTTTGTCAAAAGCCGCGGCCTGGTTTGCGAACGAGAGCACCGCGAATCGGAAGCACTCTTCGGATTCGTGAAGGCGAACCAGGCCCACTACCCGGTGCGTTTGATGTGCCGGATGCTCGGTATTTCCAAGAGTGGTTTCTATGTTTGGCGAGAACGGCCGCTGTCGCGTCGCGCCGGTGAGGACATCGGATTGACTGCGTTGATTCATACGATTCATCGCCGCTCGAAGGGTGCCTATGGTGCGCCCATGATCCATGCGGAGCTGGCTGAGGAGCATGGTCACCGCGTTGGGCGTAAGCGCGTCGCGCGGTTGATGAGAGCCGCGAATTTGCGTGGGATAACGCTAAGGCGCTTCGTATGCACAACTACCCGTGAGGCGGTTATCTCGCCCACGGCAGATCTGGTCGAGCGTCAATTTGCGGCAACGGAACCTGACCGTTTGTGGGTGGCGGATATAACCTATGTCCCCACCTGGTCCGGCTTTCTCTATTTGGCGGTCGTCCTGGATGTATGGTCACGACGCGTTGTCGGTTGGGCAATGGCAACGTATCTGCGCACCGAGATCGTATTGGACGCCCTCAATATGGCACTCTACCGGCCGGCCGCAACGCGTGATCCATCATTCCGATCACGGCTGCCAGCACACAAGCTATGCCTTTGGCAAACGCTGTCGGGAAATGGGCGTGATGCCATCGATGGGCTCGGTCGGTGATGCCTACGATAACGCATTGGCTGAGAGCTTCTTTGCAACCTTGGAGCGGGAATTATTGAGCCAATGCCGATTCAAAACGCAATCCGAGGCTCGGATAAAGATATTCGAATGGATCGAAGGTTGGTACAACCCCCATCGCCGTCATTCATCCCTGGGATACTTGTCACCCATCAATTTTGAAAGGAGACTATTGGCCACAGAAACAGTTTCGATTTAGACAACTAACCGTCTACCAAAACGGGGCAACTCCAGTTTGGTTGCCGATCGGCACCCCTTGCCGCCCCCTCATCCCCATCTCGCGAACCATTGGCAACGATCAACTGGTGGATGAAATGGTGTTCAAATTCACTCATACCATCCGCATGGACTGGATGCTGCCGGGCCTGGCTCCTACGGGAAAGCGGATTGAAGTTCCGCTGGTCGCCATCGTTCGATTTCGGGAAGGCAAGCTGGCCCACGAGCACATCTACTGGGACCAGGCTTCCGTGCTGGTCCAACTCGGGATGCTCGATGCCGGCACCCTGCCCGTCGCTGGCGTTGAAAGGGCGCGCAAGGCTCTCGATCCGAGCTTGCCGTCGAACGCACTGATGGGTCGTACTAACCAAGGAAGCGAGCCTTCAGCCTCCCGCACCTCTCGGCGCACTATCTACCTCGCAGAACAAGCAACCAAAACGTGAGTTTTTCAACAGAATAGGTCGAACTCGCCCATTCGTGGTTCGCGGTAGCGGACGTTGATAGATTGACTAATTCGGGACCCGAGGTTGCACCAAGGACGGTGAACGAAGCGGTTCAGCCGGCGCCGGCGGGAAAGCCAGGCACAGGGTGTAGTGCGCAAAAAATATTCGGACAGTTTACCGCCGGCGAAAAAAAATTGCCTAGTTGCCCTTCAGCTACGATCCGAAAAAAGACCATACGGGCTACATCCTTTTCCTTCCCGCGAAGGAGTACGCCCTGGTGCGCGACTGTCTCGGAGTCAAAAACCCCGACCCGACAAAGAAACCTCCGAAGACAACCTCCGTCTAGTGTTGCTCCCCGGCTCTGTGCCGGGGATGTTTCTTGACGATATTCCGTTGTAGTCCCAAGAGAGTTGTCGACGAGGAGGTCAAGATGAAGCGATTACTTGCCGTACTTCTATTGTGTCTCGCGTTTCCCGCGATGGCCGCACTGAGTGTCGAAGAACATCGTGAACTTTGCGACGCGGCAGTCGGAACGGAGAAACGGATGGTGCCGTTCGAGGACGCGCGGCTCAAAGGGTACGTTGCGGAGTTCCTGCGCCGGACGCACCTCAGCAGAGCGCCGGTACTCCTCTGTGTGACCGACCGTCCTGGCGCAGGGGCATGGAACGATGTCGTCGAGACGCCGAGAGGGCCGGTCTTCGTCGTCGGCGTCGGACGGCGTTTCGCAGAAGCGATGGGAACGCACATGCGCGCTGTCATGGCGCATGAGGTGGGACACGTGGTCCAGGGGGACTACTGCATCCGCCGGCGCGGTTCCCTCGAATTGTGTGAGCTTGACGTCGACCGGATCGCGATCGGATGGGTGGGAAAACCCACCGCGCTCGCCGCTATGAGAGCGATCATCCGCTGGGGCGACGAAGAAAGCGCGCATCATCCGATCTCCTACGCCGGTTCCGGCGAGTTGCGAGAGAGGCTCCGCGTGCTCGAAGCGACACCATAAGACAACACGTACAGGGCCCCGGCATCCGGGGCTTTTTCTTTGGGCGTTGATATTGACGCGGGGAGGTCGCCGCCCTAGTCTCTGGAGAGATGTTGCGGAGATCTCGTCATGAAGTGGACCGTTGTTCTACTTGTCGCCCTTATTACGTTTTCTGCCCACCCGCAATCGGTCACACCCCCACCTCGAGACGAAGAACTCTGCGCCGCCGGAGGGCGTTCCCACGGATGGGCGCCTTCGGACGACGCCGCTGACGTGCGGCTCGCTATCAATCAGCGCCATCACCTGGAACATCTATGCCGCTACATCACCCGCCCGGCCATTGCCAATGAACGGCTGACACTCAACAAGTTCGTCCCTTTCTTGACCGAGACAGAGCTCGTCTCACGGGAGCGAGTTATAAGAAGGCGGATAAGCCGTGGGCTTCCTTTGCCATTGAAGACACCCGCTCATCACCGGCCAGAACCCCGCATCGGGCGGTGCTGTGGCCGACCTATTAATGGAGCGGTATCTACCGAAGCGGGATCACGATCGCAGCGAGGCCCATGATTCGATACGGGAACGGGAGCCCGATCACGAAGAATCTACAAGCGTGATGGTATAGCGATCCAAAAACATGATCGCGCTCACGAGCACGCTCAAGTACGAGAAAGTCCATTGGAAGCTGTATCAAAGCAAGGTGAACGGGCGAGTCGCTGGAAACGTTCTGCGCCCGCCATACGTTGGCGTCCCAGGCGGAGGCGATGCGCTCGAGTGACTGCTACCTGGAAAGCTGAGCCCCACCCTTCAAAGTCCGAATTGGGTCGGCTTGTTCCAATTGGCTAAATCATCTAGTGATTGTTCATACGTAAGATCTTTAAACTTATTGATAAATAAGAGGAACTTTGAGTGCTCCACCCGATCTGATCGTTTAACGAGTATTAAAACCAAGCGATCAGGAGGTTTCGGATGGAGCGCAAGCACCTTAGCACAGTGGCAC
>JBIMKD010000258.1:0-2892 GCA_043673815.1 Chromatiales bacterium
CAAAGTGTTTCAGCAAGTGCTGATCGAGCGCTTGATCGAGTCCGGTAAGGCGCTCGCGAAGGCGTTACCTTAAAGCACCGGGAAATCGCAGTCAGACAGTAGCGGACATCGCCGCCAGCGTGGACATTGTCGGCGTGACGGCGGAAAATGTCCCGCATCGCACGGCCGTCCGGAGCAAGCAATCGCCGCGCACCACCCGAGCTTATTCGGTCGTCGGTCAAATGGCCTATCAACACGTCGCGTTTCCGCAACAGGGTCAACGCCTATCCATCGAGAACGGCCGGCTCGTTATCCCCGATCATCCCATCCTCGCTTACGTCGAAGGTGACGGTATCGGTCCGGATATCATGCGGGCTTGTCTGCGGGTTTGGAATGCGGCAGTCGAGCAGGCCTACGGCGGCAAACGCAAGGTCCATTGGATGGAGCTCTACATGGGAGAGAAGGCTGCCGAGAAATACGACGGCAATGTCTTTCCCGACGAGGTGAAGGAGGCATTACAGCAGATCATCGTGTCGATCAAGGGACCGCTCACCACCCCCGTGGGGGGCGGATTTCGCTCGCTGAACGTGGCTTTGCGCCAAGACTTGGACCTCTATGCTTGCGTACGCCCCGTCCGCTATTACCCGGGGGTGCCTTCGCCTATGCGCCAGCCGGAATTCGTGGATGTGGTGATCTTTCGCGAAAATACCGAAGACGTTTACGCGGGAATCGAATATCAGGCCGGGAGCACCGAAGCCAAAAGGGTCGAGCGGTTCCTGAAGGATGAGATGGGGGCCGAATTCTTCAATGACTCCGGCATCGGCGTCAAGCCAATCAGTGCCTTTGGCAGTAAACGCCTGGTTCGCAAGGCGATCCAGTATGCTCTGGATCACGGCCGCGAGAGCGTCACGCTCGTACATAAAGGGAATATTCAGAAGTATACGGAAGGCGCGTTCCGCAACTGGGGCTATGAGGTTGCGCGCGAGGAGTTCGGCGATCGGACCATCACCGAGGCCGATCTTTACAGCGTGCACGGCGGCAAGCAACCCAAGGACAAGGTGGTCATCAAGGATCGGATCGCCGATATCATGTTTCAACTGATGCTGCTTCGGCCGAACGAGTTCGACGTGATTGCGACTACGAACCTCAATGGCGACTATCTCTCCGACGCCATCGCCGCCGAGGTGGGCGGGGTGGGGATCGCCCCGGGCGCGAACATGGCCGACTTCGTGGCGGTGTTCGAGGCCACCCATGGCACGGCGCCCAAATACGCTAACCAGGATAAGGTCAACCCCGGCTCGCTCTTGTTCAGCGGCGTCATGATGTTTGAATACCTCGGCTGGAACGAGGTGGCGGATCTCATTACCTTCGCGTATCCCGAAGTCATTCAGCGGAAGATCGTGACCTATGATTTCGCGCGCTTGATGGACGGCGCGACGGAAGTTTCAACGAGCCGATTCGCGGATGCGTTGATCGATCAGATCCAAGCGAAGGTCGATATCGAGGCGCGGCGCAGGGAGTGGTACGCGGCCGTTCAATCCGAGAGAGAAGAGCGCGAGGCGCGGCGCATGGCGGAGCCCTTCGTCGAAATGCGCGCCTCGGGACGCACGCCGCACACAGTGGCCGACATCATGAGTCACATCAGGACTGTGAAGCCCGGGGTATTCGTCGATCAAGTTATGCACTTGATGCGCGAGCACGGCATCAGCAGCGTGGTCGTGGAACCCGGCAGGGACGGCCTGTGGGCAATCATGACCCAGCGGGATATCATCGGCCGGATTATCCACGCCAATCGTTCCCCGGCGCGCGTCAAGGTGGAGGAGATCGCCACCAAACCTCTGGTTACCGTGCCGGTCGACATGTCCCTGCAAGAGTGTGCCTCCAGAATGGTGGAGTCGCATATTCGCCGTGTGGTCGTCGAACAGAGCGGTTTGCCCGTCGGTATCGTGAGCGATACGGACCTGTTCCGCATCGTGGATGAGCTCGGTTGGGAGCCGGTGGTTTTGTAGCGCCATGTCGCGCCGCTCGGATGCAATATGCTCCGAGGGCTCTCGGCGTCGCGCTCGTGGTTTGGACGGCGTCCGGCGCCGGGTGGAGCATGTCATCGCGCGCGGGGGAGATGTCTGTGAACCTAACGATCGCTTCTCAAGCATTTGCGCATAACGGTGAAATTCCGCCGCGATTCACTTGCGACGGTGCGGATCGGTCGCCGCCCCTCCGGTGGTCGGGATTACCCGAGGGGACCAAGAGCCTCGTGTTGATCGTCGACGATCCGGATGCCCCCGATCCGGCAGCCCCGAAGATAACCTGGGTGCATTGGGTGCTCTATAACCTTCCGCCGACCGCCACGAGTTTGCCGGAAGGAGTCGCGGCCAATGTGCTTCCAGAAGGAACCTTGGAGGGACTCAATGATTGGAAACGCACGGGTTACGGCGGTCCCTGTCCGCCGATAGGGCGCCATCGGTATTTCCACAAACTTTATGCTTTGGACGTTACGTTGCGCGATCTCGGAAAACCCACTAAGGCCCAACTGGAGCAGGCCATGACAGGGCATGTACTTACGCAAGCGGAACTGATCGGTACCTATCAAAAGCCGTAGATAAGGGCCGAGAGCGCCGAAGCCGTGGCTAGCGCAAGCAACACGCAAACGCGTGATCCCACTTGTTTCGCTGGAAACTGGCAACGTCTCAAGAAAAGAATTGTGGCTCTTCCGCACAATTTGTGGGTCATTGGAGAGACGTTCTGGCAATGATCGCAGGATAATCTGGGTCTGTTTATTGTCCATCATAGGGTTAAAACCACCGGCTTTTAGCCGGTTAGCTTTAGCTGCGAAAATGCTGCGCAAGGAGGTGCATCATGGACTACAGATATGGCAGTCATACAGTTTTTCAGATTGAGTATCACTTTGTATGG
>JBIMKD010000259.1:0-6162 GCA_043673815.1 Chromatiales bacterium
AGCCTTATGAGAAATTTCATGGGCCAATCCTCTCGTCTATTTGCTCAACGGGTTCCGGTGGAGCTTCTACCAGATCGCCGACGTGAGCGTCGGCATAAGCGTGGCGGCCACTGGGATTCCTTGTGTGTGTCTGAGCGCGGTGTGGTGGATCTTCAAGACCGGATACCGGCTCAAGACGTCAGGCCAGATCGGCGGCATTGGCGTCGGCCGGGAGGTCACCCGTTGCTTTCGCGCGCTTGAAACGCTGCCGTATCGCCGCCTCGCCCGCCTTGCGGCGGGCGGCCACTTCCTTGCGGATGGCGTCGGATGCCTCCCTGCATGACAGTGCGCTTTGCACCATGAGGCAGCCCGGTGGATTCCGTGGATCGGTCTGCAGGTCGACCAGCCCCCTGCAACAATCGTTTGACGACTGCGCGCGCGGTCGGCTCCTTGAGGGCTTCGTCCACGTAGGCTGCCGGCCCCTCGGCGTAGCGATTGAGTGCCTTGCAGTAGGCGCGGGGACGGCCCACTCGCGCGGCACCGCGCGGTCCCAGGAGGGGATCAAGTACTTCGGTGATGAGGGCGGCAACATTATCAATATCAGCTCAATCGCCAGCACCTATGCGCCGCCGAATGCCTCGGTCTACAGTGCTACGAAAGGGGCGGTGGACCACGAGGTCGCTGTCCAAGGAGCTCGGACCGCGCGGGATCCGCATCAACGCCATCAATCCCGGCATGGTGGAAACCGAGGGCGTGCACGCCGCGGGGATTACCGAGACATACGCACGCAGATTGAAGCGCAAACCCCGCTGGGGCGGATCGGACAACCGCCGGACATCGCAACGGCAGCCATCTTCCTTGCTTCCCCGGCCTCCTCCTGGATCACCGGGGAAATGCTCACCATAGCTGACGGCCTGCAAGTGGCCAGAGGCGTGAAACCTGACGTGATACTTCGAGCGGACGGGCCCCTTCTGGGACGCGGTGCGCAAAGCCTGGGAGCAGCGGTTCGCCGCCGCTGGGCGTATCACCCTGAAAGCGCCGGTCGACCAGGCGAATCTTTTCGAGCCCCTGTTCGAGCACGCCCAAAGGCTGGCAAACGGCAACAGATCGATTCGGCCGAACAAGCAACCTTCATCGACAAGCCACTCGACTCCATGATCCGGCCGGATGTTTCGGCTAGAATGCCTGCTCTTCCGCTCTACGGGTTGTTGTGATTAGGTATCCATCTGAGATTGTAAGGCCCGAGTGATGGTAAGCAGGCGTTCACCTGCTATTGCCCACTTGTCCTGGGGAAGGATGGAAATAGACGGGTATGCTCCATTCAAGGACGCCAAGGTTTATCCCGGTGGGGCCAGAGAGTGGGACTGGCGTGAAACAGGGACCCATCATGAACCCGGCATTCAACCAGCCGACGTGCAGGAATTATTGGATAACGGTGCCGAGGTCATCGTCCTTTCAGAAGGGATCCTGAACTACCTGCGGGTGTGTCCCGAAACACTACGGCTCCTCGAACAGAAACGAATCACGACGCACGTACTTCAGACTGAGAAGGCCGTCAGCCTCTACAACCGGTTGTGCGAAAAGGACCGGGTCGGTGGGCTGTTCCATTCCACGTGCTGATTGAGTCGTGTCAGTCGGATCCAGGCAGCGCACAGACCAAACTCCAATGAATCCCACGGCAGCTGCACGTCAAGAGATGTAGCACTTTTCTGTTCGAGCGCTCGACAACGGGTCCGAGAGTACCACGACGAGCCAGCCGGTGTGAAATAGACCTATTGTATCGAGCGAGCGTCCCCGCCAGAATCCACCCATGACGCTCGCGCAAAAACGAACCATCCAAACCTACGATCATCGGCTTCGCGATATTGTCCATGGAACGGGCGACCCAGCGCTCGTCCTTCCGTACGGTGTCCCCCGATCAACCGCCCACGGATGGCGGACGAGCCGTCGGCGTTCGGTCGTGACCATCGAAGTCCTCGAACTGGGCCAGATCAGACTGCAAGCCGAAAACCTCAAGCTGGGACAGCAGGTTCGCAAACTCGGCGCAGTGATCTGTCTTCTGGTCTCCTTGCTGCGTGCGTTTGCGTTTGGAATAAGACTGGATAAAAAACGCTTGCCAGAGGGCAACACCAAGGCCGCATTCCTGCGCGCTATCGAGCGGGCGCAGTGCGTGATATCCCTGCGTGGTGCGTTGCGCGTCCTGCACCTCTGCCCCGCTCGATACCACCGCTGGCAACGCATTGCGGAGGGCTGCAGTTTGGATGATCGTCCCAACTGTCCTCGCCTGCACCGACGCAGTTGACGGCCACGATGGCGGGTCTACCCGCCCAAACCAAAACTCGGCATCCGCGCGACCAAATCCGATGAGTTCTGGCACGTCGATACGACCGTTATCAAGTTGCTCGACCACACCACGGTGTATCTGCATGCGGTCATCGACAACTACTCTCGCCGGATATTGGCCTGGTGCCTCTCGACAACGTTCGATCCCATGAATACGGCAAGAATCCTCGCGCAAGCGGCGCAGCACGCCGTTAGTGCCACCGGGCGACCCACCGTCGTCGCCGATGGGGGCATCGAGAACGTCAATGACGAGATTGATACGCTTATCGGTTCGGGGTTGTTTTCGCGTGTGTTAGCACCTGCGGGAGGTCAGTTTCTCAAATTCGCTCATCGAGGCGTGGTGGCGATCCCTCAAACACCAGTGGCTCTACTTGCATAACCTCGATACCGTGGCAACACTGCTACGCCTTGTGGACTTCTATGTGAAAGCCCACAACCGTGAGATCCCCCACGCCGCCTCCAACGGACAAACGCCCGATGAGGTTTATTTCAGTACCGGCCGTGATGTCCCTGACCGCATTGAAGCCGCCAAAGCCCAGGCACGCGAAGCGCGACTCGCCGCCAACAGAAATACAGTATGCCGACAGTGCCAACCTGAGGTGACGCCTGATGTCGACCAACGGCTACCGGTCTGCTTGGCAATCCCTGCCCAATAACCAGAAGCGACAGAACGACTTGGCGCGAGCCACCCATAATCGCCTTGGGAGTAGATCGACCACTGAGTGATGAATCAAGGAGTTAGGCGGTCACTGGGCGTGCAATATGACACTTTTGTTGGGTGGGTGGATGAGGTGAAGGGGCAGGACATCTCGCGGATAATAGGAAGTGCTCAAACAAACCAAGATCCGGAGGACTGCCCCGAATGAAAGTGTTACATGAACAGGCTGCGTATGCTACCGCTGAGAACGCCTGTGATCGTCTGCAGGCATTCCTAGGACGGCGGCGCTCATCGAGTGAGCCGGTCGATGACATGGAGGATTTTGAGCGCGAGCTACATGAGTATTTTGTGGCGGCCGAGCGGGAGGTATTGGCCGAGGAGTTGGCGCGGTTGGATGTGGATCTGCCGGCGGTGACGATAGGGGGGAAGTTGTGCCGGCGGGTGGTGCGCTGTGAAGAGACCTATGTGAGTGCGGCGGGGCCGGTGCGGGTGATGAGGACGCTCTATCGGGGTGGGCAGGCTGAGGAGCGGACGCTGTGCCCGCTGGAGTTACGTGCGGGCATTGTAGAGGGCCGCTGGACGCCGCTCGCGGCCCGGCAGGTGGCCTTTGTGGTGGCGCATCTGACGCCGCAGGAAGGCGAAGATCTGTTTCGAGAGTTAGGGAACATGAGGCCTTCGAAATCGAGCCTGGACCGGCTGCCCAAGCAACTTGGGGAGTGCTGGGAGGCCGAGCGCGCCCGCTTTGAAGCGATGCTGCGTGCCCAAGGGACGGTGCCCTTGGAAGCCGTCACGGTAGCGGTCTCGCTCGATGGGGTGATGGTGCCGATGAAAGATGGGGGACGCGCACAAAAACGCGATGAGGCCAAGGCGCAAGGTAAGCACACCTGCGGCCCCGCGGGCCATTCGGAAGTGGGGTGCGGCACGTTGAGTTTCTACGACGGTGACGGGGATCGGCTGTCCACGGTACGGGTGGCGCGTATGCCCGAGCGGCACAAGGCCAGCTTGAAGACGATGCTCACCCAGGAGATAGAGACGGTGCTCAGGCAACGGCCCGATTTAACCTTGGTCAAGCTCGCCGATGGGGCGCGTGATAACTGGACCTACCTCAGCGCCGCACTCCCGCCGGGAGTCGAGCTTATCGATTTTTATCATGCCTGTGAGCATCTCAAGGGGGCGTTCGATGCGGCCTACGGTGAGAATAGCCCCAAGTCAAAAGCCCAGTTCGAGAAGTACCGCTACATTTTGCGCGATGAGCAGGCGGGGGTCGAGAAGATCATTCGGGCACTCTCTCATCTCAGAGACAGCCACGCGCGCAAAAAGAAGCTGGCCACCGAGCTGGCTTATTTCCGCCGCCACCGCCCCCGGATGCACTATGCCGAAGCCCAAGCGCAGAACCTCCCCATTGGCTCCGGGGTGGTGGAGGCCGCCTGCAAAACGCTGGCGACCCAACGAATGAAACGATCCGGGATGCGTTGGCGCCATCGCGGTGGGCAAGCCATCTTGACCTTCCGTGCCCTGCATCAAAGCGAGCGCTTCGAACGTGCCTGGAAACTATTATCCGACACCTACAAACGTACTGTCGAGATCCCGGAAAACGTCGTGCTTTTCCCAAAGCGAACGGTGCATTGATGTGTCAGTGGCAGACCTACACCCATCGCCTTTCCCAGGGACAGAGCATGTGACAGCCCGCATTCCGTCGCGCTATGATTCCTGCGTTTTCGCCTCGCGTGTCGAACGCTCGTACAAAAAAATATCAAATGTTGTGGCGCGCAGCTCGGCTCAGCGCCAATGTTTGTCTTTTCATCAATAGTTCCATACTTCAATAGGAGGTTCACAGATGAAGATTTTTGTTGTCATAAACCGGACGTTCCTCGCGCTCGCCGTCTGCACCGCCATCGGTGTCGGCGGGATGACCCTGGCCCAACACACCGGGAGGGGCCAGGTGAAGGTGACCCAGCTGTCCCAGCGGGACATCATCGAGAAGCTGGACGGGAAGGCTGCCAGTGCGACGGTGGTAGAAGTGACCTTCGAGCCCGGCCAGAAGGATTCGCCGCACGGCCACACCGGTCCGGTGTTCGGCTACGTCCTGGAGGGCGAATACGAGCACGCCATCGACGACGAGCCGGTCAAGACCTACAAGGCCGGGGATACATTCTACGAGCCGTCGGGATCTGTGCACCGGGTGGCCCGGAACCCGAGCGGCAAGACCAGGACCCGCCTCCTGGCGGTGGTCCTGCACTCCCGCGACACCAAGGAAGTGACGGTCCCGGAGAAGGGCAAGGAATAGGGATCGTGGGTCGTAACCGTTCGGCTGCACTTCGAACTCCCGAAGGGCGGTCCATGAAAACCATCCGACTTCGGGCCCGCGGCGGGCCCGAGTCACTCGCCTTCGCGGACGCACCGACACCCTTATTCAACAATAGTTCCATACTTCAACAGGAGGTTCACAGATGAAGATCTTTATTGCAGGGGGAACCGGAGCGATCGGTCGTCCGCTGATCGCGGAATTGCTTGCCAAAGGACACGCTCTAGTTGCTCTGACCCGTTCTCCAGAAAGAGCTCAGGCTTTAGTGAAACAAAGCATAGAACCTGCGATCGCCGATGTATTTGATGCCGATGCGGTCAAAGCGGTTGTCGGTCGCGCTCAGCCGGAAGTCGTGATCGAGCAACTCACCGCCCTGCCCAGAACCTACACTCGTGAGTCAATGAGTGCCGCCGCCGCCTTGAACACTCGCCTCCGTTTAGAAGGGGGTGCCAATGTGCTGGCAGCCGCGCAAGCGGCGGGTGTGCGGCGCTACCTGAGGCAGTCGATCGCATTCTGGGCGGTTCCTGGTCCTGGATTGGCAGATGAAGAAACGCCTCTAGCATTTGATGCCTCGCCTGCGGTTGCAGCAGATGCCCGCGTAGTCACTGAGCTTGAGCATCGCTTACTAGGAAATCCCAACGTAGAAGGAATTGCCCTGCGTTATGGCTTCTTCTATGGACCCGGCACCTGGTTCGCCCCCGATGGCGATGTTGCCCAACAGGTGCGACAGCAACAGTTCCCGATCATCGGGAACGGCGCAGGCGTCTGGTCGTGGTTACACATTGAGGACGCGGCGATTGCCACCGTTGCAGCAGCAGAGCAAGGCAATCCTGGGATTTATCTGATTGCGAATGATCAACCTTTAGCGGTGCGCGAA
>JBIMKD010000260.1:0-4862 GCA_043673815.1 Chromatiales bacterium
AACGGTGTCACCGGGAAGCTTGGTCAGATCGATATAAATCTCGTCGATGCCACGGTCTTCAATTTCCGGTGCGATTTCGGCGACGGCCGCTTTGAACAGGCGAGAGTAATGTCGATATTGTTCGAAGTCCGCCGGCAGCAGCATCGCATCCGGTGCGAGTCTGGCGGATTTCATGACGCCCATGCCCGAGTGGACCCCGAATGCCCGCGCCTCATAGGTCGCGGTGGTGACGACACCCCGGCCAACATAGTCACGAAGGCGAGGAAAGGTGTCCCCCGTCCGGAGCCGCCGGTGATGCCGACCGCCAATCACCACTGGCAAGCCTCTCAATTGCGGATAGCGCAATAGCTCCACCGATGCATAAAAGGCATCCATGTCCAGATGGGCGACTCGTCGCTTGGGTGAGGGGGAAAGTAGCGCGGAGATCACTAGCTGGTTGCGTTTATTCGCTCCATCAAGCGTGCCTTGCGCCGATGATGTTGCCGATCATCTGCTTGTACCTGCAACAGTCGGCTGGTCCATAGCAAGGCCGTCCGAGGATCCCGGCGCACGTGTTCATAGTACTTCGCTAAGCGTTCCATCGCTAGGGTATGATCCTCATAAGCAAGTCGCGTCCAGATCTGCACGGCTTGCCGCCAAAGCCGGCGTTGCCGATGCAAATCGGCCAGCTCCATGAGCCCCGCCGCATCAAGGTCGTCGGATCGGTCGCATAAGACCTGATAAGCAATGGCGTCGTGACCTCGTTGGCGGAAAACGCGCGCGATGGCGAACGGATCGGAGTCGGCAAACCCGGGTTCGGCATAGACGCGGACCAACGTGGAGAGTAAGCCCGTCAGCGTTATCAAATCCAGCACGTTGTGATGGAGGATGCGGGGCACCTCGGTGAACGCTCCCGAGCGTACAAACGCTGCCCATGCCTCGGGCACAAGGTGACCCGGCAAATCATCTTCTCGTTCAAAGGCGAGCAATTCGCGTTCGGCGGTCTGCAGACGGCAATCGGGCCAACGGCTCCCAAAGGCGCGGCGCGTGGGGTGCAAGAGATCCAGGTGTTTTATTACCGAAAGGGGTTCCGCTAAGCGCGCTAGGCGGTAACGCGTGGTGAGGAGTGGCACATCGAAGGCCTTACCGTTGAAACTCACCAAATGCCGTGCCTGGCCATACCAGCTACGTGCATCTTCCAGTAACGTGGCTTCGCCCCGAAAGCCCGTGAGGAACCATTGGCATACGTGCAGCTCATCGCCATCGATGCGCGCGAGTCCCAATAAGAACGGTAGCGTCCCCGTGCCTCCCGCGAGGCCTGTGGTTTCGGTGTCGAGAAACAAGAGTTCGTGGGGCTCAATGGCGTCACCGCCAGCAAGTAGGGAGAAGCGCGTAAACGCCGTTGCCGAGACTCGCTCCCAACCGGGTACATGCGCCAGTAATCGACGCTGCTCGATACGGATGAGTCCAGGTGCGCAAGCCTGCCCCTGCAAGCGTGCCGCGACTTCTTGGTCATCGGTGCATTCGCGCGTCGTGTGGGGCGCTTGCACGCTGAGACGTCGCAGACGTTCACTGATGGTCGTGCCTAGGATGGCAGGTTCGGCACGTGTTGCCGGCGCGCCGCGTTGGCCTTTCAGTGCCGACAATCGTGCTTTCAGATCCATGCGCCGCTGCTCTCAGTACCGACAAGCACTTAGCTTTGGAATAGCGCCAGCACAGTCAAGGCGGCCGCCTTCGGTGAATGCGTTTCATCGGACGCTAGAATAGGACCGATGCAGGTTGGGCATCCAAGGTGGCAGGGACACGCGGCGATCAAGTCATGGGTCTTGGTGACGACCGTCGCACGGAGATCATAGAGCGGTGTGGATAGCCCTATGCCGCCTGGATAGTTGTCATAGAGGAAGACCGTCGGTAAGAAGGCTTGTGTTGATTGTTCGAGATCGATAGTCCCGCCATCGAAGGCTTGCGCCCGTCCGCGCCCCTCCGGACCCGCCACGGCAATCCACGTGTGTTGACTATCGCCGACCGAGCGTCCTAGATCTTGGCGTTCAGACATCGTGAGTAGTGCCGCGACGTGGTGGAGGGCGTAGGCGGCGCCGAGAAATCCATCCAGCGCTTGCCACCGGGCGGGAAAGGCGGCTTCCAGCGCCGCGGGGTTTATTTGCCACCAAACAGCGGTCGTGTGCATTTCTTGATCGGGCAACTGGATCTTGCCGTAGCCGATGTTTTCATGCGTGTAATAGCGGATCTTCTTGTACCCGGCAATGCGCCTAACTAAATGCACTTCGCCACGAGCACAGGCGGAACCTGTACGCTCTTGTTGCTCGAATTCGTCCAGCACTTTCAGTTTCGTATAGTCGATCGCAGCGGTGTAGTAGTCCGCCTGCGTACGGGTGACGAAGGCCTTGCGTCCTTCCCAGTCGAGCCGTTCGACTTGCCAGGGTTGGGCTTGGATGAGATAAATGGCGCCTTCGAAGATCGTCATCGGTGCACTGGAGTAGTCGACTTCGGCAATGATCTCCTGCTTGCCGCCGGTCGTATCGATCACCACGAAGTTACCCTCGGCGACGGAGCGCAGGCTCACACTATTGGCAGGATAACTGTCGGCTATCCAGTGCCATTGAGGCGCTTCATGATGCAGGATCCCGTGTTCTTCGAGATAAGCCAGGAGCTCATCGAGCGGTTCTTGACCGAACGGCTCGCCGTCCCTAAACGGTAACTCGAAGGCTGCGCAGCGGACGTGGTCCATGAGGATGAGCAATTGATCGGGTGCGATCCGCGCATGCTCGGGGGAGCTGCCTATGAAGAAATCAGGGTTGCGGACCAGGAATTGATCCAAGGGATCACTGGTTGCGACCAAGACGCCGAGTGCTGCCCGCTGGCGGCGACCGGCCCGCCCAAGCCGCTGCCAGGTTCCGGCGATGGTGCCGGGATAGCCATTTAGTAGACAGACATCGAGAGCACCGATGTCGACACCCAATTCCAGGGCGCTCGTCGTGATGATACAGTCCAAGCGGCCGGCGCGCAGCTCCTTCTCGGTCGTGCGGCGCTCGCTCGGCAGGTAGCCGCCCCGATAAGCCCTCACCCGCGATGGCTTGCGCGGATCCCGATCAAAAATATCCTTCAAGTACTTGGTCAGCACTTCGACCATCAGCCGCGAGTTAGCAAAGACGATGGTTTTCAGTCCGTGTACCAGAGCTGATCTCGCGATACGAGTGACTTGCGAGCGACTCGAGGCACGCAGACCGAGGTCGGGATTGATGACCGGCGGATTCCAGAGGAGAAGATGCTTTTGCCCCTGCGGTGCACCGCTGTCTGTCACCGCGGCTACTGCACAGCCAATCAACTCTTCGGCGAGCTCGGCGGGATTAGCGATCGTGGCAGAAGACAAGATGAAAATCGGATCGGATCCGTAGAAGCGGCATACCCGTCGCAGCCGACGAATGACATTCGCCATATGCGAACCGAAGACACTGCGGTAGGTGTGCAATTCGTCGATGACGACAAAGCGTAAGGCCTCGAAGAATTGAGCCCACTTGGTGTGGTGAGGCAAGATCCCCTGGTGCAACATGTCGGGGTTGGAGACAACGATATCGCCCCGAGTGCGCACCGCTTTGCGGGCATCGCCTGGGGTATCACCGTCGAAGGTATACGCGCGGACGCCTAAGCCACCGGCCTGATTGAGTTCCAGAATTTCAGCGACTTGATCTTGCGATAGGGCTTTGGTCGGAAATAGGTAGAGCGACTTGGCTCGGTCCTGGAGCGCCCCCTGGAGTACCGGCAGGTTATAGCAAAGCGTCTTTCCAGAAGCCGTCGGCGTGACGATCACCGTCGGCTTTCCTTGCGCAACTAAGTCCCAGGCCTCGCGTTGATGTCGGTAGAGGCGCTCTATGCCGCGCTTCCGGAGCGCGGATACGAGTCTTAAATCAAGGTCCGGCGGAAATTCGGCATAGCGACCTTCTCGAGCGGGGATGACGAGCTCTCCGGTGATCCGGCCAGCGTATTTGCGTTTGAGGCCTGCGATGAACGTGTCGACGCTAAGGGGGCGCGCGCGGGTAGCATCCGTTGGCTGCTCGGCGAGGTTACGCATGGCTGTTCTCAATTGGTTCTTATTTGTGAGAATATAGGAGCCTTCGATCATGTGCAAGAGCAGGCAGGAATGGTGAGGCTCACGCGGCGGCAACAGGAGATCTATGACTACCTCCAGGAACAGGCGGACGACTTTCCCTATCCGCCGACCTTGGATGAGTTGTGTCGCGCACTGAAGCTCAGTTCCCGTGGGTCCTTGCATCGCCATATTCAGGCCTTGGTGGATGGGGGACTCGTAGAGCCCATGGATCACAAGCAGCGCGGTGTCCGGCTAGTTAGCCAGCACAGTGAGACAGGAGCGGAGTCATTGCCGCTGCTTGGAACGATAGCGGCCGGGCGTCCGATTGAAGCGGTCTCGGATGAGGAGACGGTGGACGTGCCTATCACGTTACGCACGCGCCGGCCGTGCTACGTGCTTCGGGTCAAGGGGAATTCGATGGTGGAGGAGGGGATCTTCGATGGGGATCACATCATCGTCGAACATCGCGAGGAGGCTCGCAACGGCGAAATTGTCGTCGCGCTCATCGACGGCCATGAGACAACCCTCAAGCGCATCGAACAACATCGGCGCCGCGTCATCTTGCATCCTGCGAACGCCACCTATGCGCCGATGGAATTTGCACCTGACCGCGTTAGTATCCAAGGTATCGTTGTCGGATTGATTCGCTCCTACCGCTGAATGCTGCACGAATGCGTGAATCACTAAGAGGGTGCAGCAAGTCCTAACTATGAAAACCTACCGTAAAGAACTCTGGTTCAAACTTCCGACTCGGGTCGGATCTGTGAACCTCACG
>JBIMKD010000261.1:0-15377 GCA_043673815.1 Chromatiales bacterium
CAAACCCGTGACCTGGATCGACGAAGTTCTGACCTTGGCCTTGCAACATATGCCGGAACCCGTCGCCTCGGCGAGCGAGCCGCTCGACGCCATCACCCCGGAGTCATCAGGCGTCGAGCCGGGCAAGGATGCCATCAGACCCCATTAAGGTACGGCTGCCGCAAACTCAGAAGAGCGAGCGGGCAAGCGGGGGCGCCGGGGCTGCTAATTGCTTGCTTGACGCGTTTTAGGCGAGTTGGTATAAGACATCGCCGCGCCATGCAACGCCGTTCTGCCGCAACGTTATCGACATCCTGGGTATAGCGCGACTGACTACAAAGACTCCACAACTGCTTCGACAAGGGAGGCAAGCGTATGAATAAAACTGATCTAATCGACGTGGTTGCTGAATCCGCCGATCTACCCAAGGCCTCGGCGGGCCGCGCGGTGGACGCGATGGTTAATGCGATCACCAAGGCGCTAAAAAAGAACGACGAAGTGACCTTGGTTGGTTTCGGCACCTTTTCCGTGCGCAAGCGGGCGGCGCGCGCGGGCCGCAACCCTCGCACCGGCGAAACCATAAAAATCGCGGCGTCGAAAGTCCCGGCATTCAAGCCTGGAAAGGGCCTCAAGGATGCCGTAAACTAATCGGCACCGTGGGTGCTTAGCTCAGTTGGGAGAGCGTCGCCCTTACAAGGCGAAGGTCGGGGGTTCGAACCCCTCAGCACCCACCAGCGCCCGTCGCTCAGCGCCGGAGTGGTAGTTCAGTTGGTTAGAATACCGGCCTGTCAAGCCGGGGGTCGCGGGTTCGAGTCCCGTCCACTCCGCCAACCTCCGTGCAGCGCAACCCGCTCGGGCTGCGCCTATTCCCGTATAGTTGGATTTCACCGTGAGGGTTGGAGTATCGTCCACCGGCCGTTTCCATATCATTCCTACGAGGTCGTTTCGGCAAGATGTTACAAAGCATTCATGATCGCGCTCAAGGTTGGCTCGCGTGGATCATCATCGGATTGATCTGCATTCCGTTTGCATTCTGGGGGATCCAGGAGTACTTGACGGCCGCCGAGGACGTCGCGGTGGCGGAGGTCAATGGCGAGCAGGTTGAATTAGACGCCTTCCAGCGGGCCTACCAACAATACCGTAAGCAATACCAAATGATCCTTGGGCGCTTATCGGAGAAAGCAAACGAAGATGGACTGAAACAGCAAACGCTCGATCAAATGGTGGAGATGCTGCTCAAAAAACAGCTCGGAGAAAAGCTTGGTCTGAGGATCAGCGATCAACAAGTTCGCCATGCGGTGAAAACCTTTCCCGCGTTTCAAAGAGACGGTAAGTTTTCCAATAATCTTTACGAGCGGGGATTACAGAGCGCGGGGATGTCACCGGTTACGTTTGAGGAGCAGTTGCGGCGTGAGCTGTTGACCGACCAGATTCGCCAAGCCGTGATCGACACCTCCTTCGTAACCGATCGTGAGATTGATCTCCTCGCTAAAATCAAGAGCCAAACGCGTTGGATGACCTATGCGATCATTGCCGCGCAGCCGTTGCAATCGTCGCTGCCAGTCAGTGACGAGGAGATTGCGCGGCGTTATAAGGATGAGGCCGAGACGTATACCACCCCAGAGCAAGTGAAGATCGCCTACCTCGAGCTGTCACTCGATGAGATTGCCAAGAGAATTGAGGTGACGCCCGATGCCCTCAGCGGGTACTACGACGAGCATAAGTCAGCCTATTCGCTGCCCGAGCAGCGCCGGGCGCATCATATCTTGATCAAGGTCGCGAAGGAGGCCGGTCAGGAGGCGGTCAGTAAAGCCCGCAAGGAGATCGAAGCGCTGGCGGAGCGAATGAAAAAAGGTGAATCGTTCGAAGACCTTGCAGCGAAGTATTCCGAGGACCTCGGGTCGAAAGCAAAGCGGGGTGATCTCGGTTTCTTCCAGCGTGGGGTGATGGCGCCGCCGTTCGAGGAGGCCGTCTACGCGCTGAAACCGGGAGAGATCTCGGGCGTGGTGCGGACCGATTTCGGATTTCACCTGATCCGCTTGGACGGGATTAAGGCAAGCAAGACAAAATTGTTCGAAGAGGTTCGCGAAGAGATCGAAAAAAACTACCGCAACGAGCAAGCCGAACGGCGGTTCTTCGATTTGAGCGAGAAGATCGAGACACTCGTCTACGAACATCCCGATACGCTGGATGTCGCCGCGCAAAGCTCGGGATTGAAGGTCCAAGAAAGCGCTTACTTCGGGCGTACCGGAGGCGAGGGGATCGGCGCGCATGAGAAGGTCAGCGATGCCGCCTTCAGTCCCGAGGTCTTGGAGGAGCGTTTGAATAGCGAGCCGTTGGAGCTGGGTGACAATCATATCGTCGTGATCCGCGTGAAAGAGCATAGAGCGGCAAATTTGCGGCCTCTCAACGAGGTGAAGAACGACATTAAGGCAGCTATTGCCTCGGATAAGGCCAAAGCGGCGGCGAAAACCCAAGGTGAGGCGCTATTGCAACGCTTGAAGAGCGGCGAAGGCCGCGAGCAACTTGCATCCAAGGAAGGTTTAAAATGGGTGGAGAAGGAGAAGCTTGGCCGCGATGACACCGACGTCGATAACGTTCTGCGGCGGATGGCTTTCAAGTTACCGCGGCCAAACCAGGGCAAGGCTAGTTATGGTGGTAGCGTGCTCGACAGCGGGGATTATGCGCTCATCGCGCTGTTGGACGTTGATAAGGCCGCGTCCGTGGACGCAGAAAGGCGTAAGCAATTAAAGGACGAACTCCTGCGCACTACCAGTAACCAGGAGTGGCAGGATCTCATGAGCGATTTACGGCGGCATGCCGATATCGCGATTTTTTCCGAAAACTTATGATCAGACGTTTCCCATCCCGACGATATTAAAGCCGCCATCGACGTACGTGATCTCGCCGGTGATTGCTGAGGCGAGATCCGAACACAGAAACGCGGCAACGTTTCCGACCTCGTCGATCGTGATATTGCGCCGCAGAGGCGCGGTCTTCTCGACGTGATCGAGAAACCTACGGAATCCCGTGATGCCCGCGGCGGCAAGGGTCCTGATGGGGCCCGCGGAAATCGCGTTGACACGGATCCCCTCGGGGCCGAGGCTGTGCGCCATGTATCTTACGTTCGCCTCGAGGCTCGCCTTGGCGATCCCCATGACGTTGTAATTAGGCATGGCGCGGATGGCGCCGAGATAGGTCAGCGTTAAGAGCGATCCTTGTCGGCCGTTCATCATCCCCCGCGCCCCGTTGGCAAGCGCGGAAAAACTATATGAGCTTACCTCGTGCGCGACGCGGAAACCGTCGCGAGTGACGGTGTCGAGGTAGTGGCCTTCAAGCTGCTCCCGTGGCGCGAAGGCGACCGCGTGCACTAGAATGTCGAGATGATCCCAATAGTCATCCAAATGCTCGAACAGCGCTTGGATCTCGGCGTCACTGGCGACGTCGCACGCGACGGTGATGGTGGAACCCAATTCGGCGGCGAGCTCCTCGACTCTTTCTTTCAGACGCTCGTTCTGAAACGTGAACGCAAGCTCCGCACCCTCGCGTCGCATAGCTTTGGCGATCCCCCAGGCGATCGAACGGTTGCTGGCGACCCCCACGATTAAGGCCCGTTTTCCGTCAAGAAATCCCATTTAACGTTCCCCTAAGCTTGATGGCGCTTTACGGCCGTTACACGTTACTGCGCACCTAGCGCTATCATATACAAGCCATGGTCTTCGAGCTACGCCGTCGATTCCCTCGGGTCCGCGGCTCCGCAAAAGTTAGCCGATGGCGTTAAGACACTGGCTCCTGGCCGTTCCCTCGGTGCTGCTCGTGGCGCTGTTACAGGCCTATTTCTGGGTACCCACCTATGATCAGCAAACCGCCGGCAATCCCAAGCGCTTGCTTAAGTATATCGAAGCCTCGGCCGCCGATGCCAAGATCCTAAACCCGATCCTCAACGCGGACACCGTCAGCAGCGGCATTACCGACTATGTGTTCGAGGGCCTGTTGGGGGCGGATGAAGATCTCAGGCTCCGAGGCCGTTTGGCCACGGACTGGGCGATCACGGAACAAGCGTATTTGATCGTGCGTCCGGACAAGCGCTTACCGGATGGAACGCCGGTTTCCGCCGTTGAGCTTAAAAGGCGTATCCTCGACGCGCGCGATCGCAGCGGCCGCAGTGGCTTGAAGGGATTATTACTGGCTATCGACGTGTTGCATCCTGAAACACGCGCAGAGACCGTGGCGTTACCGCAAGCAGAGGGACAAGTTTCGGAAATGGCGGTGAGGATCGAGGTTCCGGAGCGCCTCCGGTTTTCGCTAAGCCGGGTGGACCAAGATTTTTTTACCCGCCTCGAGCCCGTCTTGGGATCTCGTTACCTTTATGGGTTTCCCTACGAACGGCACGTAGATGCCGAGGAGCCCGGCGCCGCGGATCGACTCCGGGCCCATCTGGCGGAGCTTCTTCCGATCGCGGAGCATAACCCGGTGATCCTGTTCCACCTGCGCCGCGGTGTCCGGTTCCACGATGGCACCGAGGTAACCGCGCGGGATGTGAAATTTACCTATGATGCCATCATGAATCCCAAGAATCTCTCCCCGCGCGTGTCCGACTTCGAGCCGATCAAGTCGATCGAGATCCCCGATCCCCATAGCGTGAAGGTCACGTACAAGCGGCTGCATTCCCCGGCGATCAACGCCTGGACGATGGGGATCCTGCCCCAGCACCTCTTGAGAGAAGATGCGCTTAAGGCGGAAACCGAAAACCTGTCTGCTGCGGCGCGCGCGGCCTTCGGCATGCGTGAGAACCGCTTCAATCGGCATCCGATCGGTTCCGGTCCGTTTGAATTCGTTGAGTGGCGAGGCGATGAATTTATCCACCTCGAACGTAACGACGATTACTGGGAGGGCCGGCCCGAGTTCGAAGACTACTATTTGCGCATCATTCCCGACCCCTTAACCCAGGAGGTGGAGTTTCGCACCGGCGCCGTCGACTACTACGGGGCCATGCCCCATCAAGTGGCCCGGTATCTAAAGGACGACAGCTATCAATCGTTTTCGAGCCTCGCCTTGAGCTATAGCTACATCGGGTACAACCTGCGAAAGCCGCTGTTCGCGGACCCGCGGGTGCGCCGGGCCCTCGGCATGGCCATCGACGTGGACGAAATTATCCGCTACCTTTTATATGGCCAAGGCGAGCGCACCACCGGTCCCTTTCCCAAGGAGACCCCCGGGTACGATCCCGCGGTGCTGTCCCTGCCTTACGATCCCGCGGCCGCATCGCGCCTGCTGGAAGAGGCCGGTTGGCGGAAGAACGCCGAAGGATGGCTGGAGAAAAACGGGACCGTCTTCGAGTTTAATTTGATTACCAACAGCGGTAATCCCGCGCGCAAGAATATCATGACCATCGCCCAGAATGCCTGGAAGAGAATCGGCATCAAATGCAACACTCAATATTTCGAATGGGCGGTGTTCTTGGAAGACTTCGTGGACAAGGGCGCGTTCGACGCCGTGGTCCTGGGGTGGACCACTCCGCCGCTCGATCCGGATCTATACCAGATCTTTCATTCCAGCCAGTCCGGACCGAAACAGCTTAACTTCGTGGCCTATAACAATCCCGAGGCCGATCGGCTGATCATCCGCATCCGCCAGGAATACGATCCCGAGCGGCAACGCGCGCTTGCCCATCGGCTGCATCGGATCATCTACGAGGACCAACCTTATAATTTTCTTTATACACCGCGCGTCACGCGGGTGTTGGACAAGAAGATCGTCATCGTCGAGCGCGACGCAAAAGACCAGGAACGGTATGTAAAGATCTATCCGACCAAGGGAGGCACGATTTCCTATTATTTCAACAAGTGGCGTAAATTGGCGTTTACTCCGGAGTTTTAGATTCTCACTCAGCCAACGCGGCGCGCCGGTGACCTTCGTCGTTTATACAGAATGAGTTCGACAAATCTCCAAGTCCCTTCTCCCTCAGGGAGGTTAGGATGAGGGGAATCGAATCAGACACTTTCGTCGATGATTTTGATCCCCTCGCCCCAACCCTCTCCCGGCGGGAGAGGGAGAAAAGACGATGCCTGTCCAGGAAGGACAGGGACTTTGGAGACACCCGAGATTTCAAATATGTTTGGATAGTATTTCAAGAACGATAAGCCATGTGGGCCTATATCCTACGCAACGTCTGGCAGCGTCTCATTCTGCTCGTCTTCGTCTCGATCCTCGCGCATTCCGTGGTGCATCTCGCGCCGGGCGAGCCGAGTGAAGTGGACCCCTCGAACCCGCGCATGAAACCCGAGGACATCGCGCGCATCCGGGCCGCGTTTCATCTCGACGATCCGCTCTACCTGCAGTATATCTACTGGCTGCGGGATCTCGCGTCCGGTGATTTGAAATCGTTTAAGGACAGCCAGCCGGTGTTGCCGAAGATAGGCCAGCGTCTCTTGAACTCCTTGCCCTTGTTTCTGCTCACCACATTGATTGTCTGGGGCTTGTCGTTTCCGACCGGGATCAGCGCTGCGGTCCACAGAGACTCTCCTTTCGACCGCTCGACGACCTTTCTGTCCTATACGCTGATTTCCATACCCGGATTTTTTCTCTCCTATCTGGTGATCCTCGGCGTCGTCGATACGCTCGACGTGCCGGTGATCGGGATGAGCACCTTCGGGATGGACGAGGCCGTACCCGTGTTCCGATGGATGGATCGCCTCTGGCATCTGGCCATCCCGGCGCTGATGTCGGCGGTGATGGGCATTGCGATCCTTTCGCGTTATGTGCGCTCGCAAATGCTGGAGGTCATCGGCCAAGACTATGTGCGCACCGCGCGCGCCAAGGGGCTGCCCGAAGACGCCGTCATCTACCGCCATGCATTGCGCAACGCGCTCTTGCCCTTCGTCACCATGTTCGGTTTTCTGGTGCCGGGTCTCATCGGCGGTTCGGTGATCTTCGAGCAGATTTTTGCTTGGCCCGGCATCGGCCGCCTGGGTTATGAAGCCATCTTGGCGCGCGATTTCCCCGTGATTTTGACCTTGAACTTCATCGCCGCGGTGCTGACGCTCATCGGCACCTTCGTCGCGGACATCTTATACCTATTCGCCGATCCGCGCATTCAGATCGAGTAACCGTGAGCACCGCTCAACCGCAAAGCATTGCCGGCGAGGCCCTAGCGCCGGATGTGGCCGGTGAGGCCCCGGCGTTTTGGACTACGTTTTGGCAAAACCGGCTGGCCGCGGCTGGCGCCGTCGTAATCCTGATCCTGCTCGGGTTGGCGATCACTGGCAAGGTGTTGACCGAGTGGTGGGTGGTGTTCGATACGGAAACGATTCGCTTGCCGGATAAATTCAAACCTCCATTCTCCGAGGCTGCATTAGGCACGATCCCCGCGCGGGATAGTCCCGTATTCGGCCATTATCTCCTCGGCACCGACGAGCTGGGCCGCGATGTATTCGCGCGGATGTTGCAAGGCTCCTTTGTGTCGCTCTCAATCGGGTTCGTCGCCGTAGGGATTTCGGTGCTCATCGGCACCGTGCTCGGCGCGCTTGCCGGGTTTTACGGAAATCTGCGGCTCGGCATCATTACGGTTGATACCTTCATCATGCGGTTTACCGATACCATGATGTGCTTCCCGACCTTTTTTCTCATTCTTACCGTGGTCGCGCTCTTGCCGCCGAGCATATACAACATCATGATCGTCATCGGGCTGACGAGCTGGACCGGCACGGCACGGTTCGTACGAGCCGAGTTTCTTTCCCTGCGCGAGCGTGACTTCGTGGTGGCGGCCCAAGCGCTGGGCGTACCCGAAATCCGCATCATGTTTCGGCACATGCTCCCGAACGCGATGGCGCCGGTGCTGGTGTCGGCCACCATCGATGTGGCCGCGGCAATTTTGACCGAGTCGGGGCTGAGCTTTCTCGGCTTCGGGGTACAGCCGCCCTACGCCACCTGGGGGAATATCCTCGCTGACGGCAAGGATTTCATTTTCGATGCGCCGTGGCTTTTTTTCATCCCCGGGTTCGCTATCCTCATCGTGGTTTTGGCCTTTAACCTGGTGGGAGAGGGACTGCGGGAGGCGTTGAATCCAGGGCTGCGGACACGGCGAACGTGATGCGGGTAGGTCGGGCCGGCCATTGAGGGTTAAAATATATTCTCCGCGGTTTTGCCGCGGGGACCTTAGCGATGGGGTTTCCAAAGGGGAGAGGCGCAGCTCTCCCCTTTGGTCGCCCCACGGGTGCATACCCCGTGGTGGCGAAATCTATATTGACTATACTCTCGAAGGTTCAAAATAACGGAGACTCAGCATGCCTAAATACGTCATCGAACGCGAGATCCCCGGCGCGGGTAAACTCTCAGCGCAGGAACTGCAGGCGATCTCGCAGAAATCCTGCAGTGTGTTAAACGGGCTTGGCCCTCAAATTCAATGGGTTCAGAGCTTTGTCACCGGCGACAAGGTCTATTGTGTCTATATCGCGCCCAACGAGGAGATGGTGCGGGAACATGCCCGCCAAGGTGGCTTCCCCGCGAACCGGGTCTCGGAGGTGGCGTCGGTGATCGACCCAACGACCGCCGAAGGTGGTTGAGGTTGCTATGACCATCACCCAGACACGCATACCGGGGCGGCCGGTGTTCGTCATCGACGGCAGCCGCACACCTTTTCTCAAAGCACGCGCTAAGCCGGGACCGTTCACCGCCACCGAGCTTGCGCTTAACGCCGCCCGGCCGCTGCTCGCGCGCCAGCCCTTCGCGCCGGCGGACTTCGACGAGGTTATCTTCGGTTGCATCATGCCGGGTCCCGATGAGGCCAATATCGCCCGGGTCATTGCCCTGCGTCTCGGCTGCGGCGATGCGACCCCGGCGTGGACGGTGCAGCGCAATTGCGGATCCGGGATGCAAGCTATCGACAGCGCCGCGCGCGACATCGCCTCGGGAAGCGCCGAGCTGGTGCTCGCCGGCGGTACCGAAGCCATGAGCCATGCTCCGGTGCTCCTTGGCAATGCCATGGTGGCCTGGCTCGGGCAATGGAGCCAGGCGCGCAACCTGGGGCAGCGGTTCAAGGCGCTGACGCAGCTACGCTTGGGTTACTTGCAGCCCATCATCGGTCTCTTGCGAGGCTTGACCGATCCCGTGGTCGGCTTGTCGATGGGACAGACCGCCGAGATCGTGGCGCACCGCTTCGGGCTCAGCCGTGAGGCCATCGATGCTTATGCGCTCGAAAGCCATCAACGCCTCGCCCAAGCGCAGCGCGAGGGGTGGCTCAAAGAGATCGAAACCCTCTACGATTGGCAGGGCAATTACTACGATCACGACGAAGGCGTGCGGCCGGATACGACCTTGGAGCAACTGGCGCGCTTAAAACCCGCCTTTGATAGAGACTTCGGCAAGGTGACCGCCGGCAACAGCGCCCAGGTGACCGATGGGGCGGCCTGCGTGATCCTGGCGAGCGAAAGCGCGGTCGAACGTCATAGGCTTCCCGTGCTCGGGCGGATCATCGACAGTGAATGGGCCGGGCTCGATCCGGCCCAGATGGGGCTCGGTCCCATCCACGCGGCGACACCGTTATTGAAGCGCCACGGCTTGCGCCTCGCCGATATTGAATACTGGGAAATTAACGAGGCCTTCGCGGCCCAGATCCTCGCCTGCCTCGCGGCCTGGAACGATGAAACCTATTGCCGCAAGGAGTTGGGCCTGGATCGACCGATGGGGGTGGTTCCGCGCGATCGCCTGAACGTGGACGGCGGCGGGATCAGCATGGGGCATCCCGTCGGGACAAGCGGCGCCCGCATCGTTCTGCATCTGCTGCGCGTCCTTGAGCGCAACCAAGCCGTCCGTGGCGTGGCCGCCCTTTGCATCGGCGGCGGTCAAGGAGGCGCGATGTTGCTGGAGCGGCAATGAATGATATTTCGGATATCGCATCGACTAAAGTTAGGGAAGCTCTGCAAAAGTGTCGCGAGCAAGCCCAGATGCGCGAAGCCGCGGAGCGAGTCGCGAGACATATCAGAAAGTTAGGCTCATGTGAGCAAGGAGCAAACGATTATGAAAAGAAAAATTCTGCTGTTGCTGTCCATCGTGTATCTACTTACAGTTTATCTACCTAAAACGTCCATGGCTGCCTCTATCAGCCTTCCCCAGACAGGTCAAACCAATTGTTTCGACTCGATAGGACAAGAAATTTCATGTGAGGGTACCGGTCAGGATGCAGAGCTTAGAAAAGGGACTAGTTGGCCTAATCCAAGGTTTACGGATAACGGAGACGGCACGATTACAGATAACCTTACTGGGCTAATGTGGCTTAAGGACGCAAACTGTGCAGCGACAATAGGACACGATCCAGATGCATCGGGTAATGGAAGTATGAGTTGGCTGAATGCTCTTGATTTTGTGAAAGGAATAACTAAGGAAGCTCTGCAAAAGTGTCGCGAGCAAGCACAGATGCGCGAAGCCGCGGAGCGAGTCGCGAGACATATCAGGTAGATAGGTGAGCGACGAGCGAGCACGCGACAAAGCAGATGGGCTGCGCAGTAACTTTTGCAGAGCTTCCCTAATGGAATTTATGACATTTCAAATTGTTCATCGTACGCCGCAAATTATAGTGATTGGCATCTTCCAAATATCAATGAACTCGAAAGCCTATTGAGCTATGGCGCCACAAACATGTCTGATTGGTTACGCAGTTCAGGATTCACGAATATTCAAGAACGTTACTATTGGTCGTCTACGAGCGGCACTTATCCATACGGTGGACCAACCAATGCAGCGGCTAAGTTGCTTCACTTGCAGTTCGGATACTCAGCCGGCTATCCGAAAGACTACAGTCCTTACAATCCCTATCATACTTTACCGGTACGTCAGACTTCTTTGACCGCTCCCGCCAAACTTTGGAGAACCGGCCAAGCAACATGCTATGGTGCACAAGGCGAAGTAATCGAATGTAAAGGTACTGGGCAGGATGGAGAAATTCAAGCGGGAATACCTTGGCCGGAACCTCGTTTTACAGACAATCTTAATGGAACGGTAACCGATAATCTGTCAGGATTGATGTGGACATAAAGATGATTGCGCGCTGGGTGGTAATGAAAAATGGCAAGACAAGCTAGACGGTATTGCTCAAATGAATGCTGGACTGAAGGAGAATTATGGCTTCGGTGATTGGCGGGTTCCAAATATCAAAGAGCTTCGCAGTCTTCTAAGTTACGAAACAGAAAGTTCAGCACTGCCATCAGGCCATCCTTTTACCATTTACTGTGGACATAGTTGGGCAAGCACTACGTCTTTGTCTGATGGCACTGAAAGAGCGTGGATGGTGGCTTTTTTTGATATGGGCGACCAACTGAGCAATGATAAAACACTAGGGGGTGCACCTGGATGGCCTGTCCGGGACGGAAGTAAGAATAACGAACATCTTCCTATAAGACCGGTGCCCGGTGAAATAATGCTTGGTTATAATCAAAAGGTTCCTTGGGCTCATCTACCACATAATGGCATTGACTATGACTCCAATTTATCTGATGAAGTAAAAAGCGTAGGAACTGGTGTTATATATCCTTACACAAAACCAAATGCGGGCAGATTTGGTTCGATAGATCCTGACGGAAAAGGTCCCGCTATTTGGGTGAGATACAAACTCTCAACAGGAGAGCCAATATATGTGCTTTATGGCCATACGGCATCCAGTTGGGTAGATTCTTCAAAATGGATCAAAAATAAATTTAAGTTTAACTGTACTTACTACATAGATTGGAATGCTGGAGACATAGTTAATAGTAATACTGTAATTGGCTATAGTGCTTCATTCTATCACAGTGGAACCCATCAAGAACATCTACATCTTAGCGTGTTTAAACCAAAAAAGAAGAAAGATGGATCATATTATGGACCGCCATCGTCTGGATGGGGCTATAGTAATGTAAACCTTCCCACAGGCACCTACGTAGATCCTGAAGTTTTCTTTACTCAGTACAAGCTCACTGACGATATTGAACCATAGAAAAGGCCTAACCCGCGGGTCAAGCGGACGGCGGGACATGGCCGCAATTTTACGCCAGCGCTTTTGGCCGCCGCCGCTTACCGTTTTCGTTAGATTCTCACGCAACCAATGTTATACAGACCTACTTCAACAAATCTGGAAGTCCCTTCTCCCTCAGGGAGGATGAGGGGAATAAAATCACATACATACGTCGATTATTCTGATCCCCTCACCCAACCCTCTCCCTGTGGGAGAGGGCGACAAGACGGTGCTTCTCCCGGAGGGACAGTGAACTTGGAGATGTACCTCGAATTTCAAATATATGTTTGGTTAGAGTTAGTGTATTAAAGGGGGGAGGTAATGGGATTGGAACCAGGCTATAAACATTGGCGCCTTGAGATTGACGCATCTAATATCGCCAGCTTGCATCTGGACAAACAAGGCCCGGGGCCTAATGTACTGTCCTCCGAGGTGCTGGGCGAGCTTGATGTCATCATCGGTGCTATCAGCGAAAGCTTACCGCGCGGATTGATCATCCGCTCCGCCAAGCCGAGCGGTTTTATTGCCGGGGCTGACGTCAAGGAAATTGCGTCGCTGCGCGATAGCGAGGATGCGCTCGCGCTCATCCGGCGGGGACAAACGATCTTCGATCGCTTAGAAAGCTTGGCGTGCCCGACAGTGGCGGCCATTCGCGGGTTTTGCGTCGGCGGGGGCCTAGAGCTGGCGTTGGCGTGCCGTTACCGCGTCGCCTTGGATGAACCGGCAACGCGCTTGGGTTTACCCGAGGTTCTTCTAGGTATTCATCCAGGCTTCGGCGGCACTATGCGGCTGACGAGGCTCATCGGCGCCCCGCCTGCGATGGATCTGATGCTAAGCGGGAGGACCGTGGACGCACGGACCGCTAAGGCGCTCGGTATCGTCGATGCGGCGGTTCCCGAACGCCATTTTGAATCCGCGATCATTGCCCACGCGCTGACTCCGCCGATTGTCAAAAAGCCAAAATACTTCCTGCGGCTCGCGAACGCCAAGCTGGTGCGTCCTTGGCTCGCGCGCTATCTCCGTGCGCAGGTACAGAAACGCGCGCGCGCAAACCATTATCCGGCGCCCTATGCGCTCATAGACTTGTGGGAGCAACACGGAGGTGACCCGGCGCACATGCTCTTGGAGGAAGCCCGGTCGGTCGCCCGGCTTGCCACCGGCCCAAGCGCCCGTAATCTGGTGCGCGTATTCTTCTTGCAAGAGCGCCTGAAGGGCCTCGGGCGCAAACAAGGACAAGCGCGGCCGAAGATCCATGTCATCGGCGCGGGTGTCATGGGTGGGGACATCGCGGCCTGGTGCGCTCTGCGGGGCTTGCATGTCACCTTGCAGGATCGCGGCGCGCAATATATCGCGCCGGCGCTGCGGCGTGCTAATGATCTATTCTCGAAACGCATCCGGGACCGGCGGCTGCGGCGAGCCGCCTGCGATCGATTGGTCCCGGACCACGATGGCTTGGGATTGCCGCATGCGGATGTCGTTATCGAGGCGATCGTCGAGGATGTCAAGACGAAGCAAGCGCTTTACGAGACGATTGAACCGCGCCTCAAAGCGGAGGCGATCCTGGCGACGAATACCTCCAGTATCCCGCTCGAAACCCTGGCCGCGATCCTCAAGCGCCCCGAGCGGCTGGTCGGATTGCACTTCTTCAATCCGGTCGCCAAGATGCAGTTGATCGAGGTGATCGACGCCCCGGCGACGGACCCGGAGTGCTTGGCCAAGACCGCTGCGCTGGTGCGTGCGCTCGATCGCTTGCCGCTCCCGGTGAAAAGCTCCCCCGGGTTTCTCGTCAACCGGGTGTTAATGCCCTATCTCATGGAAGCCATCGTCCTGTGGTCGGAAGGCATACCGCCCGAGGTCGTCGATGATGCCGCAACCGAGTTCGGGATGCCGATGGGTCCCTTGGAGCTGGCGGACACCGTCGGCATCGATATTTGTCTGTCGGTGGGCCAGATCCTGGCCGGGCATTTCAAATCCGAGGTGCCCGGGCAGCTTAGAAACCTCGTGTCCCAAGGCCACCTCGGGCGCAAGAGCGGCAAAGGGATCTATGCGTATCGCAAGGGCAAGCCCGTCCGCCGACGCCGTCACGGCAAGGACTCGTATGACCTCGACGAGATCCGGGACCGGCTCATGTTGCGGCTGATAAATGAAGCGGTGGCTTGCTTACGGGAGGGGGTGGTGGAGGATGCCGATCTCTTGGATGCGGGCATGATCTTCGGTACCGGGTTCGCTCCGTTTCGCGGCGGGCCATTGCACTATGTGAGGGAAACCGGGAAGGAGGCGATAGAGGCACGGCTAGAGGCATTAACAACGAAGTTCGGGCCGCGTTTTTCCCCCGACCCGGGGTGGACGACGCTTACCCTTTAAGTGCGGACGATACAAGAACTGTGTTTTCAAAAGTAATACCAGGAGAATTAAATGAAAAGAAATTTACAGGCATTAGCGTTATTGGGTTCTGTGCTTGGACTAGCCGCCTGCGGTGGTGAAGGCGGTGATACGGCGGCGACCGCGAGCCCGGATAGCTTCAATATCGGCGGGACCTGGGAAGCCGAGCTTCCCGATCAAAGCGACTCGTTGGGTACCCATAAATCCAAGGGGAAGGTGGCGTTATCGGGGAATGCCTATACCTACTCGTGGTACAAAAGCCTCATCGGACCCAATGGTCAGGTGGTGTATGAATTAACCGAAACCGCGCGCGAGACCGGTTCGGTATCAGCCACACCCGACTATATGGAATGGACCGCCGAATCGTTCGGTGAGGCGCAATACAATCAGGCGGACAATACCTGGGGCGCGGTCGACATGAAGTCCTCGAAGAATGATTACGCCATTCAGTACACGCTAGAGGGAGATAAGCTGACGCTCAAGGAAGACATCAATATCGATGGGGACTTCGACGATGTCTTCCAGGTGCCCGAAACCCTGACTTACACCAAAGTCAACTAAGGAACTCTGAATAAGTTACTGCGCCGCCCATCTGCTTTCCTCGCTCCTCAAAGCGCGGCCGTCCATGGGCCGCTCCCCGCGTCTTCGCGTGCTCGCTCGCCGCTCGCCTATCTACATGATATGTCTCGCGTCTCGCTGCGCGGCTTCGCGCAGCTAGGCGTGCTCATAACACTTATTCAGAGTTTCCCTAACTGTTCGCCTTCCATAGCGCCGCTTACCCGCAGAGCTTGTGAAGAAAGCGCTGGGCGTCGCGGCGTAATTTTCTCACACACCAGATAGGACATAGTTCACGGAATCACGCAAAGATCGCACTTATATTAGCCCGCAGTTTCACCAATCCAAAACGGCGGCTGCCTCGTAGATGATTTTGGAGACGAACCTTTTTATTCGGGAGCACTTCGACATGGATACCGACTTTGAAGCGATCGTAGGCGAGTGTGTGCAAGGCGATCTTAGCGCTGTCACAGTG
>JBIMKD010000262.1:0-3518 GCA_043673815.1 Chromatiales bacterium
GGATGAGTGAAATCATCAGGTCCTATGCAAGCCCTTTCGGCACCTCCGCGAGCAGGGACTCGAACTTTGCATCGCGGCTCGCGCCGGCGGCGAGCAATTCGTTCAACACATTTGCGGACGCGTGCCACCCCCTCCACCGTGTTTGACCGTGCACTGGACTGCGCTGTGAGGCGCCGGAAGCACAACGAAGACCCCACGCGGCACTCACGTACGCGGCATCGGCCTGCTTCGTGACGAAGAGATACAGGACGAGCGCATAGAAGATCACCGGAATCTCCAAGAGGTTCCGTCAACGGCGCAGCGTTGGCACGGCGTCCGTGTTGAGCGAGAGGTTATTCTGCAAACCGTACAATCTACCTGATATAGCAGTCCTACTCAGCCGAGAGAAAGAAGATGTTGGGTGAACCCATTACGCCTGCGGCCGTCATCTTCTCCTTCAAATCCGTGGACGCTGCGAAAGCCTTCGCCTTTGCCACGTCGGAGGCCTCGAACAGCAAGAAGATTTCATTCGGATCATCGACGTTGTGCCAAAGGTGGAGATCTTTCAACCCCGCCGCTTCACGGGTTTGTCGGTGCGCGTCATAAGCTGGCTTCCATTTGCCGAAGTCTTGGACTCGGTGTCGAATAAGCATGTAAGCCATGTTTAGTCTCCGTTTCGTGTTTAAGTGGAACACTCGCCTGGCCGGGTGGCGACTGCTGTCAGCAAGCTTACATGCGGACTCCACCCGGTTGGCAAGGTGCAGACCCAGACTATTGCGATCATTACCAGATCGTCTCTCCACTGACCCACAAATTCTGCGGAAGGCCCAAAAGCTTGGTCATAAAGGGCGCCGTCGGGCACAATCTACCCCCAAGAAGCCGTCGTTGACACTCCGATGCACGCCAACGACGACCACGAGTTCCTGAAAAAACTCCATCCTGTCCCGCGACTGGTTCAAGTCTCGGAAATCGTGGATGCCTTGCTCTATTTGCAATCGGCAACCATGGTTAATGGCGAAAACATTCGAATTGATGGAGGAGCTCATGCCGGCGCCAAGTGGTAATAAACCTGTGGCAGGCAGTCCAGGTTCACGTGTTCGCGAGCTCGGACTCGTGCTGCCTGAGCCCCCGACACCGTTGGGGGCCTACATCGAGTCTTCGGATGCCGGTAATTTGCTGTTCCTAAGCGGAATGCTCCCGGTCGTAGATCGGAAGCTCGCGATTTCTGGCCGGCTGGGCGAAAACCTTTCGGTTAAGCAGGGTCAGGAAGCCGCGCGAGGGGGGGTAAAGGATCGGAGTGATTTAAATTTCGACATCCGCTGCTTGATGCATCGGACAGCCTCGCTTCTTCTCGCCGACCGTCCTGCCCAGCGCCGTCTCGATCTGGTCACGAAAGCGATTATTGCCCAGGGGGCGGGGATCTCGTAGTCTGTAATCGCGCAACTCAGTGTCAGGGTCCCGGCGATAGGCGAGATCATTGCTCGGGGCTTGGCCGCGGCGGGAGGTAGGGGTAAATATGGCGCATGACTTGGACCTGCTGGAATTGGCAGCCGCCTGGCGGAAAGAAGGGCGGCGCGTCGCGCTCGCAACCGTCGTGGCCACCTGGGGCTCATCACCGCGCCCGCCAGGAAGTCAGCTGCTGGCTGATGACTCGGGGCGATTCATGGGATCGGTTTCGGGAGGGTGCATCGAGGGGGAAGTGGTGCGCCGCGCATTGGAGATCATCGGCACCGGAGAACCGGCACTGCTCGATTTTGGCATCTCGAACGAGGATGCCTGGTCGGTGGGGCTAAGCTGCGGCGGCCGGATCCAGGTTTTTGTCGAGCCCGTCAGTCGAATGAAGTCGGACGTCCTCTCCGCGATTTTCGAGGCTAAGAGGGCGAAGGTTCCTGTCGCCCTGCTGACGCAGCTTCGCAGCGGCGAGCAGATCGTCGTCGGAGGGGCGTCAAGGTCCTATGATACTGAGATCGACCCAGCCGCGATCAGGCGCAGCCGGGAACTGCTGGCCGAGGATCGCAGCGAGCGGTTCGACTCGGCTTCGGGGCCGGTCTTCATCCAGGTCTTCAATCCGCCGTTCAAGCTGATCTTGGTCGGCGCCGTCCACATCGCGCAGCCGTTGGCGCATCTCGGCGCACTCGCCGGCTACGAGATCCTGATCATCGATCCGCGCGGCGCGTTTGCCGAAGCCGAGCGCTTCGGCGGGCTCAGCATCGATGCCCGCTGGCCTGATCTCGCCCTGGCCGAGATCACGGCCGATCGGCGGACGGCGCTGGTAACCCTGACCCACGATCCCAAGCTCGACGACCCGGCGCTCGACTGGGCGCTTCGTTCGCCCGCATCTTACATCGGCGCGCTGGGCAGCCGGAAAACGCACGAGAGCCGGCTGGACCGCCTGGCACAGCGCGGCTTCGCTGCAGCGGATTGCGCCCGCATCCATGGCCCGGTCGGCCTCTGCATCGGTGCGGTGACGCCCGCCGAGATCGCCATCTCGATCATGGCGCAGATCACCCAGGTGCGGCGAGCCAAGGCGTAGCGATGGGATTCGGAGCAGTCATACTCGCGGCAGGTCTATCATCGCGCATGGCGCCGGTGAACAAGCTGCTGATGTCCTTGGGCGATCGGCCCGTCATCCGGCATGTGGTCCAGACGACGCTCGATGCCGGTCTCGATCCAGCGACCGTGGTCGTCGGGCCCGATGGCGAAGCGCTGCGCGCGGCCCTGGAGGGATTACCGGTGCGGATCGTCGGCAACGATGGCTACGAGGAGGGCCTGGCGTCATCCATACGTGCCGGTGTGACGGCGATCGCGGCGGAGGTCGACGCCGCCGTATTCCTGCTCGGTGATATGCCTCTGATCGCTCCTCGCCATTTGCGTCCACTGCTGGCCGCATTCGCCCCTGCGCAGAGTCGTAGCGTTTGCATTCCCACGCATAGAACCAAGCGCGGGAATCCCGTATTGTGGAGCGCGCAGTACTTCCCGCGCCTGCTAGAGCTACGCGGCGACCAGGGCGCGAGGGTGCTGTTCCAGGACCTCACCGAGCAGATCTTCGAAGTGGAAATGCCGGACGACGCCGTCTTGGTGGATATCGACACGCAAGCGGACCTCGACGCGGTGCAAACTCGGTTCGCGGAGGCATAATCTACGGTAGGACCGACATCTGGAGGACATAATCATGGCCACATTAATAATCAACGGTAAGGATCACACGGTCGACGTACTGCCCGATATGCCCTTGCTCTGGGTGCTGCGCGATGTGGTGGGTCTGACCGGCACCAAGTTCGGTTGCGGCATGGCGCTGTGCGGGGCCTGTACGGTGCACGTGGACGGCGCGCCGACACGCTCGTGTGTGACGCCGGTATCGGGGGTCGCCGGAAAGAAGATCACGACCATCGAGGCGATCGGCGAAACGCCGAGCGGCAAGAAAGTGCAGAAAGCCTGGTTGGATCTGGAAGTGGTCCAGTGTGGCTACTGCCAGTCGGGCCAGATCATGTCCGCGTCCGCGCTGCTGGCGAGCAATCCCAATCCCACCGATGCCGACA
>JBIMKD010000263.1:0-8326 GCA_043673815.1 Chromatiales bacterium
TCCAAGTCCGGTTCTGCGAGGGACCGGGGCCGAGCCGCCGCACGGTCGAGATATTGTGACACCGCCGGGAAACCAGGCGGCCAACAGAGAACACCAACTTCGACCTCACCGGCGGTAAGACCTCGGTCTACTCTCCGATTTAATTCTCAGGCCAGAACATGCCTAACGAGGCGCTGGAGAGGGACGCCGCAAAAAAGCGCGGCGCCCCTCAGCTGTTTCGTTGAAGCTGTCGATAAACCCCTTTTTTGTGGGTTATGTGGTAGAATGACGTTATCTGATCATAACGACAGATAAAGAACCGATGCCACGTTACAAAGACTACTCCTACGATCAGCATAAGCTCCTTCCGATAGCCTTTCGGGAACAGATTCTCCCGGGCACCTTCGAGTATACGTTGAATTATCTGATAGACCACGAGGTGGATCTCTCGGTATTCGAAACACGTTACCGTAACGATGAGACGGGGCACCGGCCTATGATCCGGCGATACTGTTAAAGATCGTTCTCTACGCTTATGCGCGGGGAATTATTTCCAGCCGCGAGATTGAGCGCTGCTGCCGGGAGAACGTTATTTTCATGGCCTTGAGTGCGGACACCCAGCCGCATTTCAGCACCATCGCCGGTTTCATCCCGTCGATGAGCGAGGAGATCCTGGTATTGTTTCGCGATGTGCTGCTGTACTGTGATGAGATGGGCATGATCGGAAAAGAATTGTTTGCCATCGATGGCTGCAAAATACCCTCGAACGCCTCGAAGGAATGGAGTGGGACGCGGGCGGAGTTTGAGAAGAAGAAACAGAAGATGGAAGCTGCCATACGGTATTTGCTCAAGCGGCATCGAGAGCGGGATAAAAGCGACGAGGCTGTCTCGCTGGTTGAACGGGAAGAAAAGCAGCTCAAGAGGCTGCGTGAGAAGGTTAAGAAGATCAAACGCTGGCTTGACCACAACGATGACAAACCGGGCAAGGGCGGGAAGCCGAAGAAGAGCAACATCACCGATAACGAGAGCGCGAAGATGAAGAGCGCGCATGGGGTGATCCAGGGCGACGATGGGGTGGCCACCGTCGATGCCAAGCATCAGATCGTGGTCCATGCCGAGGCCTTCGGGGAAGCCCAGGAACATGACTTATTGGTGCCGATGATTGAGGGGACACGCGAGAACTTTCAAGGGATGGGTTCGCAGGGAGACGTCTTCGAGGACACCAAGCTCACGGCCGATGCGGGGTTTCACACTGAGGCCAATATGAAGCGCTTATTCGAGGAAGGCATCGATGGCTATGTGGCCGATACGCTCTTTCGGAAACGCGATCCCCGCTTTAATGACACGGGCCGATATAAAGCGCGGCATCGCCAGGAACGGCGCGAGGCGCGGATGAAAAGCGGCGTTGTCTTATTCACCAATCACGATTTTCATTACGATCCCGAGCGGCAACTTTGTATCTGTCCTGCGGGCAAGAAGCTCTATCGTAACGGGAGCAACGTGGTCATTAACGGCTATCAAGCCGTGAAATTCTGCGCTCCCAAAAGTGCCTGCCGCCCCTGTCATCTCAGGACCCAGTGTTTGAAGCATCCCCATCGCAGCGAAGTCCGGCAGGTCCACTTCTTCAGCGGCCAGGCGCCAAATCAGCCGGAAACCTTTACGAGTAAAATGAAACGCAAAATCGACTCGGCCCTGGGGCGTGCAATCTACGGAAGGCGGCTTGGGACGGTGGAACCCGTCTTTGCCAATATCACGCGCATGCTCAGGCTAAATCGTTTCACCCTGCGGGGCAAGCGCAAAGTGAACACCCAGTGGTTACTCTTTTGTTTGGTCCATAACATCGGAAAGATCCACCGCTACGCGCCGGGATGGAGTTAACGATGACGCGATCGAATTCAGTTAGAGTTTAAAGCAAATATGATTCGACGCGGGACTCACAATTCATGCTTAAACTATTCGTAGTTGAAACAACGCCGTTTCGTAAACGGGTTTTTCGACAGACTCGTTAGGCCCAAGCACGATTCCGGAGGACAAAATGCGTTTTGTGAGATTCCCCCTTCGATTGCCTGCGGAGTTCGCTATCGCCAAGTTCTCGTCGTCCATGCACCAGCGCTTCATATCGGGTTGTCTGAGGTTGTGTCCTGAATTCGCTCTTCGAGAAGATAGCCACAATCAATTCAACGGCCTGATACGAGCGGCAGCCGATCTCTTGGAGACGGGTGTCGGATCAGGCTTCCAAATCGACGAGTTTGGTGCCCACGCCAAAACTGCTCGCCAGTTCGCAGCAGATGTTCACCGCGCAAAAGCCCAGCCCGTGAAAGTAGAGCTATTTGGTGCTGCGAAGACGTATGGTGAACTCTATGCGATTCCTATACACGCTACCGATGCTGTCTTAGAGGCGCTCGCCAACAACGTGGATAGGATGTTCGAGCACATAGTCGACGCGTTAGAGGCCGCGGCAAGGCTGGAATGCGATGGTGACCCTGGAGGCGCAGTACGCCCCGCAGTTGAAGAGGCGCGCCAGGGTTTTTCTCAGTCCGTTACCAATCTTTACTCGACGCTGGCGCAGGAACAGGGTCTTGCTCTAGAGAAAGCTAGCAGCGCGCGGCTTGCGGAGATGCTCTATGCCGAGCTGACAAACCCAAAGGAAGAAAAGGAGCAAGCGGCCTATGCTGAGTCCCTGATGAGAATCCTCGCCAAGGGAAGCGAAGCTTGGAATCTTTGGCGCAGACTCAATCCCGAAGCGAGAATCGACTTTCGGAACACGGTGGCCTTTCGGGAAATCGATCTATGGGGGTACGATTTGCATGACGCCGACTTCAGCGGCTCTGCGCTGTTCGGTGTTGACTGCTACAAGACCAATTTTGTCGGAGCTAAGTTCATAGGCGTCGAAATCATGCGCACGACCATGGTCCAATGCAATCTCTCTGGCTGTGATTTCTCTCGCACGACGCTACGGGATGCCCATTTTCCAAGCTCGGACCTGTCCGGCACAGTGTTGAGGCAGGCTGATCTCACAAGGGCGAATTTATCAGGCGCGGTTCTAGATGGCGCCGATTTGACCGGAGCGTCCCTCATGGGAACCACAATGGTGAACACATCCCTGAGGGGTGCTACTTTAGTGGATGTAGTGATACATGGCATCGCTGCTTGGGATATAACGACGGATGAGAAGACTCAGCAGCAGAACCTTATTATCGGGCGAGACGGATTCTCAGTCGATAACATCGAGGTCGCGCAGTTTTTGAATCTGCTCCTCCACAACGAGAAGATCTCTCCCATGATCGATGCGACTACGTCAAAGACCATACTGATACTTGGGCGCTTTAGCCCTGAACGAAAGACTGTTCTGGATGGCTTACGGGAGGGACTTCGCGAGCGTGGTTATCTGCCTATACTCTTTGATTTCGACAAGCCTGCTGCTCGGGATCTAACTGAGACGGTCTCAACCCTCGCTCACCTGGCACGATTCGTCATTGCTGACATAACAGACGCAAAAAGCATCCCGCAAGAGCTTCAGCGAATCGTCCCAAACATGCCATCGCTCCCGATTCAACCAGTGATCCTCGCATCCCAGTACGAGTACGGGATGTTCAAAGATTTTGGTGGCTATCTAGCAGTTCTTCCGCCTTATCGATACGCCAATATCGAGGAGCTGTTAGCTTCACTGGATGACAAAGTCATTGCGCCTGCTGTTAATCGGGCGAAGGAAATAGAGCAACGGCGCAAGGCGTTTGAGGCGACACTCTTGCAATCCTGATCTGGGAAGCATGCTTCGCTAAGCACCGCTATCCTCGCCTAAGAATAGTGGGGTCAAGTCTTGCAATGCCAGCTTGCGTACGCTCCTGCGTCGCTCCCGCTTGCGGCAGCGGCTGAAACCTATCGTTAGGCCGGAGGCCGTAGAAGTGCGGTCAAGTTGGTCGGCGCCGCAATTGGTGTTACACTCCGGACGAGGTGCCTGATGGCTAGGGAGCGAGACCGTATTTTCATTTCCTATCGACGTTCGGATGCGGCCGGAACGACAACTGCGATTCGAAAAACCCTGCTGGAGCGATTCGAGGGGCAGGTCTTTCATGATGTCACCGGAATCAACCTTGGTGCCGCATTTCCTGATGCGCTGCGCAAGGAACTGGACCGATCAGTGGTAGTACTGGCCGTGATCGGAGAAGGCTGGCTTGGGGCAAAGAACGAGTTCCATCAACGGCGCATAGACTTCCCCGACGACTGGGTGAACATTGAGCTGTCTACGGCGCTCAGTAGTCCACAGGTGACAGTCATTCCAGTGTTGGTTGACGGAGCGGCTATGCCTCCAGCGAAGGCTCTCCCCACAGAGCTGGCGGAGCTAGCTGGGCGGAATGCAGTTCAGCTCCGCCATGATGCATGGGATGAGACCGCCCGCCCACTAGTGGAACGAATCGAACAAATACTCAAGCCAGGGAGCGTTTCCGAGAAACGGTCCTCTGAAGCGCTCACGCTCGACCTTGTCCGACAAGCCGTCGTTGAGGCGCTTGACTCCAGGTCTCAGCACGCTGGACAGGTCCTACGATCGACGAGATCTCCCGAATCCTCGCCAGGGGTAGCGTTAGCGTAGACTCTAAGGAAACGCTCGACCTTCTGCTGGGCCGACTCCTCGGACGAGGAGTAGTTCAAGTTGCGGGTTACATGAAGGAGATGTTCAGGAGTACCTACTCGGTCACGACAAGCAACGGCAACTGGCTCGGCTACGCCCTTCGCCGCGAGCATTGGAGTTATGGAGACAGGTATCATGGTTGCGTTTTACTCTTGCCGAGCAGTGATGAGAAAGTGACTGGCGCCTATGTTGCCAGCCAGGTTGAGTGGGACTTCTATGGCATGGCATCAAACGAAGGGCTTCCCTATGTCGGCATCTCCTCCGTTAGTGGGGTTGGGAAGGATTTCGGACATGTTCGAGATACATTTCCTTCAGAACTCCCGGCGGCTTTCCGCAGCGCCGATGGGTAGAGCAGGCCGTCGGCCCCGCCCAGCAGTGCCACTGCCGAAGGCCTAACCCGCCGCTTGAGCCGACGGCGAGCATCCTGCTGAATGAAGCTTTTCTGCTGTAGCGGCTCAGCGGCATGGCGTTGGGCGGCAAGGCACACAGCCAAAAGCGGCGGTTGGTTGCGACTTCAAAGTAAAGTTCCCTGATGGGGGAGGAGTAGGATATGGCGATAGATGAAGTGTCCGGGCAAGCCTGGACACGCAAGCACGACGATCCGGCGCTGTCGGTGGTTCCCAGTGCCCCACGGACCGTGTACCCGAAGTCGCTGGAAGAGCTGATCGAACTCTGCTCGAAGCGCGCCCCGTCCGAGAAAATTCGCGCCGCAGGCAGTCATTGGGCGCTGTCGGAGGCTGCGATCAGCGACAGCGTCTTCGTGGAGACGCACGACCCGAACAACCTGCATCGCGCGATGGGACGCACGCTGTACGAGGTCGTACCGCGCTGCCTCGACAAGGACTTTATCGCCGCGCTCGCTAACCGGGTCGTGCGGCCCTTCGATGCCGCCACCGTAGCCGAGAACGAGGGTCTCTATCTGGTCCATTTCGAAACCGGCAAACGGGTCTATCAACTCTACTCGGAGCTGGACTGGGGCGACGATGACCCGCGCAGCCTTGCAGTTCTCCTCGACCAGCAGTTCGGCAATCCCAGCTATCGGGGATCCTGGGGATTCGCAACGCTCGGCGGCGCTGGTGGCCAGACGGTTTTTGGGGCACTGGCAACGGGGACCCATGGCGGCGATTTCCGCATCCCGCCGATAGCGGACTCGGTGATGGCGATGCATCTCGTGGCTGATGGCGGCAAGCACTACTGGATCGAGCCGGAGGCGCTCACACCGCTGGGCACTCGCCTGACCGACGACGATTTGCTCACGGCGCTGTACGGCCAGCGTCGCTACGGCGGCAGGGGCAACTTCGAGATCATCCGCGACGACAACGTCTTCGACTCGGTGCTGATAAGCGTGGGACGGTTCGGCATCGTCTATTCGATTGTCATGGCAGCGGTGCGGCAGTACTGCCTGCACCAGGAGCGCCGGCTGACGACCTGGCAGGCGATCAAGGGCCAGATCGGCGACCCGACCAGCGCGCTGTATACGCAGATGCTGTCCCCTCCGGCACGAAACAAGTTCCTGCAGGTCGCCATCAGCGTCACGCCCCACGAAAACTTCACCAGGAATCTCGTTGGGGTCACGAAGCGATGGAACGTGGCGCTCGCCGCAATACCGGGCACAAACATTCCCGCCGGGCGGCCAGAGCGGCGCGGAATGATCGTCTCGCCGTTCGACACCATGATCCAGGGGCCGAGATTCGAGTTCGCTGGAAACAGCTTCGGCTACGCACCGGATCCGGCCAATCCGGGCCTGGCACTGCCGCCGAGCTTCCTCGAGCTTGCCTGCTCGAACGCCGACTTTACCGAGGGGGTGATTCAGGGCGTCGCCGACGAGGTGAAGGATTTCATCGCCAGTAACGGCACCACCGTCGGTGCCGCCATCGCGGCGGTCACCGCGGCGGGCGGCGGAGCCCTGCTGATGACTCTGCTGCCCGCGCTGGCCGCGATTTTGGCGGCGCTGCTCGCACTTCTGAATCTCTTTCGCAGCAAGGGGCCGCCACGCTTCGGACAGGCCATGAACGACGTGAGGAATGTCCTGCTGAATCGATCGGACCCCGCGGAACGTCAGGCAGGCCTGTTCGTCTGGCACATGATCGCGTTCGAAGTCTTCTCGAGCCAACAGTCGAATTCCGACTACGAGGCGATCAGCTACGCGGTGATGGATGGTCACGACTATTTCGACCAGAGCTGCAACGTCAACGTCGACTCAATCGAAGTCTTCTTCGACGCGACGGATCCGATGCTGATCGCGTATGTCGACGCCCTGCTGGCGTTCGAGATCGGCCAGGAGGTCCGGCGCGGCAACGCGTTCGTCGGCTACATCTCGCTGCGCTTCACCGGCCCGACCCGCGCCATGATCGGCCAGCAACGGTTTCCGTTGTCGTGCGCGGTCGAGGTCGCCGGCCTGCGAGACGTGAGGGGAGTCAGGGAGCTCATCGACTTTGCCATAGCCCTGGCGCTCGACGGAAACTTCAAAGGCATCCTGCATTGGGGCCAGCGCAACGAGTCGACTCGCGATCACGTGCAGCAGCGGTTCGGCGACACCTTCGCCAACCAGAGCGGCAGGCTCCGGAGGTGGCGCAACGCGCTCAGCAGAATCACCCAGAACAGCAAGCTCGACGGTTTCAGCAGCACCTTCACGCGAGATACCGGTCTCGAGATCGTCACGCCGATCATCGGAAATCTGAGTGCTTCTGCCGCCACCCGGCCGCAGCCGTTCACAGTCAGCTGGAATTGCGACCGTAACCCGTCTGCCACCGAGATCCGCCTCGAAGTGACCAGTCCCAACGGGGCGCAGTCCTCGTTCGCCGGCCTGGCGCGGGTCGGGCAGCGGCAGGTGCCGACTGCCGAGAGCGGCGTTTATTCGGTGTCGCTCGTCGCGGCGATCGATCTTGGCGGCGAGCGGCGCCAGGTGGCGCGGCAGGTCAGCGTCGTCATCGCCTAATCATAGATTCGATAGCAGCCCTCATCGAGGAGACAAGCCATGGCAGAAACATTTGCGGGTGACTGGGTGGTGGAAGTCTTCCAGAAGGATGCCGCTTTCAGCCAGCGCTTTATCATCGAAGGATCGAACGGGAGCGACGGCGTATATGCTGGCGAGACATCCACTCCACCCGTTTCGGTGTCCGGCGCGAACTGGTCGATACGCTTCGAATGGAACAACAACGCGGGCTCGGGCTGGCAAGCCAGCGAAGAGCGACGAAACGGCGCGACCTACACGCTCGCCGAGGGGCTCGTTGTGTTCCTGGGGGCCGACGACAACGTCGTCCACCTGCGCGACCACGACTTCAATGACGTCGTGCTTCGCTGCCGAAACGTCGATCCTGAGCTCAATCCGTGGCTGTCCGTTGTTCCCTACGACTTCACACTCCCCGAGGATGTGAGGCAAAAGGGGCGCAAGCCGAAAGATCGTATCCGACCTCGAGACAACCGGGGAGACGATAGGATCGCCGCGACGACGTCTGAACGAAATCCTGGGAATCATACGGTCAGACCACGATTGAAATCGTAGCGCCCAACAAGGCCATCGAGCGGACCGTCAACAAGCGGCGCTCCGCTTGCTTGTTTCTGGCCGCTCATGGCCGGCGTTGGTCGGCGCGCAGCGCCGGGGCCACGGCCTTTAGAACGGGAGATGAGCGTGGATAGGATCACAGACTTTGATAACCGCGATCGCGACGGCGCTAAGCGCGCGCCAACCAACGGAGCGCGAGTTGTCTCACGTCA
>JBIMKD010000264.1:0-4960 GCA_043673815.1 Chromatiales bacterium
AACCAGAACGCGCAGATTCCATCATGGCCAGAGTCCGATACCGTGCTCACGAACAGGCCGAATATATACGTGCAGTCTTCCTTACAAGCCATCATCAATCCTCACCTTGCAAACCGGGTGGAGTCCATATATACGATTTCTACCTTGACGCTTCGGCTCGCCTGCAACGAGCATCTGCCCGAAGTAGCGGAGCGGCGGCGAGGGCGGACGAGGAAGCCGGAACCGAAGCAAAATTTTTCAAACATAAACCGATCACCAGGGTACATTCAGTGAACTATTTCACTGAATCAATCGGCTGGATATCGTATGTTATGTATGGTGCCACCGAGCCCGAGTCAGTCAAGCGCGGCACTGTCGGTGCCGCGGCCAGGCGGCGGGTTGGGACGATCCGAACGGTGGGGCGAGCGAGGTTCCCGACTGCAGGGGGAAGAATGCGGCCTTGGATCCTCGTCATCATGTCCCCGCGGGTACGCAGAGAGCACGTCCCTAGGCCATACTTGAATAAAAGAGTTGCTTCGGAATATCCGCGCCATGCCTTCTCGCGGAGGAATACTTGGGCACGCCCGTAAGAAGAAAGAAGAAATGCGACAGTTCGCCAACGCCCCCAGAAAGATCGACCGCCCCCGTCAGCGTATCGCCTGTCCGTACCGGGCGCGCGTCCCGGGCGGCGCGGGGATGCTCGCTTTGACCCTGTACCTATGTGCAGGCTGCGCCGTCAATGACCGCGGCCTCGTGACCACCCGCCTCTACGAGAACAACACCGCCTATGTGCTCAGATTGGACGCATGGGGGGGACACCTGATCACAAATACCATAGATGCTGGCCTCACGATCGGCCGATCGAGGCGCTTGTACGTCTATCCCAAGCCGCGGCCTGCCGGTGCTCAGCTTGCCGTGCCGCCGGTCTTTCCAAGCGCGGCGGATACACGCCTGCGCGAGGTGCGGGGGACCGAAGGCCGCGCCGGTCTCAGTGCTTTGAGCGACCCTGTGGCGCTTATCAGCGAGGATGCCGGCCTGGCCCTGCACCTGAACCGGCTTCGTACCGGGGTCCTGCTCGGGGCGCGTTCTGCGAGCGCGTTGCTGGTACCCCGTGATTTCAACGGTGTCTTTCTGTTCAAGTATGACTCCGAAAACCACAACGAAACCAACGTCTACTATCTCAAGGGAGGTTACCCGTGACTCGATCGTTATTGTTGTTTGGCCTGGCGCCTGTCTTCCTCGGCGGTTGTCAGGCCACCCACCTGCTCTACGTCAGCGATACGGTACTCGGTATCGATGTCGCGGCCAGCGCCGAAGGGACTGGACATATGATCTTCGGCTACGACCGCGAGACCTTCGCACTGGTGCCGCGTCAGGAAGATGCTCAAGCGAAAAGTCCGAACGACCGCTTTGATGGCATGAGCCTCGCGGCGGTGAGCTGTGTCTATGCCGACGGGTTGGAGGCTGTACGGTTCAACCACTTCATCGCGACCGGTGACTCGGCAGAGTATGTTGCCGAGGATGCGGACGGGTATGCACGGATCCGGAATGCGATCTTTGGCTTACCTGAAGAGACGCCACTGAACGGTGAAGCAACGACCGACCAGACGACGAAGGAGAAGCCATCATGCGACTGACAGGGGCATTGGTATTGGCAATCGCATTGACGTGGTTGACTGGGTGCAGCAACGCGCTCTATTTCTACGAGACAGAGAAGATAGCCATGAGCCTCCAAGGGCGCCCGGATTCCTCTCAACCGGTGCAAGGCAGCCTGGGGCTTAAGCAGCGCGTCGCGATCGTGGCACCGCCGGAAGATCCGGATACCATGGGCGAGGCGCTGTCGATGATCAGCAGCTTCCGCTTCCGCAAGGACCCTGGAACACTTCGTGACATCGGCCCCGTAACGATCCAAACGGCATTCGTGACTGGTAAAGCTGCAAGGTCGTTAGATCCCCCTCAAGCCAAACAGATAGCGCGGGCGATAGCGCAGGCGCAGGTCGTCAGCGAGCCGATCTCTACCGATGTGGAGATCGCGGATGACATTATTAGTAGGCTAAAAAAACCGGAACGGGAGGATGACCTAGAACGGTTGAAGGTGTTGCTCAAAACAACCCCGTGCAAGGAACTGAGCCCTGATCAGAAGAAAGACTACGAGCGTCTCACCGATGTAGCAAGATATCGGGAAACGCTCTGTGACACTGTTAGTAAACGCTTGGAGGCAGAACCATGAGCACTTACAAGGTGCTGTTTGTCCTAAAGAACCTTCCGCAGGACCCAGATGAAGCCGATCGGTTGTCGGATAAGATCACGGGCGATTTCGGCAGCGAAGGCTGGGAACTGGTCTCGACCGCGGTCGTCACCAATCCTGGCGGTCCCACTGCCTTGCTGCTCACCCTACAGAAGGAGGACGCAGGCTGATGGCTTGGGAAGGGGGCGCTGACGCTGCTCAGCGAGCCCGAGTTCGAATTCGCGAAGATGGCTTTTGGCTTTCTCAGAGCGCTTCTGGCGCTAACCCCATTTCTCCAGAAGGCAGTCACAAAAGGAGCTTCTGCAAAGCTTAAGCGGTTTATGGATAACAGCGGTTAGTCAAAGTCTTCTGATGGGGCCGCGAAATCATAATGATCAGGCGTTTCTGAAACATATTCTGTGAACAAGACCGACGGCAAGGTTCGATGAGAACCCTAGAGATTGCTGTAACGTTGACCCTCATAGCGCTCTTATTAGCAATGGTCGCCTGTAGGAACGTTCAGCATTCGGAACCGCAAGCCAGTAGGGTCGACCGAGGCGAAACCGGCGTGTTGGAAGCGTCGAGAGAGGTCGTTGAGGCTCTGACAGCACAAGACGGAAAGAGACTAGCCGCGCTAGTGCACCCAAAGAAGGGTGTGCGGTTCTCGCCCAGCGCGTACGTAGATGTCGAAAGCGATGTGGTCTTCTCCAGCGCTCAGGTCAGCCAATTTTGGATAGACAACAAGACCTACACCTGGGGCTTCGCCGATGGTACGGGAGATCCAATCAACATGACGCCGAGCCAGTACTGCGACAAGTACATTCTGGACCGAGACTTCCTCAAGCCGTCGTCCATCAACGTCAGCAGCGATCGCGCCAGGGGGAACACAAACAACAACGCGGCTTCAGTCTATCCCCGGGGGACCAGGGTTGAGTACTACATCGAACCCTCTCGCGGTGAAGGGATGCCAGAGTTCGACTGGGCCGCGTTGCGGCTTGTGTTTGAGAGAAGCGGCGGCTTCTGGTTTCTTATCGCTGTGATTCATGACGAGTGGACAACCTGACATGTCCTACGGAGGACCCGGCTACGTGGGCCGTTCCCTCGGTTCCTGGGTGGGCAATCGAAGGTTGGTGGAAATCAGCATCGCGGCGAAGCAGATCAGACGCCGCGGTACATCAGTGCGCGTTGCTTTGCACGTGGGTATCGATAATCAACCTTTCCGAAACAGAGACCTTTTCAGCGGAGGTGAAACGACATTCCTGCTCACTATCACAACTCTTGGTCGGCTATTCCCATTGCCAAGGGATATACCCACCATTTTCGTTAATCAGAGAGGTACAAGATGAGTAAAGAAGCAAATGTTCCAGACCCTGAGGACGACATCGACGGATGCGATTGTCCTTTTGAAGAGGCAGATGCAACACCGGACGAAGATCTACCTGCCGCAGTCGGAGGAGTAGCCTAACATGCCATTCTCATTGACTTGGTTACCTACAGTACTTAGCAACGCCGGTCTCAAGGTCGCCGAAGTTGACGGCTGGCCAAACCGCGGTCGCGGCGAAATCGGCACGATCAAGGGTGTGATATGTCACCACACCGCCGGGGCAAAGACCGGGAACATGCCTAGCCTCAGGGGGCTCATCAATGGGCGTCCGGATCTCCCAGGGCCCCTCGCACAGCTTGGCCTGGGCAGGGACGGGACGTTTCATGTCATCGCGGCGGGAAGGGCCAACCACGCCGGACGAGGCAAATGGCAAGGCTCAACCAACGGCAACGGCGATTTCATCGGTATCGAAGCTGAAAATACCGGTGGGTCTCACAATCCACCTGGGCCTAAAGATCGACCTTTCGATCCTTGGCCGGACGTGCAATTGGACGCGTACCGCCGGGGCGTAGCCGCCATTTTGAAGCACATCAAGCAAGACCCGATCATGTGCTGCGCGCACAGGGAATATGCTTTGCCTCCTGGCCGGAAACCCGACCCTCACACGATCGACATGAACCAGTTCCGAAAGGAAGTCGCTGCGATCATGGACGGTACAGTCCCACCCCCTGACCTGATTCCGAACAAGGACCCGGAGGATAGGCCCACTCTCCGCCGTGGTTCCCCGGTCAATCCGGTATTTCTGGTAAAGGAAGTCCAGAAAAAAGTCGGCGTTGTGGGACGTCAAGTGGATGGCGTCTTCGGTCCTCTGACCGAGGCCGCGGTGCGCCGCTTCCAGCGCGATGGTGGGCTGGTACCCGACGGGATCGTCGGACCCAAAACATGGGTTGCGTTGGATAGTGTGGTGGCCTAATACTAGAATCGCGAACGGCATATGGTCGTGGTTCACCGCCATTGGTTGATCCATGTTCGGAACGAAAGGCCGGAAGCACCGGTCACCGGAACGCGCTAAGCTTGATCCGCGGCCATTCGAGGGGTCGGGCCAGGGGTGGAGCTCAGAGTGGAAGACCGAGAACAGCATGACGATCAAGAAGTACGTTCTGCAAACCGTTGTTGCCGGATTTCTCGCCAGCGCAGCATCCCCGGTTGCTATGGCGGCTGGGCGTTGTGATTTCCAACGAGTCTTCACGCGTCCCGACGAAAATGGCGCGGCGACCGTCAAGGTCTTTGAGGCCAAGGCTGTCTCGCTGCCGAGCGGCAAACGGCCCCTTCTTTTCATCACATCGCTGAAGGTCAATACCGACGGCACCAAGATTTCCTACCATCAGGACGACCCGACCGGACGCCGCTGCCAGACGGATCCGAGCGCT
>JBIMKD010000265.1:0-8115 GCA_043673815.1 Chromatiales bacterium
ACGTAGACAACTACCCGACGGGCTGGGGCGCGGGCTCGGTCGGTATGGTGCTCACGGCCGGATTCGCCGGGGCTCTTCTTGGGGTTTTCTGTTTAAACCGCCCAGCGGGGCGCCGGGAAAAACACCAAGAACAATCCATTCAATCGCGCTAAGCTCTAGCGATAGCTCTCCTGGCAGAAAGTGCTGTAAGCGCCGGGGGACTACTCTCAGAGAGTCCCCCAACGTGTTCAGCGCGATGTCTTACTGATTGACCGATGGTTGCTTTGCTTGGTCCTCTTCACTCATAGGCGCGTTCGTCGAACCCTGGGTGTTAGACGACGCAGGCGGGTCATACCCGCAAGCCCCTAAGTTCAATGAAAGCAACGCAAAGGCCAGAAGCTTGAGAATGCTAGTCATATTAAATGCCTCCTCACAATTTCAGTTTTTTATTGATGGGCCACCACCTGGGTTAAGGTGGAGCAACTAAAGGATAGGCAATCGTCCTTCATTTCTCAATAGGCAGGTTGGCGTTTCGCCAACAATTGCTAAGTCTACATTATTTTCGTTAAATTAGAAGGAGAGAAGTTTCGAACCGCATCCGAGGTCCGGCAACGAGGCCGCCGGGGCGCGTTTGAATGACAATAAAACGCATCCTCACAGAAGAACAATAGGGGAAGACTTATGAAGATCGCCGTACCCAAAGAATGCGCGGCTGGAGAACAGCGTGTCGCGATCGTTCCCGAGGTTGTCGCGCGTTTTGGAAAGCTTGGGGTCGGAGTCCTTATCGAAGAAGGGGCAGGCGCTGCCGCCTATCAGCCAGATCAGTCGTATACGGCGGCCGGCGCCATGGTAGTGCAGGACGCCGAGCGGCTTTACCGCGAGGCGGATGTCGTGCTTAGAGTCCAGCCTCCCACGATCGAAGAGGCGCACCGGCTTCGAGAAGGGGGTATCGTCGTGGGATTCATGGCGCCCCATAAGAGCGCGGAGCTCGTGAAGGTGTTTCAGAATCGTAAAATCACAAGCTTGGCCATGGAGCTTATTCCCAGAATTTCCAGGGCTCAGTCGATGGATGCGCTGTCCTCGCAGGCGTCGGTGGCAGGGTATAAAGCGACGCTCATGGCCGCTTACCGGCTCAGCAAGTTCATGCCGATGCTCACCACGCCGACCGGGACCATCCGTCCGGCACGATTTCTCATCATCGGCGTGGGCGTCGCCGGCCTGCAGGCGATCGCGACGGCTCGGCGCTTAGGCGCGATCGTGGAGGCTTACGATGTACGCCCGGCCACTAAGGAGCAGGTGCAGTCTCTGGGCGCCAAGTTCGTCCAAATGGACATTCAAGCTGACGCCGCCGGTGGCTATGCCCGGGAGCTAACCGACGAGGAAAAGCGACGGCAGCAGGAGCTGATTGCTAAGCACGTGGGCCAAGCCGACGTGGTGATCACGACCGCCGCGATTCCCGGCCGTCCGGCCCCAAAAATCATTACCCGTGCGATGGTAGCAGCGATGAAATCCGGGTCCGTGATCATCGATTTGGCCGCGGAAAGCGGCGGGAACTGTGAACTGACGAAACCCGACAAGGGCGTAAAATTTCACGATGTCGAGATCTGCGGGCCGGTCAATATGCCGAGCACGCTACCGGCGCATGCGAGCGAACTATACGCTAAGAACATGTTCCATCTGGTGGCGCTGATGGTCAAAGACGGCAAGCTTGAGCCCGATTGGGATGACGAAGTCTTGCGCGACAGCACCTTAACACGCGATGGGGACATCAAACACGGTCCAACTCGCGCTTTAGTCGAAGGAGAACAACAATGATCGAGGGCTTCGTTGCACTTTACATCTTCATGCTCGCGGCCTTTACGGGTTATGAGGTCATTAGCCGCGTCCCGGTGATTTTGCATACCCCGCTCATGTCCGGCTCGAACTTCGTGCACGGTATCGTGCTGGTCGGCGCCATGGTCGCCTTGGGTAAAGCAGATCCCAACAACGCGCTCGAGTTGGCGATCGGATTTATTGGTGTAATCCTAGCCGCCGGTAATGTGGTTGGCGGCTACGTGGTGACCGAACGTATGCTCGAAATGTTTAAGAGCAGCAAGAAGAACAAGTAAGGAAAACCAATGAATACGCTCATCCAACTCGCCTACTTTAGCGCCGCGGTCCTGTTTATTCTGGGATTAAAGCGCATGAGCTCGCCCGTTACCGCCCGGGATGGGATCGTGTGGGCCGGCGCGGGTATGGGGGTCGCGATCCTCATCACCTTCTTTTGGTCCGGCATGCAGAACTATCTCCTGATGATCACGGCCATCGCGATTGGCTCCGGCGCCGCCTGGGTGTCCGGCAAACGCGTACCGATGTCCGCGATGCCCGAGATGATCGCCTTGTACAACGGCATGGGAGGCGGGGCCGCGGCGGCAATCGGCGCCGTGGAGTTGCTGAAGGGCGAGACGCATAGCTTTGTCGTCCTCGGGCTCGCCGCGCTCGGCGGAGCGATTGGCGCCGTGTCGTTCTCGGGCTCGCTGGTTGCCTTCGGCAAGCTCCAGGACCTGGTGAAGCGCGGTGGGTTGTTCCCGAAAGACAAGCAAAAGCAGATTAATATCTACGTGCTGGGCGCTCTCGCGGCGCTCGGTTTATTCATGGTGATAGGCAAGCCGTTCGTTGTCATCATCCTTGCGTTTTTCCTGCTTGCGCTCGCTTTCGGCGTGATCATGACGATGCCGATCGGCGGCGCGGACATGCCGGTGCTCATTTCGCTCTATAACGCCTTGACGGGACTCGCGGTAGCTTTCGAAGGCTTGGTGCTCGACAACGCCGCCATGATCATCGCGGGCACCGTGGTGGGCGCGGCCGGCACCTTGCTCACGCAATTGATGGCCAAGGCCATGAACCGTTCGCTCACCAACGTGTTGTTCTCCGGTCTCGGCACGGTCGAGACCCAAATCAGCACGGAGGCAATGGCGGGCAGCATGAAAGCCATCGAGGCCAGCGACGTTGCGGTGATGATGGCCTTCGCGGAGAGGGTCATCATCGTTCCCGGATATGGTATGGCCGTAGCCCAGGCCCAGCACAAGATCTGGGAACTGACTGTGCTTTTGGAGGAGCGTGGCGTGAAGGTCAAATTTGCCATCCACCCGGTCGCGGGCCGTATGCCGGGGCATATGAACGTGCTGTTGGCCGAGGCCGGGGTGCCTTACGATAAGATTTATGACCTCGAGGAGATCAATGCCGAGTTTCCGCAAGCGGACGTGGCCTTGATCATCGGCGCCAACGATGTGGTGAATCCCGATGCGCGCACCAATAAGTCGAGCCCCATCTACGGAATGCCGATCCTCGATGCCGATAAGGCCAGGAACGTCATTGTCATCAAGCGCGGCCGGGGGACAGGCTTCTCGGGCGTCGAGAACACGCTCTTTTATGCCGACAACTGCCGGATGCTCTACGGGGATGGGCAAAAGATGGCTTCGGAGCTCATCCAGGGGGTGAAAGCCCTGTGAGCGGGTTGCATAGATCCAACAGCGAAAGTGGGTTTTCTGCAAGGCTGTTGTTTATGACCTATGAACGGGAGGGGGTTCGCGTAGGTTTTAAACACGCTTGACAGGTACACGGAGCTTTTTGTACGCTAAGTATCACCTACGTTTGGTTTATCCGCGATGTAGCATCAATACAACAGAAACCAAGGCTCTATGGTTCACATCAACAAGGGGGTCGCTATGAAACGAGGGTGGGAAAACTTATTACACGGTGTGGTCGCCGGGATCGTGCTGCCGGCGGTAGCCTCTGTCTATCCGCAAACGGCAGCCGCCAATGATCGGACGGGCGAGTTGCAGCATCGCCTGGAACAGATGCAAGAGGAGATGAGGGCGCTGCAGCAGGAGCTTCAGGATATGAGGGCGGTCGACGACGCGCAGCAAAAACAGATGCAGGATACGGAGGCTCGGGACACGAGCGAGCACCAAGCGCTGGAAGAGCGGGTCACCAAGGTCGAGACGGCGCCGCCGAAACGCACGAATAAGAACCTGGTGTTCTTCCGCGGCGGTTACACGGACTACGTGGGCGATGCGCGCGGATTCGAGTCGTTCACGGATGTCCATAACGTGGATGGATTCGCCGATCTGTTGGGCTTTCCGTCGCAAGAGTCGGAGGATGGCTGGTATGTCGGGGCCGCTATCGAACATAGCCTGACCGATGACCTCTGGGGGCTCTTTCCGGGTGCCGAGGCCCTCGGTGAGATCAGCCTCGAGTATAAAAACTTCGGGGGCGAGGACGCGGTGCTCGTCGTGCCCGCCGCCGAGTGCTCGCTGCTGACGAACCAGGATAGCTTCGGTATCTTCGGGGATAACGGCCCAGGCAATTGCTTGATCACGGGTGATCAGGTGCAGACGATGTTCACCGTGAGCGCCGCGCCCAAGATCAAATTCATGCAAGGCAGTAAGCTGCGGCCCTGGATCATCCCCGCGGGGCTCGATTTCCATGTCATCAGCCCGCCCTCGGACGCAGCGACCTACCTTGACGTCGGGGTGCAGTTCGGGGCCGGTGTCGAGTACGAGATCGTCCCCGGGATCAAGTTCGGGATCGACGGCCGTTACCACCTGGTGGCGGGCGTGAGCAACACGGAGAACGATACCGTCCAGGTCCTGAGAAGGGAAATTAATCAAACCTTCGGTCCTGGTTTGCTTAGTCTCGCTAATTTCGGCGATACGGACAAAGACTTCGACTTCTGGACCATCGGTGGTTACCTCGGGTTCACCTTCTAATCCGTTGTTACATTTAAGAGGGAGAGAGGGAGGCAACTTGCCTCCCTTTTTTATTAGGGCGGGCGGCAAGGCGGTCTGACATGAGCTTTTGGACCGAGACGGGCCGCTATGGCGTGGTGCACACCCCCGTGCGCCGAAGCGGTGGACGAAGCCCGGGCGTGCTGATCGTTTTCGCACACGGCATCTTCGGGGACTGTAGCGATACGTGGGGCCGAATGCCCGAATGGGTTCTCGAAACCGCGGGACAGGACACGGAGGTGGCCTCGTTCCAGTATCCGGCGCAGCTCTGGCAGCGGAGCAGCATTCCTCAAGCATCCGACGATTTACGGACTTGGCTGGAGACGCAATTCGGCGAGTATCGTCACCTCTTATTCGTCACCCACAGCACCGGCGGACTGGTCGTCAAGCATATGTTGCGCGATGCCTACCGGGCAATTCAAGAGCAAATGCAGAGTCGGCGCTTCGACTTCGCCAGCTCGCAATCGGTATGGTTGCGTACCCGTAGGGTGATCAATATAGCGGTCCCGCATGCGGGCGGCTCTCGCATCCTAACCGGCGGTGGCGCGTGGCTCTATAAGCTTTTCCTTTACCCGGTCTTGCTGCCGCTCCTCTATGGCGTGCGGTTCATTACCCAGGGCGATAAGGACTGGGGAAGAAACGACATCTTACCGGCGTTGCGCAGACAAAACCCTTGGTTGCTTGCGCTGGAGAGCGAATTCATCGGGCAAGTCGAGCACGCGGCAGCACTCGATCTTCCTGCCCCTGTGGTCCACGATTTATTCGCCAAATCGGACCTTTCCGTTCCCATCGAGGCGAATCCCCAGGAGCGCAACATCTATTTCCGCGGTACCCACGGTTCCGTCAAGGTGCCGAAGCACGCGAATGATCCGATAGTGACGATTACGGCGCGGTTCGCTGGCCGCTATATCCGCCATTTCGCGCTCGACCTGGTAGAACGCAGCTTGATGCGGATCGCCGAGGTGAATCGTGTCACGGGGGTACAGACCTTGATCGGGAAGCCCGATGAACCGGCCGACGGACGCATTTCCCCGCAGAAACGTAGCGTTTCACAAGGAAGTCAGAGCGACATCTGCGAGCGGGTCGTTGATAAACTACGCGCACGTAGCGGAGGCTCGCAGCGCCTGGTTATCACTGGCGGAGCGGGGGTCGGGAAGTCGGCCGTCGCACGCCGGGTGGCCTGGCGCCTCGGACGACTCTACCTTGCCGATCCGCGCGATGAGACGCCTTTCCCACTGCTTATCCCTATGCAGCAGATTAATCTAGCGAAAGAGGAGGCGCTCGACGAGAACGCTTGGGACGCATTATGGGCTTGGTGGACGCGCTGGGCGCGCAGTCTCTATCCCGATCAGCCGGTCGACACCGGCTGGGTCGAGCAATCATTTCGCACCCGCGCCACCGCGGTGATTCTGGACGGCGTGGATGATTTCCTGGTCAATCACCCCGCCATCGGATTGTCGTTCTTCGTCGCTATGTTGAGAAACGTGTGCGCCCGCTATGATGAGAACCGGCAGTTCTCGGTGGTGGTCGCCATCCGCAGCGGTTTCCACGGGCTGGAGCGCTTGGCGAGCGATCCCAAGGATGTGCATGAGGTCTTGCGGCTCAGCGTTGCCCAGGCACGCGAGGTCTTTCCCGCCTGCCAAGGCTGGTTACCGTACGTGCAAGACCAAAGCCTTCTGGATCTCGTGCTCACGCCGCTCATCCTCTCCAACTTCGAACCCGAAATGGAGGATCTCAGCCAGACGCAATGGCTCACCCCCGCTGCAATCATGGACCAGACGATCCGGACGGTGTTACGGCGCAGCAATCTCGTCGGATTGCGCCTACCAGGGCGCGAGGCGGCGGAGATCGACCACTTGCTCCATGCGCTCAGCTTGATCGCCTGGCTGTTTTTCTCCACCCATCGCGGCGAGGCCGACGCGGGGGCGTTAAGCGAAGAAGCGAAGAGGGCGGGGGAACGCTGGGAAGGGCATTTTCGCACGCTGGGAGTCCTAGAGGAGACCGCCGATATCATCGCCGGATTCCGCCAGGTTGCCGAGGGAGCGGGAGCCATTCTGCAACGCACGGTGTTCGTGTCGACGGGCCCGAACAAGGTGCGTTTCAGTCACCGAAGTTGGCAGGAGTTTCTCCTGGCCCAGTACTTTGTCCTGTGTCTACGCTGGGGAAATGTTGAGGACTTCGGCGTCACCGCGTTCAACTCCCATATCTACCGCATGGCGGGGGAGTGCTTCCGCGGCGAGACCATTACCGAGGAACGGGCCGCCGCGGTGCTGGAGGCCTGGCGGCACTCCGGAAATACCTACATCACGGGCAACCTCATCGCGTTCCTGGCCTGGACGCAGACGGGAATCGAGCCGCGAGCGCTCCGGGGCCTGCTCGATGAATTGCCGCGTTTCGAGGCCCTTTCGCGGGTCGTGCTCATCGCCGGTTTGGGCTACCGGGTGCTGGTGAATGGCCCCGGAGACAGCTCTGTCGGCGATATTCGCCGGGCGCTCTTACCGAAGCTGCGTGTTTTTTCGAATCCCGAGACCGCGCCGGTTGACGATGCGGTGGCATCCAGCCTCGCCTGGTGCTATCAAAAAGCGTTCGCCGGATTATTCGCCATGCCCGCTCCGGAGACGCCGTGGCCCGCGATCGGTTTCAGCGACTCCGAGACCATAAAGGCCCTGCCGATGGTGTGCTCCCGGCAAGGCGATCAATGGCTCGTGGACACGCGCTCACGTTCATTGCAGCTCGCCTTCCTGACCCCCATTCTCGACGCCTTGCAAGACCCCAAGCTCGCCATCCGCGCCGTGCATTATTTGTATTATCTGGTGGCGGCGAGAAAGCATAGCGTTCATATCTTGGAGCTGTCGCAAGAGTTGCCGCAGTTGCTGGCCCCGGGGTGTCCCTTCGAGCAGGTGATCGCCTCTTTTTCCGCGGCGCCCGAGGTGTTCACCTTGTACCGCTCGTGTCAGACTCTGAACGACCAGCTAGAATTGGGATCCGCTTGAGGTGTCCGCAAGTCGCGCGCTGATCCGGGACTCGGAAACACGATGCGAATCGCGATTTTTACCGACACGTTTCTGCCCCAGATCAATGGAGTGGTCCGATCGATCGTCACAACGGCCAACCAGTTAGTCGAACGCGGCCATTCCGTGGCGGTTTTTACGATGGACGTGAGCAAGCTCCGGAACAGTCACGCGACGTCCGATCTGGATGCGCGCATACGGGTTCACCCGTTTCCCTCCGTGGCCCTTCCGGGATTCGGGCATATTCAGGCGCGCGTGCCCTCGCTGGTGGGACCGCTGAACGCAGTGCGTCGTTTCCAAGCGGATGTTATTCATCTGCATACGATCTTTACGATGGGCGTGGAGGCGGTGTGGAT
>JBIMKD010000266.1:0-3884 GCA_043673815.1 Chromatiales bacterium
ACTGGGCTACGATGCACTGTTCCAGGCCTCCTCCCAAGCCCTCAAGACGCTGGTGCGCGATCCGCGCTTCCTCAACGCCGACCAAGCCGGCTTCTTCGGCGTGCTTCATACCTGGGGCCGACAACTCCAGTATCACCCCCACATCCATTACGTCGTGCCGGGCGGGGCGCTTTCCGCTGAGGATGGCGCTTGGCATGCCTCAAGCCTCGCCTTCTTCTTGCCCGTGAAAGCCCTCTCAAGGCTGTTCCGCGGTAAGTTCCGCGATCTCATGCACACGGCCGGACTGCTCGATCCAATCCCCTCGGAGACCTGGCAGCAGGACTGGAACGTCAACTGCCAGGCCGTCCCCAGTGCCGAGGCTTCGATCGCCTATCTCGCTCCCTACGTCTTCAAGGTGGCTATCTCGGATCACCGCATCCTCAAGGTCGAGGACGGACGGGTCTCCTTCTCCTACAAAAAAACCGGCAGCGCTCGGTTGCGGCCCCTGACCCTCGATGCCTTGGAGTTCATCCGTCGTTTCCTACACCATGTGTTGCCCAAAGGCTTTATGAAAGTCCGCTATTACGGCTTCCTCTCGCCCATCGCCAAAGTGCCCTTGGAGGACATCAAGGCCCTGGTCGAACTGGCCCATGGCTTCACCGTGACCGTGCCCGAGATCGAGCTACCACCTTGGCCACAACCGACCTGCCAGGCCTGCGGGGGACGACTCCGCTTCCACAGCTCACGGCGCATCCGCCACCGCCCATTGATGCCCACAAACCTCGGACCACCGTCTCGACACTGTCCCCAGCCCATGGGTAGCCCATAGCAACTTGCAAATGCCCGCGCTTGCAGCGCCCGGTGTTTTCTTCGGGTCACGGCCTCCCTTTGCCTGCTACCCCTAATTCGCACCCTGAAAGGCATTATTAACAGGTCCCTCAACCCGATTACGATACCCAACACCCCCATCCGATCGCCCTCTACTCCGGCTATCTCCAGCTCCCGATGCCCATAGCCACCACCTCACCCACCCTTCACCGAAGCAATCCCCTTAAATGAAAGAACCCACCCAACACCGGGCTTCTTGAACATTGGATTGAAACGACCATCCATGGTCGTCTCAATCCTTACTGGTTAGATTCCGATGATTTCATTGAGACCCTCAACGACCTGCGAAACCTCCTCGGGCGAGCCGCGACCGAGTCTTGCCCCAATACGTTCAACGGCAAGAGTGCGAATCTGGCTGATCTTGACCCAGGACCGTTTCGGAAGCTTTGCCGCATGAAGCTCGAGTGTCAGCGGGAAGCCGGCTCGTTGAGGTTGGCTTGTCAGTGCCATCGCAATGACGGTACCCGAGCGTTCATTGAACACGTCGTGACTGAGGACCAACACCGGCCGCAAGCCTGTCTGTTCGTGACCGCGGACCGGATTGAGGTCGGCCCACCGAATTTCACCTCTCAGTATTCGGGCCAAGTGTCGAACTCCTGCCCCAGGCCTTCTTCAGCAAGCGCTTTCTCAAATTTGGGGTCGAGCTTTGCGCATTCGGACGCCAAGCGACCATGCTCCATCCGCGCCAGTTTCTCAGTTACGGCTGACTGGATGGCACGACTACGATTGGGGAAAACCTTCTTCGCCACCAACCCGTCGATGCGCTCCAGCGTTCCGCTGTCGATAGTGATAGCAACTTTGATGCTGCTCATGGTGTACCTCCGAGGTAGGACAATTTATCATACCAGACTGGTAGGGGCAAGGAATCTAAACACCGGCGTTCACGCGCGCGGAGCTAGCGCAGCAAGCGAGGGACCCGCGAGCCCGCCAGGGCCAAGTGGCGTCGCGTGGAACGCCTTGTTAGCGCGCAACTGGTACGGTCCGGACACATAGGTAACAGTTTAGTCCAGGGACATGGGTGACAAAACAACGGGGCTTTGCGAGATCTACGGGGTCAGTCGCAAGAGCGGTTATAAATGGATTGACCGTTATCTTAGAGAAGGTCCGGCGGGTTTGGAGGAGCGCTCCCGGAAACCGCGCCGCTCGCCCAAGCAAACCCCGGAGCAGGTCGTGGCCGCGATTCTTCAGGCACGCCAGCGCTATCCCGCTTGGGACGGAAAGAAACTGCTGTCGATTCTGCAAAAGCGTCAACCCCATTGGCGCTGGCCCGCACGTTCCACCGTCTGCGATAATCCTCAGCCGTAACGGGCTGGTTCCCAAGCAACGGCAACGCCGGCGTATCGGTCATCCCGGTAAACCTAACACTTCGATCCTGGCCCCAAACGATGTGTGGACGGCGGATTTCAAGGGCCATTTCAAAACCGGCGACGGTATCTACTGTTATCCCCTGACCGTCGCCGATGGCCATAGCCGGTATCTGCTCGGTTGCCAGGGGCTGCCCTCCACCGCTGTGGCGGTATTCACCCGCGTGTTCAAGGAATTCGGCTTACCGAAACGCATTCGCACCGACAACGGCGTGCCTTCGCAACCAATACTCTGGCGCGATTGTCTTCGCTCTCGGCGTGGTGGATCCGTTAATGAAAATCCCTCGATTGCGTGCTCAAGCGGCCTAGAAGATCGGTATGATCCTCAAGCTTGCGGGCGAGCACGTGCACCACCTCGCCCTCGCGTTGCACCTCGCCGGTAACGCCGAGGAGGCGTGAGCCCAGAAGCTCTTTTCGTTGGCTCTCGACCAAACTGCTCCAGACGATGAGACTGACGTAGCCGGTCTCGTCCTCAACCACTAGACAGACAAGCGTGGCTTGTTTCTATTTTGAAGAGAGAGGTTGTGCGTTTTTCGCATTCAGGCGCGCGATCAAGCCGTCGATACCGTAGTTTCTCACCTCGGCATCCACGGCTGCCCGGAATGTCGCAACGATGCTGATACCCTCCGCAATTACATCGTAGACCTTCCAGGTACCCTCCTTTTGGTGTAGGCGGTAGTCTATTCGAGTAGGCGGTTTGCCCTGCTGCGATACCTCGGTTCGTACGGTAACGAGGGTACCTTTATCATTGTTGTTGCGCACGGGCAGGTAAGTGACCTCGACATCAGTGTAGTCGCCAACCCGCGCAGCATAGATTCGCAGTAGTAGCTTACGGTAGGCATCGATGAACTGTTGCCGCTGCTCGGGTGTTGCCCGACGCCAATGTTTGCCCAAAATCCACTTGCTTACCCGAATCGTGTCCACATGGGGTGAGACGATCCTATCGACAAGGTGGATGGCGCGATCTGGGTCTTTTTTGATTGCCTCTTGCTCTCGTATGATAGCCGTGCGCAGATCTTCGGTGGTGCGCTCGACTAATTCCCTTGGACTTCCAGCGACCCCTGCCGGTATTGCACCGAGGTTGGTCACAACGGCCAAGTGAGTCATCAGTAAGGTCAAAACTGCCCACAGTCTGAGGTGCAGATACATAGACCGAATTCACAAGTATAGTAGTGGATATTGAATTGAGATAGATTTATGCCCCTTTTCCCTCTGGCCCCTTTTTTCCTTTTCCGCTTATCTGACACTGAGCGCGATCCCGGCCACGATCAGCGCGGCTCCGGCGAAGCGCGCGATGAGATCGCCTCTCGGGGCGATCTTCTCCACGAGGACCAAGACAGCGATCGCCGCTACCCAGAGCAGGTTCATAACCCCGGCGACGAAAAGAAGGGCCATGAGGATCCAGCAACAACCCACGCAATAGGCCCCGTGCTTCAACCCCATGACAAAAGCTCCCCACTGCCCCTCTCGCCAATCCGACATCAGGAAACTCAGAGGCGAGCGACAGCCCACGTAGTCAGCTATAACAAAGAGGCGAGAATCCTCAGAATATGGGATGGCAAGTGTTGCCAGCAACCCATAACGCAGGAGGTATTCTCGCCATGAAGAAGCGTAACTATCGTGCACAGAAAGTCAACGAGATTCGGTGGGAAG
>JBIMKD010000267.1:0-3404 GCA_043673815.1 Chromatiales bacterium
GTGAAATTCCATCTGCCACCCGTTACACTGTGTTTCCATAAGGCCGTCCTCGTCATTGCGCATAACATGCTGATCGCACACATATTATGCCACGAGATACGGCCTTTTTCTTGGCTATCGGTGAGAAATCCGGGCTAGCGCCAGGCGTGCGCCTGGCGCAGACAGCGGCGGGAGGAAAACCAGCCAGTTAAGCCGGCGGCGCCTTGCGTCGCCTCACGCGAGCATCGTATGGCCACGGGCAGAAATCACAGATAAGGGCGCCAGCCGGCACACGGACATTCGACGCGAGATGTAATTCGACCGGTGAGGAGGGTCGCGCATGCTGCGAATCAGGCTGCTGTCCTTGGTTGTGGCGATGGCCATGGCGTCTCCTGTTGTGGCACAGGGCCCATCGTTCGATTGCTCAAAAGCGAAAGGACAAGTGCAGACGCTCATCTGCAGCGATGCCGGACTTGCGGCCCTCGACCGGCAGCTCGACGGCGTCTACAAGGCGGCGATGGCCAAGGCGAAAGACAAGATGCCCGCGCAACTCCGCAGCGAGCAAAGGGGTTGGATCAAGGGTCGCGACGAATGCTGGAAGGCCCAGGGACCGCAGAATCCCGTGCGCCTCACGCTGAACTGGATGGCCCAGAACGTCCGCGAGTGCGTCGAAGGCAACTACAAGATCCGCATCTCGGTACTGCAAGGAACATGGGGCCTGGTGGCCGCGAAACAGGTCTCGTACGCGTGCGGCAATCCCGCGAGTCGTCGCGACGTTCTTCGAGACCGACCCGAAGACCGTACGGCTCGAACGCGGCGATCGCGTCGTCACCGCGTGGCTGCTGCCGGACGGATCGATGTACGAAGGGCCGGACACGCCGCTGTCGCCAATCCAAGCTCCTTTGATGGAGGAATGTCTGGGCGGGTCATAGAAAACCCGACCGGATCTATCGGGCGGATCCGCGAGTATTGGTGGACAAACCATCATAGTATAGCAGGCCCGGGTCGTGTCACGGCCGCAAGGCGGCCGCGAGCAAATACAGTATGGCCGCCAAATAAACCACCGCGCTCAGGCCGAGATCAATGGAGATCACCATCGCCAGCACCGCCCCCAACACCGAGGCACAGCCGTTGATGCCCCAAGCCCAGGGAATCAAGAGCGGCGCGCGCTCGGAGATAGCCTTTAAGGCGGCCGGGTAAGGCCGGCCCATAAAATAGGCCAGCGGCGCGATGACCATGAGCGTGATCGCGATCTTCGCCGCATCGTTCCAGGCGAGCGTGGCCGCAAAAAGCAGCGGCAACATGGTTTGGTAGATCAAGATAATTGCGACGATTGCGCTGACGGCGCGCGTTACGGCCGCTTGCGGCGTGGCTTGCCGCGCTAAGGTCATGCTCCCAGCCCCGGCGAAGACCAGGAATCCGGTCAGCACCACCGACATCGCGTACAGCGGATGAGACAAGTACAGCACGAAGCGTTGGAAGAATCCCACTTCGATAAACATGAAGCCGAGCCCGACAGCAAAAAAATAGCACGCCGACTTGACCCTTAATGCCGTTGATCCCGACGGTCCGCGCCGGTTAATGAAACGCAGGGGGAGCAGTATTAGTAGCACGCTTAAGACCAGCGCCTGAATCAGTGTGGCCAGCAGCACGAGGTAACCGAGGTCCAGGAGCGCGTAGCCCCCCGCGCCCCGCGACGCGAAAGCCTCCTTGAAGACGGGCCACTTGAACCACTGAAAGAAATATGGCCGATCATCGGTTGCGGGTTTGATATCGAACTTGTAACGATCAGCAAAGATGCCGGCATCGTCTCCAAGTAAGGCCTCGGCCCCGGTAAAAAAATACGGTTCGGGGAGTAGATTATAGCGATTCGACTCGTGCTCTTTCATCCCGGGAAGGTAGGCCAGATCGAAGGAGCGCGTGCGGCAAAATTCGCGCAGCTCACGCAGCTCAGCCTCGCGTAACGGCCCGTTCTTGACGAGCAAGGTCGAGGTCCTCCAACCCCGGAGCCACGCAAGCTGACGCGCCGGGTGCTCGACCCCCTCGGCGCGCAAGGCCGCGACGGCTGTGGCAAAGAGCTTGAGCTCATCGCGGGGCGGCACCTTCACCCACCGTGTCACGGCCAGCAGCCCGCCGGGGGAGAGGTTTCTAAGCGTTTGCCGAAATGCCTCGACGGTATAGAGATAGCTCTCGTTGAGCGCGTAGAGACCCGAGGCCGAGGTATTGAATGCCTCCAGCAACGCGATCTGGATGATATCGAATGACTCCGCGGCGGTTGCAATATACCCCCGCGCTTCCTTGAGGTGGATGTGGACGGGATCGCGCGCATACAACGCCCCGGTGTAGTCACGGTAATGGTCGCGCACCAAGCCGATGACCTGCGAATTCTGCTCGACCGCATCGATTCGGCGCGCCCGATGGTAAAGCGCTTGCAGCACCTCCATGCCGCCGCCCGCCCCCAAGATCAAGACCCGCGGGTTCTTGCGCAACTGGTAGGGCGCGGCGCTCGGCATATAGGCTAGGAAAGCAAGCGGCCTCAAGTCACCGTCGAAGCGCGTGATCGCCGTCATGGCGTCGGCGTCTGTGAAGAGCGCGAGTTGCTCGGGCGGAAGCGCCGGGGTGTTAAGGCTCAGTCCGGGCGCAATACGAAACGGGACTTTCGGGCTTTCAAGTACCTGTAATAAGCCCAACGGCCCCGAGCGTTCAGTCACCATGCGGGTCCCGACCACCTTCAAGGCCTGTTGCAAACCCTTGTATTCCAGCGGCCGCAGCTCCGCCCAGGGTTGCGACAGGGCGAAGGGCGTCAGCAGTGCGCCGAGCGCTAGGTATGCGCTCACGCTGCGCGGCCGGCACCCCAGCGCCGACCACGCCAGGGCCGCTGCGATTAGAGCAACGCATCCCAAGAGCTTCAAGGTCGCGCCCGGCGATAAGGCATGCAACACCAGCACGACTCCCAAGGCCCCGAGGCCGGCCCCAAAGAGGTCCACGGCATAGACGCGGTGCAGGTGGCGCTTATGACGCACGATCGCTATCGCGATGCAATTCGATGCGAAAAAGAAGGGTAAGGAAAGCAACAAATACATCGCCATCAGGCGAACGACCTGTCGCCCCTCCCAAAGCATCTGCGCGGGGTTGACGAGCAGCGTCTGGGCAGCCAAAAAGCAGCCGACGGCGCTGATGCCGAAGAGGACCGCGTTGATAACGTAGGCAAGTTCTGGCGCCCGCTCGATAAGACGGGAGGCGAGCAAAATAAAGGTCCCGCTCACACCGTACCCGAGGAGCGCGAGGCTCATCACCATGTACGCGAGATGATGCCAGGAGACGATGGAGAGGAGGCGTATCGATAGGACCTGGTAAGCTAAGGATGTTGCGGAGATCAGGAATACGGTAAACAGGAACCCGCGCGAAGGTTGGTTTTCATCCAC
>JBIMKD010000268.1:0-25423 GCA_043673815.1 Chromatiales bacterium
ACACATCCATGAACCGTCGTCGCACAGCCCAGGCTCCCAACGCCCCCAGCTATCCCCGGAGGCCAGTACTCTTTCACCCTAGGCGGCCAGGGCTTTACTACCTTCTTTCAGACTCATCTTTGAATTAGAAAATACTCCCCCGCTTGGCGCTGATGATCGGAGGGATGCCTGGGGTTTTTGATACTTGGTGAAGCCTTCGATGAATTCATGTTTGTGCTGCCAGACCCGCTGAATCAAATCGGACGTTACACCGACGTAAAGCGTTCCGTTTTGCCGGCTCGCCAAGATGGACGCACCTTTCGCTTGGACCAGCACCTCGCGCGGCTGCCGTCGAAGCGGCCTGCAAGACATTTAGCTACCCAACGGATGAAGCGCTCCGGAATGCGCTGGCGTCCTACCGGGGGCAAGCCATCTTGACGCTCGATCCAATCGGGTTTCGAAGCTATGACCATCGCCACCGATTATAGGAATGCGACCTCGTTAAAACCGCTATTGTGCGGCGTTTTCGCGCTCATATTGTGCCATATCCCTAAGCGCGCTTTGGGCGATGCTTCGGATCCCATGGTCCGCATCTTCCGCAAGCTGCTTGAGCGTGTCGACCGCCCGTCCGTTGGCGAAACCGAACGCGGCGCTATTGCGATAGAGCCCTGATACCGCCTCGGCTCGAAGGGTCGCATTCTCGTTCGACCGATCGTTGGCTGCCTCCACCAGGACATCGGCAACACGATCGTCTTCCAGCCCCCCAAGGGCGTTGATGGCTTCTAACCTGAGATTCTGATTAGGCGAACGCAATGCATTGAGCGCGCGGTTGAGAACCGCGTCATTGTATCGTTGTTGCCTTTCCGACCGAGCAGTGAGATCTTGGCCCTCGTCATCTTCTGAGTCGACATCAGGATCGTCCCCTTCGTTAAGTGGCTCGAACTCATCCAGCGAGGTAGGGATCTCTACGAGGGGCTCATCCGCATCCGCGGTTCCGACACCGGTTAGAAAGTCGGGCTTGGCGATCACCGATCCATTGACGCCGGCGGCGACATGACGCAATTCTGCGCGCGCGCAGGACGGCCGCACGGTTCTGGCCCGCGGCATCGTAGACAAAATGTTTACCATCCATGTATCAGCAGCCGGGGATACGGTGTACGAGCAACCATCCAGGATCGCAACCAGCGCCTCTCGTAGTGAAGCTGAGCTTAACTCGATGCTCACAGGCCGTTCGGCCGCGGTGTGATCGTTTAGCTTGACCTTGATACCGGTTTTGGCGGCGAGTGCTCGAAGCACCTGCGCCCGCGGAAGCTCGGAGATGCACGCGTCGACCCGCCCTCCGGCGGCACGTATATACGCGAAAGGCGGGTGATTTGGAGGGGAAACGTCGCCAACGGTGCGACTATCGGCGTAGTCAGAAAACCCCAAACAAACAAGAGCGATTAGGTACGCAACCCATCGGCTTATTACAATCATTAGTGATCCCGCGTGTGTTCATTCCCTACCCCGACAAAGGCATTCGTAGCGATCCACCGTGTTGGATCGTGACGCCGCATCGATTCCAGCTCGCGCCGACAAGCTTGGCCGGAACGGCGGGTTTAGTTTAGCGATATACGCATACTTATGAACCCGTTTATGCGAGCTGGAACGGTACGCATGAAAACAGCAGCAGGAGGACACCCGCCCATCGGCGGCGGTCCTCCTGCCCGTATAGAGGCGAATTTATTTCCCTGTGAGATCGGGTATGGCGTCTCGGTTTCGTCGCACACGATCGACATCGATGCATCGTTGATGGTCATGTCAGGATCGACACCTTCCTTTCCTTGGCCGGGGAGCAAGGTCGATCTTGGCGCTGGCAACCCGGAGACACGTCCACGGGAGCATCCTGTCTCTCGCTCTCGCCAGGTAGTACTAGAGTTCACTCCCATTGAAGCAGCCGATTGTCATCGTGGTATCATTAGCTACCTGGTTCGGGGAAAGCGCGTTCTGCTTGCATGCTAGCCAGTAAATCGTGTGCGTACCGGCCGTCACCGCCGGCAAGAAACGCGTCGAGCACACGGGCCAGACACTGGGATCATTGACGTTAGCGTTGTTGTTTATTTCGAGCGAACGCTCTGACACAGTATTCAAACCAGGGCTTGTATCGTCAAGAGAAATGGCGAAATTGTAGGCGTTATCCGTGTTGACACTATTGTTGCCGATGTCAGAGCATGCAGTGACGATACAATTACTGGCGGTCGTCGTTGTCAGGATCTCGGACTCCAGAATGTTCCAGATGTCAGTGTTCTCGTCACACGTATTACCGATGGTGACGTTTGTGGTAGTGCCTTCACCACCGGCGCGGTTATCAGCGAAGGATACTGCTGGAAATAGTGCAAGAACAGCCATCAGCACGGAAAGTTCGTTAGTTTTCGGTTTCACGGTGTTGTCTCCTCTTAGAAAATGGATAATTGCATTGCGCTATGTCAATATCATTGTCATACCTTCTTTTTTCGCTTCCTCCTTTCTGCCGGAAGGGCAGCTCTGCTAAACAAGGCTTCATTTCTCGAAGGGACAGGGTCCCGTTCGAGTCAACGATGGCTCCCGGGGCTTAGAGCCGTTTGGGCGGCGGAGGTCGGGGGCCCACGGTAGTCACCATGGTCAGCCCTCCCGTGGGTTGACCTGCCCGTCATCGGGCGCTCCCTCCCGCAGCACCCGCCCGAGAAACTCCAAGAGTTCCTCCAGCGAGCCGAAGCGCGCCGCCTGACCCGACTGGACATGCTCGACCCGCCCCCTAAACGGCCCCTGCTCGATGTCGGCTTCAGGGCGGAACTGCAGCACAAAGGCGCGCTCGACCGGAAGGGCGGATGGCCCTGCGGCCCCCTGCTTCGTCATGCTTCGTCACTCGGGCCCCCCGCCGTCTTTGCGTATCTGAAGTTTCAGCGCGGGACGGCCGGGGCCGGCAGCGTGTCGGGGCCGCCGAGCAGAATGCTGGTGCGTCCAGTGGACCGGTTGATGATCTCGAGCGTCGCGGCATAGCCACCCGGTGGATCGGGCTGCGGGTTGAAGCCCACGATCTCGGCGCGCAGCGTCCGTCGCCCTAACCTGTCGACCGGAAAGTTCTCCTCATCCTCGATGGAGACGTCGAAGGAACCCGTTACTCCGTCGGTAAGCTGCAGTTTCCGCTCCTGAACCACTTTGCCATCTCTGTTGAAGATCCGCACGACGAAGTCCCACTTCTCGTTGGGGTTACCGATCCCGTAGACGTTGACGCGCACGGTTTCGCCGCGCACGATGCCGAGCGGCCCGAACAGCACCTCGTCCTCGGAGTCCTGGATCGCCAGCGCGTCGTCTCCCGACCAGAGCATCGCGACGGCGAGCAGCGCAATGAGCGCAGTGCATCGAATCAAGCGTGATTGAAGAAGCATGGTGGCCTCCTTTTGATACGTAAGTGAAAGTGCTACCGAACCTGCCGGCTGCGTTTTGTTGCAATCATCTCCGCTTCATGGGATAAGCCTAGTCAGCGGAGGAGGAGAAGTCCTGAGAAAGTTCTGAGATTTCTCTGAGATTTCTCTGAGAGAACGATGAGAGCGAGGCCACCCAAGGCAGTCGAACCGCTACGCCTAGACCTGGAGAACGAGCGCCTCTGGCAGGGCGATCGGGGTTTGAGGCTCACGCCCCAAGCCTTCTCCGTGTTGCGCTGCCTTTTGGAGCACCCGGGGCGGCTCGTGACCAAAGGGGCACTCTTCAAGACCGCCTGGCCGGGCCGGGTGGTGAGCGATGATGCGCTCTCGACCTGTATTCGCGAGATCCGCAAGGTGCTCGGCGATGCGGCCAGGGCGCCTCAGTACCTCGAGACCGTGCACCGGCGGGGCTATCGCTTCATTACATCGGTCTCAACGATCCTCCCCGAGCCCGCGGTTCCGCCGCTGCCCTCAGCCCTCCTGCCTCCCCACCCTCTGGTGGGGCGGGAGGCGGCGTTGGGGCAGTTGCATGGCTACCTCGAGCAGGCGGGCCGGGGTGCTCGGCAGGTGGTGTTCATCACTGGGGAGCCGGGGATCGGGAAGACGGCGGTGGTCGAGGCGTTTGTGGCAGGCGCGGGGGTGCGGGTGAGCGGCGGGCAGTGTGTGGGACACTACGGGCGGGGCGAGCCCTATCTGCCGGTATTGGAGGCGCTGGGGCGGCTTGCACGCGGGCCGGGGCGGGAAGCTCTCTTGCAGGGCTTGCGTGAGCGGGCGCCGAGCTGGCTGATGCAGTTGCCCTGGTTGTTGAGCGCCGCGGAGCGGGAGGGGTTGGGGCGCGAGCTCTTGGGGGTGACGCCGGCGCGGATGCTGCGAGAGCTTGCCGAGCTCCTGGAGGGGATCACGGCCGAAGCCCCGCTGATCCTGGTGCTTGAGGACCTGCACTGGAGCGATGCGGCTACCCTCGAGGCCTTAGCGATGCTGGCCCGGCGCAGGGAGCCAGCCCGGCTCTTGGTGCTTGGGACCTACCGGCCGGTCGAGGTGATCGTGAGCGGGCACCCCTTGAAAGTGCTCAAGCAGGAATTGGCGCGACATGGCCAATGCGCCGACCTTGCGCTCGAGGGGCTGAGCGAGGCGGCGGTGGCAGAGTACCTGGCGGTGCGATTTCCTGGCGGTGACTGGCCTGAGCTCGCGCGGGTCATTCACCGGCGCACCGAGGGCCAACCGCTCTTTATGGTGAACGTGGGCAAGGAGCTCATGGCGCGCGGGATGCTGGTCGAGCAGGCCGGGCGGTGGGAATGGAAAGGGAGTACGGAGGCGGTCGAGGAGGTAGCCCCCGAAAGCCTGCGGTCGATGATCGCGGGGCAGTTTGAGCGCCTCAGCCTCAAAGAGCAGCGGGTGCTGGAGGTGGGCAGTGTGGCGGGCGTGGAGTTTTCAGCCGCGGCGGTGGCGGCAGGCCTTAGGGCCGACGGGGTGAAAGTGGAGGGGTCTTGCGAGGGACTGGTGCGGGGCCAGTGGCTGCGGGCGGCCGGGATGGCTGAGTGGCCGGATGGGACGGTGGCGGCGCGCTACGGCTTTTTGCACGCGCTCTATCCGGAGGCGCTCTACCATCGGCTGGCGCCCGCGCGGCGGGTCGAGCTGCATCGGCGGCTGGGTGCGCGGGGGGAGGCAGCGTATGGGGAACAAGCAGCCGAGATCGCGGCGGAGCTGGCGCTGCATTTTGAGCGCGGGCGGGACTCGGGGCGGGCCATCCGGTATCTGCGGCAGGCGGCGGAGACGGCCAGCCGGCGCTGTGGCTACCGGGAGGCGATCGGGCATCTCGCCCGCGGGCTAGAGTTGCTCCAGAGCCTCCCGGACACCGCCGAACGAAGCCGCCAAGAGCTCGACTTTCAGCTCGCCTTAGGCCCCGCGTGGATGGCCATCAAGGGCTATGCCTCTCCGGAGGTAGGAGAGACCTATACGCGGGCGCGGGCGCTCTGCCGGCAGGTAGGAGAGGCGCCTCAGCTCTTTTCGGTGTTGTGTGGACTGTGGGTATCTCATTTCGTGCGGGCGGAGCACCCGAGGGCGCGTGCGCTGGGGGAACAGCTTTTGGACTTGGCCCAAAGCCTACACGACCCCGCTCTCCTCCTGGAGGCCCACGTGGCGCTGGGAGCTGGCTTGCTCCATATGGGCGAGCCGAACGCTGCCCGCTCCCACCTGGAACAAGGCATCGCCCTCTACGATCCCGAGCAGCACCGCTCCCGTGCTTTCCTCTACGGGCAGGACCCTGGGGTGGCCGGCTTATCCAATTGCTCCATGGCCCTGTGGTTGTTGGGGTATCCGGACCAGGCCTTGAAGAGGAGCCGGGAGGCGATCGCTCTGGCCGAGGAGTGTGCTCACCCCTTCAGCCTGGCGTTTGCCCTGTGCTTTGTGGCCTGGCTCCAGCAGTTCTGCAGGGAGTGGCGGGCAACAATAGAGCGGGCAGAGGCCACCATTGCCCTCTCGACCGAGCAGGGATTCGTGATCTGGTTGGAAATGGGGGTCATCCTCCGGGGCCGGGCGCTGGCGGAGCAAGGACAGGAGAGGGAAGGAATGGCGCAGATGCACCAGGGCCTCCTCGCCTACAGCACTATAGGGACAGGGCTACTTCGGCCGCATTTTCTCGGCCTGCTCGCCGAGGTGTATGAGAAAGCGGGACAGATAGAGGAAGGGCTTGCGGTACTGGCCGAGGCGCTGGCGGCGGTAAATAAAAGAGAGGAACGCATGTTTGAGGCCGATCTGTATCGACTCAAGGGTGAGTTGCTGCTGGCTCTCTGCGAAGAGAATCAAGCGGAGGCGGAAACCTGTTATCGCCAGGCGATCGAGATTGCCCGCGGGCAGGGTGCGAAATCTCTGGAGCTGCGGGCCGTGATGAGCTTGAGCCGTCTGCTACAGAAACAGGGCAAGCCGGAAGAAGCCCGAAAGATCCTCTCTGAGATTTATGGCTGGTTCACCGAGGGATTCGACAGCAACGACTTGCAGGGGGCCAGGGCGCTGCTACAGAGCTTGAGAATTTAGGATGGCGGGATGGGGTAGCCTCCCCCGGACTGCGATGGTATGCCCAAGCTGAGTCCTTCGACCCGGCCGGGTTAGTTATTTTTCCAGTGCGGCGGCAGGGTCCGGGCGAAATAAGGGGGCTTCGATGCGCCCCATCCAGGTCGTGAGCTTGGGCCCGACGAGGGTACGGATGGCGAGGGCTGGATTTTTGAGATCGGCCCGCAGCGCCAGTGCTATCATGGGATAAAGCGTGAGATCGGCCGCGCTCAGCACCCCGGTGAGATAATCGCCGCGGATCTCGCGCTCGAAATGCCCGAGCTCGGTCGCGAGCTTGCCGCGGCCGAACTGCTCACGGGTAGCAAACATCGCCTTAAAGGGGCCGTGTTATAGTAACAAAGTTAGACTCGCCTGTAGGAGATCACTAATGTCCGATCTACTTGACCGCATCAGCATCGATCCGAACGTGTGCGCTGGGAAACCGTGCATCAAAGGAACGCGCATCTGGGTATCGCTGCTCCTCGATTATCTCGCCAGCGGTATGCGCGAACAGGAGATCCTCGAAGAGTACCCGCAGTTGAGCAACGACGACATCCTAGCGGCCATCGGGTACGCGGCAGAAGCTGCGCGGGAACGGTTCATCTCGGTTCCGACGGAACGGGCAGCGTGAGATTCAAACTTGACGAGAATATCGGTACGCGGGGACAAGCGCTATTACGATCGGCAGGACATGATATCGCGACGGTTCGTGATCAAGCGTTGTACGGGGCGTCGGATGAAACTATTTTCGATGTTTGCTCGCGCGAAGGCCGGACGCTGATTACGCTTGACCATGATTTCGGTCAGGTATTGCGATTTCCCCCGGAGAGGTCCCAGGGGATCGTAATCCTGGAATTGCCGCATAAAGCAACATCGGATGCGTTGATCCAGCGATTGAAAGATTTCCTTGCTGTTCTGAATATGCGATCACTTGGTAGCGAGCTGTGGATTATCGAGCCGGGTCGCGTCCGCGTCCATCTACGGCGTGATCACGATGATCCAATCTAACGACGAGTCGATTGCTTTCATTACTCATTGGAGAAGTAGTCCGCAAAACGCCACGAAGGTCTCGAGATCCACAACGAGTTGCTTCATGACGAATCGGTGCTTTTGGGACTGACGTGAAGTTCTTGGAAGCGGATCATGCGCCGGTCGTCGCGGAGCTTGAATTGCCGGATAGTTAATAGACTGTCGGTAAGCTGGCCCCGAGGCCGGATTATCTTACCGGGCGCTGACGACTTCCGGACGTTCGACCCGGCCGGGTTAGGGAAGTTATGCAAAAGTGTTGCGAGCAAGCCCAGATGCGCGAAGCCGCGGATCGAGTCGCGAGACATATCAGGTAGATAGGCGAGCGACGAGCGAGCACGCGACAAAGCAGATGGGCTGCGCAGTAACTTTTGCAGAGCTTCCTTAGTTGTTTTTCCAGTGCGGCGGTAAGGTCTGGGCGAAATAAGGGAGGGCTTCGACGCGCCTCATCCAGGCCGTGAGCTTCGGCCCGACGAGGGACCGGATCGCGAGGGCTGGATCTTTGAGGTCGGCCCGCAGCGCCAGTGCTATCATGGGATAAAGAGTGAAATCGGCCGCGCTCAGCACCCCGGTGAGATAATCGCCGCGGATCTCGCGCTCGAAGTGCACCAGCTCGGCCGCGAGCTTGCCGCGGCCGTCCGCGATCACGGAGCGATCCCACTCCTCCTCGGTTTTGTGAAAAATCTCCCGCAGCATCCGCCCCATAGCCATGCCGAGATACCAGTCGGTCTCTTGGATGAAGCGGCGGACGAGGGCCCGCTCGCGCGCGTCGTCCGGGAATAATCGCCCCCGGCCGGCAACGGGATGGCGGTCGTCGAGGTATTCGAGAATGGCCACGGACTCATAGAGGACGAAGCCGTTCTCGACCAGGACCGGCACCTTTTGTCTGGGATTGAGTCGGGTAAATTCCTCGGTCTTGAGATCCCCCGCCGAAAACGAGAGCATTTTCAGCTCATAGGGGAGCTCCTTGTGTTCGAGGCCAAGCCAAACCCGCCAAGCGGGAGGTGAGCCGGAACCACAGTAAAACGTAATAGACATATAAAGCCTCCCGCGCGTTGAGCGCCGGCATCAAGCCGTCACCGATCGTGAACGAGCCCCTCACGGGTCATTAGGCGATTCTCTGTTAGTATTTAGGGAAGTGCAACTTAGTTAGAAATAAAGGCCCTTCGGCAGAATGTATCAGTATTCCGTTAACTCCCTCTCCCTGCGGGAGAGAGGGTTGGGGTGAGGGGATAGAGAGACCGATGAACAGTCTGGCCCGGGTGCTGCGGAAGAATTCGACCGAGGCGGAGCGGTGCTTGTGGAGTCGATTGCGCGCTCGACGACTCGAGGGCGTCAAGTTTCGACGTCAACAGATCCTTGGGCCCTACGTCGTGGATTTCCTCTGCTTGGAGCCCAAACGTGTGGTGGCCAGCATGCCGAGCGGATCTCGAACGACTTGCAGAGGACTGAATATCTCAAGGTGCTTCGATTTTGGAATCATGAGGTGCTTGGAGATCCTGACGCCGTGTTGGAGAGTATTCGCGCTGCCTTGGTTGAGATCCCCTCACCCCCGCCCTACCTCGGCGCGCCAAACAGGGCCCATCCCTGGCCCTGGCTTTCTCCCGGTGGGAGAGGGCGTTAACGGAATACCCATAGATTTTGCCGAGGAGCCATAAATTTATGACCCCGTGGCGGCGAAATCAATTTGACTAACGGTGTGGCCGGCGCCTCAGGGAAAGCACGGCGCTGGCTGGCGTTGGGATCGATGAGAGGGCTACCATGGAATTAAACGACCGGCGGATCCTGGTCACCGGCGCACTCGGGCAGATCGGTTCGGAGCTCGTTCCCGCGTTGAGAGCGCGCGTGAGTCCCGATCGGGTGGTGGCCTCGGATATCCGCATGCCGCGTCCGGACTCGCCCCTCGGCGAAGGCCTTTTCGAGCATGTCGACTGCACCGAGCTACGCCAGATCCAGGACGTCGTGCGCCGTCACGATATCGGGGCGATTTATCATCTGGCCGGGGTCCTTTCGGCCGTGGGGGAGGACTGGCCGCACGTCGCGTGGGATGTCAACCTGGGCGGTCTCTACCGCATCCTCGAGGTCGCGCGGCAGAACCGCTGTGCGCTTTTCTTCCCGAGCTCCATCGGGGCTTTCGGCCCGACGACACCGCGCGAGCGCACCCCGCAGGATACGCTCCAGCGGCCGCAGACGATCTATGGGATCACGAAAGTCACCGGCGAGCTTCTGTGTGATTACTACGCCCGGCGTTTCGGCGTCGATACGCGCGGCCTGCGGCTTCCGGGGATTATTTCCTATGTCGCCCCGCCGGGCGAGGGCACCACCGACTATGCGGTGGAGATCTTCCATCACGCCATCCGTTACCGCCGCCGCTATACGTGTTTCCTGCGCGCCGATACGCGTCTCGACATGATGTACATGCCCGATACCTTGCGGGCGATCATCGCGCTGATGGAGGCCGATCCGGCGCGTTTGCACCACCGGAATGCCTTCAACATCACCGCCATGAGCATCACGCCTGCGGAGCTGGCGCAGGCAATTCGCCGCCATGTTCCGGAGCTCGTGATCGACTATAGGATCGATCCCGTGCGCCAGGCCATCGCCGATTCCTGGCCGCGATCGCTCGACGACAGCGCCGCGCGGGCGCAATGGGGGTGGGCGCCGGCCTATGACCTCGAGGCAATGACGGCCGACATGATCGAGCGCTTAGCCGAGCGGCTGGGCAACGAGCGCTGAGACTATCGGTATGCCAATTGACCGCGTCAAACACCGGCTCACCCAAGAGATCGGCCAGATCGACGCGAGCGGCACCGCCAAACGGCGCGAGCCGGTCATTACCCAGGTTCTCCGCGCGCACGGCGGCCGTGGCCCGCGTGTCCTCATCGAGGGTGAGGGCGAGCGGCCGTTTATCCGCATGAATTCGAATAGCTACCTCGGCATGGCTTTGCGCGAAGAGGTGATCGCGGCCGAAGAGCACGCCGTGCGCGCATTCGGCGCCGGGCCTGGGGCTGTACGGTTTATCAGCGGCACCTACGCGCCGCATGTGGAGCTTGAGCGGCGGCTCGCGGCGTTTCACGGGCGCGAGGCCGCGATCGTGTTCGGCTCAGCCTATGCTACGGTCATGGGCGTCCTGCCGGTCTTGGTCACGCCGGACACCGCGATCGTGAGCGATGCGCTCAACCACAATTGCATCATCAACGCTGCGCGCCTCGCGCAGCCCAAGGAGAAACACGTCTATGCGCATCTCGATATGGCGGCGCTCGAAGACTGTCTTACGCAGGTGGCGGGTTGCGAGAGGGTTTTCGTGGTAACCGATGGGATCTTCAGCATGCGCGGCGATCACGCGCCTCTCACGGAAATCAAGAAGATTGCAGCTAGCTTCGATGCCCGCTTCAAGGAGGGTGTGCTCACGATTGTCGATGACTCGCACGGCGTGGGCGCGATAGGGGCTACGGGTCGAGGTACCGAGGAGCACACTGGCTCGGGTCCGGTAGATCTCCTGATCGCGACGCTCGGCAAGGCGTTTGGCGTGAACGGCGGTTACGTGGCCGGTGAGCGTGTGCTCATCGATTACCTGCGCGAGAAGGCGCCTTTGTATATCTACTCGAACCCGATTACACCGGGAGAGGCGGCCGCGGCCGTGAAGGCCTTGGACATCGTGGATAGCCCGGCGGGCCGGGGCCTGCTGGCAGAGCTGTGGCGATTGACCTTGCGCTTTCGACAAGCGCTGACGCACCTTGGCTACGAGACCCTCGCGGGGGCACACCCGGTCGTGCCGCTGCTCTTGCGCGACACCGCGCGCACCCGGACCATGGTTCAATATCTGAAGGCCCAGGGGATCTTGGCCACCGGTCTTTCCTACCCGGTCGTGCCGCGGGGCGAGGAGGAAATCCGGTTCCAGATCTCGGCCGATCACACCGATGGCGACATCGACGAGGTCCTCGCAACCCTGGGCGGGTTCCCAGGGCGGGTTTGAAGTGTGGTTGGCGCGCCACGAGGCGTCTAAGGAAGCTTCTGCAAAAGGCGCCGTGACCGCCGCACTATCGCTTTATCTGGACCTGGTCCGGTTTGTCGCCGCCACCGTGGTGCTGCTTTCCCATTTCGCCTACACGCGGATCTCGGGCGGCGAGTATTTGATCTTTCGGCGCTTCGGCGCCGATGCCGTTATCGTGTTCTTCGTCCTCTCGGGCTATGTCATCGCCTACGTTTCCGCGGAACGGGAACGCATGCCGGGCGAGTACGCGATCAACCGCTGCGCCCGGCTCTATTCTGTGGTATTCCCGGCCTTGATCGCCACCGTGATTCTCGACCAGATGGGGCGCGTCCTCGATCCTGCCCTTTACGCTGGTTGGTGGTATAAGGACAGCGAAGCGCTTTGGCGTTTCTTCGCGAACCTCTTGTTCGTCAACGAGTTGTGGTTTACATCGATTCGCCCGTTCAGTAACGGCCCGTACTGGTCGCTGGGCTATGAGGTTTGGTACTACGCGCTCTTCGGGGCTTGCTTTTATTACGGCGGACGCATCCGCACCGTGCTTGTCATTCTCATCGCGCTCGTCGCCGGCCCGAAGATCCTGGTGCTTCTGCCCGCCTGGCTCATCGGCGTATGGACTTACCGCTTCAATCGCAGCAGGCAGGTCTCCATCCCCATCGGTTGGGTATTGTTTCTATTACCTATACTGATATACGGTTTTATAAAGGCATCCGAGATTGATATCGCGGCCCGCATGGCAACGATGGCCGTCATAGGCCCGGCGTTCGTGATGTCAAAGCTTAAGCACTCCGACGAGTTCCTGATAGACAATTTCTATGCGGTCCTGGTGGCGCTCAACTTCATCGGGATGCGCGCGATTTCCCATTCTCTTGATCGGATCCCCCCCTGGATCGAACGAGCGATCCGCTATTGGGCGGGTCTCACCTTTTCGATCTATCTATTGCACTATCCCTTGCTGCATTTTTTCGCCGCCCTCTACGGCCGGGAGCGTTCCGAGCCGCTGACGCAGATCTTGATCCTCTCCTCGACGTTTGCGGCAATCGTCGTCATCGGGGGATTCACCGAACGGAAAAAACACCTCTTGCGCCGCGCACTCGCTAGCATTGCCCGAGCATTATCGCCCAGGCTACATCGGCGGCTTGACGATTGGCCTTGACATCGTGGACACGAAAGTAACGCACGCCGGCAGCGACGCCTAAGGCGGTCGTCGCGCAGGTCGCGCCGACTAGCTCGCCCGGGGTTTGTTCCCCACAGACCGCGCCCATGAATCGCTTGCGGCTGGCGCCGAGCAACACGGCGTAACCGCTAGCGGTGAACGCGCCCAGATCGGCGAGCAGGGCGAGGTTGTGGACTTTGGTCTTACCGAATCCGATCCCCGGATCGATGATGATGTGCTCGCGCTCGACCCCGGCGGTTTCCGCCAGCCGAGCGCGCTCTATGAGAAACGCCCGCACCTCCCCGAGCACATCCTGATAGTGAGGATCCGTTTGCATCGTAAGCGGCGTGCCCTGCATGTGCATCAGCACCAGTGCAACCCTGCGCTCGGCGGCCAACGCGAACATCTCGGGGTCGTCACGGCCCGCAGATATATCGTTGATGATCGTGGCGCCGGCCTCTAGCGCCGCGACCGCCACCTCGACGAGCGTCGTATCGATGCTGATCGCCACCTCTTCAGGTAAGGCTTGGCGCAATCGCCGGATGACCTCACGGGTGCGCGCGATTTGCTCCGCCGCGCCGACGGGCGCCGCGCCCGGGCGCGTCGATTCGCCGCCGACATCGATAACATCCGCTCCTTCGGCGGCAATACGGCAAGCATGGCGCACCGCCGAGTCCGCATCGGCGTATGCCCCGCCGTCCGAGAAGCTATCCGGCGTGAGGTTCAAGATCCCCACGATAGCCGGGCGTGCCTCGCGCGGGATCATGCGTTCGGGCCGGATTCGGGGATCTTGCGGATCCTGAGCCGGTATAGCACCGGCGACACCGCGATCTCCAAGAGATAAAACAACATGACGATGATCGCCACATCGAGGGCCTTAAGGTCTAAGTAGGGGATTGCGACCAAGGCCGGAAACAAGGCTTCCGGGATCTGGTCGAGACCGGTCACCGGGCTGCTCGATGCGACACCCATGCGCCGCTTGATAAAGCTCGAAAATAAATCACCGAGCATCGCCGCCGCGGCGAAGCAAGCGCCGAAGCCAGCCGAGAGGCCCAGAGCCGCAGCCCCCGCGGCACACATGAGCAACGAGGCAAGGAGCCCGCGCGCGGTTTTCGTGCTGCCGAAAATCGGCGCGCCGTCGATGAATGTCTTGCCACCATCGAGCGGCCGGCTAAAGCGCTCGCCGAGCAGTCCCTGCGCGACAATCGGCGCGCCGTTCGCCACGCCCAAGAGGATCAAAACCTGTAATATCATTGTAGTCTCGCCGCCGCCGACCGCCGGCCGGTGCGAGAAAGCGTCATCTTATTGCAAACGTGGACCCAGAGAAATAGGTGGAGCGCGGCGTTCTTCCCGCAGCCCGGTAGGTGATTTCCGGTAGCCGGCTTGAGGCGTAACGAGGGTTTCATTATCCTGGCAGGGATTGGCCCGAACTTTTTTGGTAAACCAACAAGCGGGAGCCGTGCAAAATATAGCCAAATTCACTCGCGGAGATCTTATGATGGAATCGAAATCACCTTCAACCGAGCGTATAAGCCTCATCAAGCTCTTCTGGGGAACATTGATAATCACGGGGGTTGGAGCGGTAGCCATAATGATGCAAGATAGCGGACGGCAGAAGGCCACCGACGCTTTCATGCTGACGACCAAGCACCTGAAGGAAAACGCCGCGGCGGAGTGTCCCGTCGCGGCCAGACAGTTCCTCAAATCGGCCCTGGGGACCGCAGACTACATGACCAGCGACGGCAGTACGAGCGTGACCTTGCAATGGAAAGGCGCGGCTGGCGGCGAATTCGGTACTCTCGATTGCACTTATATCCTGGATCGGGGCATCGTAAGCCTGGTGATTGACGGTAAGACCGTCGCCTCCAAATAATCCCGCGCGGCGGCGCGGCGGTAGCGCGTGCGGCGCCGCCGAGACCGAGTCAACGGCCCAGGAAGTCCGTTACCTCGCCGCTCGGGCGGAGAGGTACTAGTGAATGAAACAAGAAAGCCAGTTTTCGCTCCTGCGCGAGCGGCGTTTCGTTCCGTTCTTCTGGACCCAATTCCTGGGCGCCTTCAATGACAACGTCTATAAGAACGCCCTCGTCATCATGTTCGCCTTTCAGGTGACTTCGCTCAGCGCTCGAGATGCCAACGCGCTCATCAATCTCAGCGCCGCCATTTTCATCCTGCCCTTTTTTTTGTTTTCGGCGACCAGCGGACAGATCGCGGACAAATACGAAAAATCCCGTCTCATTCGCTACACGGTCTTGCTCGAGGTTGGCCTCATGATCCTGGGTTCGGCCGGATTCTACCTCGGGAGCTTGGGCTTGCTGCTGTTCACCTTGTTCCTAGGCGGGGTTCAATCGACGCTTTTCGGCCCGGTCAAGTATGCCTATTTGCCTCAGCACTTGAAATCCGAAGAGCTTGTGGGCGGTAATGGCTTGGTCGAGATGGGCACCTTCGTCGCAATTCTGCTCGGCACCTTGCTCGGCGGGATACTGATCGCCGTGGCGACCTGGGGCAAGACCCTGGTATCGATCGCCACCGTGAGTACCGCCCTTCTAGCCTATGCGATCAGCCGCCGCATCCCGGTGACACCCGCGCCCGATCCGCAGCTCACCATCCGCTGGAACCCGGTGACGGCCACCCGCGATACTCTGCGCTTCGCGCGCCACAATCGAACCGTGTTCTTATCGATTCTCGGGATCTCGTGGTTTTGGTTTTATGGGGCGACGTTTCTGTCGCAGTTCCCGAATTTCGCCAAAGAGGTCCTCGGCGGAGATGAGTCTGTCGTCACCTTGCTGCTCGCGCTTTTTTCGATCGGGATCGGGACCGGTTCCTTGCTCTGCGAGCGTATGTCCGGACGCGGCCTCGAGCTTGGTCTCGTACCGCTCGGCTCCATCGGGCTCACGCTATTCGCCATCGATCTCTATTTCGCCTCCCGAGGTTTCGCGCAGCCATCCACGCTCGAGTGGACTGCGTTTATCGCGCGTCCCGAGGCTTGGCGTGTGGTGCTTGACCTGGTTCTGATCGGCGTCTTCGGGGGCTTTTACACCGTGCCTTTGTATGCGCTTATTCAAGCGCGCAGCGATCCCACCCACCGTTCCCGCATCATCGCCGGCAACAACATCCTCAACGCGCTCTTCATGGTCATCTCGGCCGGATTCGCCATCGGACTCGGCCAGGCCGGTTTCACGGTCGCACAGGTCCTACTGCTTACCGGGATCGTTAACGCCTTCGTCGCGCTTTACATCTACACCTTGGTCCCGGAATTTCTCCTGCGCTTTATCGTCTGGCTGCTGGTTCACTCCGTGTTCCCCATCAGGAAAACAGGACTGGAACACATTCCTCAAACCGGAGCCGCGCTCCTCCGCTGCGGATCCGGCGGGATCGTGGACGCACTTATCATTGCTGCCGCCGTGCGCCGGCCGATCCGGTTTGTGGTCGCGGAACGCTGGCTGCGCGCGCCGCTCATAGGCTTTCTCCTTCGCAGCGGCGGTGCCATTGCCCTGCCCGCGGACCCAGCGCAACCGCAGTTCGAGGAGGAGATAGCCGCGGCGCTCGCAGGCGGCGATCTGCTCTGCGTTTTCACCAATCCACAGGATTCCGAACTTGTCCGTCCGCTGGCCGAAATTCCCGTGATAAGGTTGGCGCTCCGAGACCGCTCCGGGATCCACCCCCGGCCACGGGGTTGGCGGGCGTTGTTTAATACCATCGAGCTTTCAGCGTCACCGCCCGTCGCCGCGAATGATAAAGTGAGTTAGATAGTTATAGAGTGTAAGCCTGATCCTAAGTCTACAATGCAAAGCAATTTCACTTTTTACGAAACCCGTGTCATTGGTGCCTTGCTGGAAAAGGAAATCACCACCCCCGACCAATATCCGCTCTCGCTCAATGCACTTACCAACGCCTGTAACCAGAAAAGCAACCGCGATCCGGTGCTTAACCTCGATGAGGCAACGGTACAACAAACGCTCGACGGGCTCATCAAAAAGCACTTGGTAAGTGAGAAAACGGGGTTCGGGAGCCGGGTGATGAAATACCAACATCGCTTCTGTAACACGGCGTTTGGTGCTTTAAGATTGTCAGCACAGGAGCTTGCCATCATCGCCGAGTTGCTGCTGCGCGGCCCGCAGACGCCCGGTGAACTGCGCACGCGTACGGGGCGGCTTGGCAAGTTCAATGATGTGCTAGAGGTTGAAGCTGCCCTGAGAAGCTTGATCGAGCGGGAGGATGGGCCTTTCGTTGTAAAGCTTGCGCGCGAAGCCGGGAAAAGAGAATCTCGTTACGCCCACCTATTGAGTGGGGAGGTGCAAGCAGCGGAGAGCGCTGCCGGCCCAGATATGGACGTCAGTATCACGCGTTCCGACCACGATCGTCTGTCGGAGCTCGAGCAACAGATCGCCGTGTTGCGGCAAGAGCTGAGTGAGATCAGGGCCCTGCTTGAGCAACGGACATGATCCCGATTGCGCTGTCTATCAGAATCTTGGCCGCGTTTCCTTAACGCGTGTTACGCTCCGTACTTAGCATGACATTAGTTAAGGGGAACCTCTAAAAATACCCTCTCCCACTGGGAGAGGGTTAGGGTGAGGGATGTAAATAATTTATTTTAATACCCTCATCCCAACCTTCTCCCGAAGGGAGAAGGAGATTTTTGAATTTATTAAAGGTTTCCTAAGGATACCAACTTGGCCGTCGTCCCGGAAACGCAAGACACGAAAACTGCTCCATATCAGCGGCTGACTCCCGATTGCATGCTCGATGCCTTGAATAGCGTGGGCTTGCGGAGTGACGGACGCCTGCTGGCCCTCAACAGCTACGAAAACCGCGTCTACCAGGTTGGCATCGAAGAGGGGATGCCCCTGGTGGTGAAATTTTACCGTCCTGGGCGCTGGAGCGATGCGGCGATCCTTGAAGAACACGCCTTCGTGCAGGAACTAACGGAGCGCGAGATCCCGGTAGTGGCGCCGTTGGCGATCAAACCTTCCGGCGCGGGTCCGCAACCTGCAACGACATTGCACACCTTCGGCGAATTCCGATTTACCATTTATCCTCGCCAAGGCGGCCGTTCACCGGAGCTCGATGATCGCAACACCCTGGAATGGATGGGGCGCTTCATCGGCCGAATTCACGCGGTCGGCGTGTTGCGGCCGTTCGTCGCACGACCGGCATTGAACATTGTCAGCTTTGGTGACGAGCCGAGCGAGTTCCTGTTTGCACACGACTTTATCCCGGCGGATCTCGTGAGCGCCTATCGGAGCGTGCTTGCTCAAGCGCTAGACGGTGTGCGGCATTGCTTTAACCGCGCGGGCGAAATCAGAGCACTGCGGCTACATGGTGACTGCTACGCCGGTAACGTGCTTTGGACCGAGGGTGGACCGCATTTCGTCGATTTCGACGATAGTCGCATGGGCCCTGCGATGCAGGACCTGTGGATGTTACTTTCCGGAGAGCCGCTTGCGATGGCGCGGCAGTTAAGCGACGTCCTGAGCGGCTATGAGGATTTCTTCGAGTTTGATCGCCGCGAGCTGCATCTCCTAGAGGCGTTGCGCACATTGCGGTTGATCCATTACTCCGCGTGGATCGCCCGGCGTTGGGACGATCCGGCCTTTCCTGCAGCATTTCCCTGGTTCAATACCCAGCGCTACTGGCAGGATCGCATCCTCGAGTTGCGCGAACAAATCGCTGCCATGAATGAGCAACCCATCACGTTATCGAGCTGAAATGGAAAAAGACTCGCCAATGCGTCCGCTGCGGATTGTGTCGCTCTTACCTGCTGCTACCGAGATCGTGGGCGCCCTGGGCTTGATGGATTCCCTCGTCGGCGTATCGCACGAGTGTGACTATCCGGCGGCGGCGAACGAGAAACCACGGGTGACGCATTGTGCCATCCACCAAGAGCACTTGCCGAGCGCTGACGTAGACCGCTGGGTACGCGAGACGCTTGCCGCGACCGGTTCCCTCTATACACTTGACGAGGCGCTGCTGCGGCGGCTGTGCCCGGAGGTCATCGTGACCCAACGCCTTTGTGATGTCTGCGCGGTTGGGTATGGTTCGGTCGCGGCTTTCGCCCGATCACTTCCGGAGCCACCGCAGGTGGTAAATTTGGAGCCCGCCGGTCTCGCGGACATCTTGGAGGACATCCGCAAGGTAGCCGCCGCACTGGGGGTGGCCGCGCGCGGCGAGGCTGTGGTGAGCGCGCTTCAGAGACGGGTAGAGCAGGTACGTGCTCGCGCTATGAACACAAGCGGTCGCCCCCGCTGCTTTCTCATGGAGTGGATAGACCCGCCATTCTGCAGTGGCCATTGGGGACCGGAGCTCGTGGAGATCGCCGGGGGCGAAGAGAGCGTCGGAAAAAAAGGAGAAGCCTCAAGACGCATCCTCTGGGAGAGTGTGATCGAGGCCCGGCCCGACGTCCTGATAATCGCGTGCTGTGGCTGCACCGTGCCACGCACTTTAGATGATTTGCCTCGCTTGCAGCGTGCAGCCGGGTGGGAGGGATTGCCCGCGGTTCGAAGCGGACGAGTCTATGTCGTCGATGGGTCCGCTTATTTCAGCCGGCCCGGCCCGCGTATTGTCGACTCCTTAGAGATCCTGGCCGCCTGCCTTCATCCGGCCCAGTCTCCCGAGATGCGCGCCAGGTACCCGGACGCGGTGGTACGCATCGCCGCGGGTGGGCAGGTGGCAGCCTGGTGATGGCGCGCACGAGCCACTGGTCGCTTGCAGCAGGAGGGGCAAGAACAGCGCCTATGGGGAACCTCTAAAAATACCCTCTCCCACTGGGAGAGGGCTAGGGTGAGGGATGTAAATAATTGATTTTAATACCCTCATCCCAACCTTCTCCCGAAGGGAGAAGGAGACTTTGAATTATTAGAGGTTTCCTACGCTTTGCGTGTGCTTCGCGAAGACGACGGCATCGAGGTCGTGGGGGCTTTGCCAGCCAAAGTCAGCCGCGAGCCTGGAACGGTCGCTACGCACGCGTTGCGCGAACACTTGATCGAGGCCGCGCCGCGCGTATCGAGCAGACGCGGTTTATCGATGGGGAAATTGGTGTGCTAAAACCTCCCTCGGGTGCAGCCCTTAGCGTTGTGGTTCCCAATCAAGGGGTTATATGATGACCGCAGTGATTCTTAGACACCGGATTGACACTTGTTGGTGTCGAATTCTAGTTAGCCAAGTCAGATCGCACACAGGAGAATTCAATGAAGGGGAAAATTCTCGATTTCTCAATTGCCGAAAGCCAGGGGGTTATTTCTGGCGATGATGGGAATCGCTATACGTTTGTGGGTAAAGAGTGGAAATCACAAACGCCACCTCGAGCCGGCGCACGTGTTGATTTCGATACGGAAGGCCGAGCCGCTACAGCTGTTTATCTAAACGGCCCGGTCAAAGCAGCGTCTCAGCCTGCGGCGGTTGACGACACGGGATACGAAGGCTTCTATCGAAGCAGTGACGACAAAATGCTTGCCGGCGTCTGTGCTGGGTTAGCACACAAGTGGAAGGTTAGTAGCGCCGGGTTGCGTCTCGCCACATTCTTACTGACCTTGTTCCTTGGGTTACCACTACTCGTCTATGTTGTCTGCTGGATCGTATTTTCAGAACGCCCGACCAAAGCGGTCTAGGATGGCCAACCTTCCGTTCCAGAGGGACGGTCCGCAAGCCCGAGTAGGACGGAACCGTGAACCGGGTTCCGCCGGATGTGTGCGGCCACCATTCGGCGCATTACGGCTATCGCCTAATGCGCCCTACTCGGGCTCCGTTATGCCCGCTGCCCTGACACGCTATACTTGACATCATGAACACGATCATTGAGCTTGAGAAACAGATATTGGCTCTCCCCGCTGCTGAGAGGGAGCAACTTGCAGCGATGGCCTGGGAGAGTTTAGTCGGTGATCCAAGCGTGGCTGGCAATCGCAACATCGACCCAGAGGGCATCAAAGCTGCTGCGCAACGCGATGCGGAGATTGAGGCTGGCACTATTCAACCCATTGGTCACGCTGAGTTCTCGCGGTGCACCGGTGGCATCTCGGAATGAGAGTTGAATATCACCCTCTCACCGTATCCGATCTCAATGACGCCGTCGTGTACTACAACCAGCAACGTGCCGGCCTTGGTGAGGAGTTTCGATCCGAGGTGTATGCGGCCATTGCACGCATTCGCGCAAATTCATCCCACTACGCCGTTGTCGAGCACGATATTCGCCGCTGCTTCGTGCACCGCTTCCCATACTCTGTCTTGTTCCGCCTCATTAACGAAGAGGTCATTCGCATACTGATCATTCGCCATCACCGTCGTCATCCAAGCCTTGGCCTTGGTCGCCGATAGTGAGCGGTCGTGGAGGTGTGTGTGTTTTACGATGTTGCAGGCAACGGACGTTGGCCAGAGCTGAAGTCCACGGTGCAGCGCCAGGGAACACGCTTCGGCTGAACTGCAGGGGAATCAGCAGGAGCGCCATCTAATGATCGTATCGTGACAGACATAGCGACGCTGGAGATCGCCGGATAGGTGCTCCTAGCCGAGCCGCGTGGCCGTAAGAATCAAGGTCAGCCCGAGCGGTGGACGAATGCGGTTTTCCACGGAGCGAAACCAAGTCGAGAGTGTGTTGCGAATGAGCCGCTTCGATAGACTATCTCCACCATATCGGAACGATTCGTCGATCCGGCGCCGAAGAAGGCGTGCGGTTACGAATGCGGGCACCACACCAATCAAGTTCCAGTACCGAAGATCGTCGATAGCGCGCACAGGGATTCACGCGAATAGCGCCGAAAATGTCCCATGTCCCTATCGCGCGGGCCGAACAACGCCAGTAGGGCCGGTACCGTCACGATGCGCCGGCCGCCCGGGCGGGTGAGCTCGACGAGCTGGGCGAAGGCACGCTGGTCGTCCTCGTTGTGCTCGAGGGTATCCATGCTGATGACGTTATCGAGGGTTAACCCCGTGGGAATGATCTCCGCCGGCGACCCGCACGACACCCGCATCGGATCGCGACCGCGGCTGGCCAGGCGACGCGCTGCAGCTACCGTGTCGGCGTTGAGGTCGATACCTCGGGCGTCGTGTCCATGCTCTACCAGCCATGCCACCATTCCGCCGCCGCCGCAGCCCACATCCAGCACCGTCCCAGGGCGGACGTGGTGGGTGAGCAGTCGGAACAGGTTGGCTGAGCGAAAATCAGCGAACTGCATCTGTGCCAGAAGAAGCTCGTGCTCATCGAGCTTGGCGTGACCTCGTTCCTCGAAGATTTTTGTTCCCGGATACGTACCGCGAATGGACTCGCACTTGCGTCTCCTGCTGGCAAGGGGGAGGATGCATGAGCGCCACGGTGTCTCACCAAGGTCTCGATGCCCGCCAATCTTACACCCGAGTACAAGGCCGCGGAGGCCGCATATCGCCAAGCCCGCGATCCGCGGGAGCGGTTGGAGCGGCTGCGGGAGATGCTCCGCACCATCCCCAAGCACAAGGGCACCGACCACCTTCAGGGGGATATCAAGCGCCGCATCAAGGAGCTGTCCGAAGAGATCGAAGGACCGAAGAAGGGCGGGGCGCGTGGCGGACCGGTGCTGGTCATTCGGCCCGAAGGCGCCGCGCAGATCGCATTGATTGGGCCGCCGAATGCGGGGAAATCCTCGCTGCACGCGCGCCTCACGGGCTCGGAGGCGCGCGCCGCGCCCTATCCCTTCACGACCGAGTATCCCGAGCCGGGCATGATGCCTTACGAAGACATTCACTTTCAGCTCCTGGATCTGCCCGCCATATCACCCGATCATCGCGCGCCGTGGCTTTCCAATACGTTGGAAACTGCCGATGCTTGTCTGCTGGTCGCGGATGTCCGCGAGGCGGATTGCGTCGAACGGATGGAAGCCCTGCACGCCGTGCTGCGCGAGAAGCGCGTGACGCTGACCGCTCGCTGGGAGCAGAGCGCGGAATCGTTAAACACCGCCGCGGATGAAGACCCCTTCGCGCTATGGCTTCCCGCGCTCATCCTCGCGAACAAGACAGAGCGCATCGCCGATGTCGCGGCTGAGCTTGAGGCGTTTCTCGAGCTGACCGGCTTTGATTATCCCGCGCTCGCGGTCTCCGCAGAGACGGGCCAGGGGCTCGGCGAGATCGGGCCGTGGCTTTTTCGCAGTCTCGGCATCGTCCGCGTCTACACCAAGGCGCCGGGCCGTCCCGCCGACAAAGGCCGGCCGTTCACGCTGCGCCGTGGCCAGACCGTGGAGGATGTCGCGCGGCTCGTTCATCAGGACATCGCGCACGGGCTTAAATACGCGCGCGTCTGGGGCTCCTCGGGGTTCGACGGACAGCACGTGGGGCGCGACCATCCGGTGAGGGATGGAGATCTCATCGAGTTACACACATGACAAGAAGCGAGAATATAGATCGGCTGGCCCGCAAGTGCTCCTGTGACTCCGTGCGCAGGTCACTTTACGGAGCCAAGAGGATATGAACGTCCGTTCTCCCGAGGCAAGGAAGGTGTTTGACCGGTATCCGCTGGAGCGACTATTCGGCCGTATTCTGAGCCCACTTGAAGACTTCTTGCGTCGCGCGACGGCGGGCGGCGTTGTGCTGATTGGAACGACGGTCCTGACGCTGATCGCCGCGAATTCCCCGCTCGGGGAGTCGCTCGCCCAGATCTGGGAGCAGCCCATGAGCATTGGCATGGGTGCATGGACCCTCGAGCGAACGCTCCATCACTGGATCAACGACGGACTCATGGCGCTCTTCTTCCTCGTCGTCGGGCTGGAGCTCAAGCGCGAGGTGCTCGTCGGCGAGCTGGCGTCGCTCCGGGATGCGGCCCTACCAATCGTCGCGGCCATCGGAGGAATGGTTGTACCCGCCGCGATCTACTTGGCGTTGAATCCTGAGTCCCCGGCGGCCCGTGGCTGGGGCATCCCCATGGCGACCGATATTGCGTTTGCGATTGGCATACTCGTTTTGCTTGCCTGGCGTGTGCCGCGCGGCCTGGTCGTCTTCTTGATGGCGCTCGCAATCGCCGACGATCTTGGCGCGGTGCTGGTGATCGCAATTTTTTACACGGGTCAGTTGGACGTCGGCGCCCTTGTGAGTGCGGCCGCCACATTGGGTGTTCTGATGCTGCTCAATCAGGGGGGAATACGCCAGCAGCTACCCTATTGGGTGTTTGGCGTTATCCTTTGGTATTTCATGCTGCGCTCGGGCATTCATGCGACGATTGCCGGCATCCTATTGGCCTTCACGATCCCAGCGCGCCCGGCACGCACGCCCGAGCAGTTCGACGCGCGGGTCTCCCAGCTGCTGGCGGCATTCCGTGCGCATGCCGAGGACCCCAGCACACCGAGCGATCCGCTGACCAGTCATGATATGGCCACGATCGCGGCCAACCTGGAGCGCGATTCGAAAGCCGTTCAAAGCCCGCTACATCGCACGGAGCACGGGCTGAGCCCCTGGGTGACCTTCGTGGTTCTGCCACTCTTCGCTTTCGCGAACGCGGGCATTGATTTTCGCGATGCCGATCTGGTGAGCAACCTGAGTCATCCTATCGCTCTCGGCATTGCGCTCGGCCTCCTGCTCGGCAAGTTCGCCGGCATCAGCGGATTTAGTTGGCTTGCGATCCGGCTGGGAGTAGGCCGACTCCCGCCCGAGGTCGAGTGGCGCCACCTGCTCGGTGCCGCTTGGCTGGGCGGCATCGGCTTCACGATGTCGCTGTTCATCAGCCAGCTCGCCTTTGACAATCCCAACCATCTTGAGCTGGCGAAGACCGGCATCCTCTTTGCCTCGCTCGCCGGCGCGCTTATCGGGCTTGCGTGGCTCGCCCTCGGTGCATCGCTTCGTCGTCCTCCACTGCGAAACCCGAAAGCGGGTGACGATACGAGTTAGCCGTTATTTTTGCTGTGGCGCCATCAATAATTTCTTGCGCCCGCAACAGAAGGCTTTTGAACAGCCTGCTGTTCCCGGATACGGTACCACGGGCAGCGGTGCGCTGGCATCTACGCCCGCCAAGAGTATCCCGAGCCGGGCATGACGCCCGTCGAGGGTACATTCCCTGTACGGAATGACGGTATATAATAATTGCGACGACTTGAATTTTCCGGATCGATGAGCGCGTTACGAGCATTCTTGGCTATGAACATTCAACTGACAGGCAAACGAGCGCTCGTCTGCGGAAGCAGCCAAGGGATTGGCAAGGCCATCGCTATCGAGTTGTCCCGACTCGGAGCCAGCGTCACCCTCTTGGCGCGAGATCCTGAGCGGCTCCATGCGGCGAAAGCCGCGCTCGCCATCGATCAGAATCAGCACCATCATGTGCTGGTCGCGGATTTCAACCGGCCGGATGAGGTGAAGGCGGCGCTCGCAGGCTATCTTTCTCAAACCGCTCCCGTACCTATTCTGGTGAATAATAGCGGCGGGCCTCCACCCGGCGCGGCCTATCAAGCGGCACCCGAGGCCTACCTCGCCGCATTTTCACAGCACCTGCTCTGTAATCAAATTCTGGTGCAAGCGCTGCTGGAAGGCATGAAAGCCGCCGGCTATGGCCGCATCGTGAATATCATCTCGACCTCGGTGAAACAACCGATTCCCGGTCTTGGCGTCTCCAACACCGTGCGCGGCGCGGTCGCTAGTTGGGCCAAGACTCTGGCCGGCGAGCTCGGGCCTTTCGGGATCACCGTCAACAATGTCTTACCGGGTTCGACGCGGACCGGCCGTCTGGCGGCGATCCTGGAAACGAAGGCGCGCGAGCACAACCAAACGCTCGCCGAGATCGAGGCGGCGGAAATGGCATCGATCCCGCTCCGGCGTTTCGCCGACCCACACGAGATCGCT
>JBIMKD010000269.1:0-12323 GCA_043673815.1 Chromatiales bacterium
CGCCCCAGGGTGAATGTGTCCTAGCCAGAAAATTCAAATCAGTTAAAGAGCTGTAGGCGATCCTGGACATTCGGTCCCGAATGACGTATAACGAGCTTCCGTTACACGACGTCCGGGAAATCGTCTTGAACCTCGAAGAGCTCCGCGTCCGCCCCGTTCAGCGGGGCGAAGAACTGCGGTACCAGGAATTGATGCAGGCGCATCATTACCTCGGTTCCCTGCCTAAGATCGGCGAAACCCTTTGGTATGTCGCCACCTGGCGTGGGGAGTGGGTGGCCTTACTGAGCTTTTCCGCCGCGGCATGGAAATGCGCGGTGCGGGATCGGTGGATTGGTTGGGATTTCCGCCATCAGTATGACCGCCTGAGTCTGGTGGCCAATAACAGCCGCTTTCTGATCCTGCCGCAGTGGCATCGTCCGAATCTGGGCTCCAAGACTCTGTCGCTGTGCCAGAGACGGCTCGGGGGCGATTGGGTGTGTCGCTTCGGTCATCCGCTCGTGTTGCTGGAGACCTTCGTCGACCCCGAACGCTTCCAGGGCACCGTCTACCAAGCGGCAAACTGGTTGTGTTTGGGGGAGACGCAAGGTTTTCACCGCACCCGCCACGGCTACAGTCCCACCGCCCAGTCACCCAAGCGGGTGTTCGTCAAACCCTTGCAGGCCGATGCCCGGCGCGTGCTCTCCCGACCCCTCCTCGAGACCCCCTATCGTACCGGAGTACCCAAGATCATGTTGAGCGCCGAGCAGATGCGAACCTTACCCGAGTTCTTTGCCGACATCCCCGATCCGCGCCGCGCTCAGGGGCGACGCCATCCCCTGCCCGTGGTCCTCGGCATCGCCGCTGGCGCCATCCTCTGTGGCATGCGCGGCTATAAAGCGATCGCCGACTGGGCGCAAAGTCTCAGCCCCAAGGCACGGGAGCGGTTCCGCTGCCGCGGTAAAGGGCGGCGCTATCGCGTGCCGAGCGAATCCATCATTCGCGATTGCCTCATCCGCATCGATCCCCTCCACCTCGACCGCGCCCTGCAACGCTGGAATGAGATCTATGGACAAGCCGACGAGAGTCTCGCCATCGATGGCAAGACGATGTGCAACGCCCTCGACGCGCAGGGGCATCAAGCCCACATCATGGGCGTAGTCGGCCATCAGACCAAGACCTGTTACACCCAAAAAGAGTCGGTACCCTGCCCCTAGAGGGCGCTTCCGAAGAAACCAAGCAGACCAATGAGATCAAGATGGCTATCCCGTTGCTCGATGCCATCGCCATCGCGGACAAGGATATTAGCGCCGATGCGCTCTTGACTCAACGCGAGCTCGCCCGCTACCTGGTCGAGGACCGACAAGCGCACTACCACTTCACCGTCAAAGGCAACCAGCCAACACTGCTCCAAGATCTCGCCCGCTTCTTCCAGGATCGAAACGAACCGGACTTCGTCGAGCACACCCCTCCCGAGCATGGGCGGATCGAAACCCGAAAGGGCCACCACCGCCCTCAACCACTACCTCGACTTCCCTCACGTCGCTCAGGCCTTCGTGATCGAACGGGAGACGATCGAGAAGAAGACCGGGAAACACTCCCATGAAATCGCCTACGGCATCACCAGCCGACCACAGGAACAGGCCAATCCCCGACGTCTCCTTCAAGTCAACCGTGGGTATTGGTCGATCGAAAATAGCTGTCACTACATCCTCGATTGGAACTACGACGAAGACCGCAGCCGCATCCGCACCGGCCACGGCCCCGAAAACATCACCCGCCTGCGACGCTTCGCAATCGGTGTCATCAAGTCCAAAGGCGTCTCCAGCGTCGCGCAGAAGATGCGAGAACTCACCCTGAGAGCCAGGGCCAGGGAATGGCCCTGCTTGGCGCGCTGAGGATGCAACGTGCGCTTGGTCTTCGACTACCTGCGCATGACAAAAAACGCTTGCGCTGCTGCCCTTGCCTGAGACGTCACACGGAGAACAAATTTACCGTGCCCTTTCGCCCACCTTTCGCCCTTAAGTGAAATCTTCACCTTTCATCATGCCGGAATGGGCATTGGAATCCAGTAAAATACACCGTAACGGGCGTTTGACCGCGTTCAACGGCCACCGCAGCTGTTGAAGACACCTCAAGCAGGCCCCCTCATCGGTAAGTGCGTCAGGAGGCTCAAAGCTGAAGGAGCTGACATCCGTAAACGCCAGAGTCGAGGTTACATTGCCACCGTAGTTCAACAATGTGGCACTGCCGCCCGAGGTGGCTCGTACCGTCCAGATACCATTTAGGCGCGGAGCAATCTATGTCCGCGGGTGGCATCGATGGGACGGCGTCTGAGAACGTAGCGGACAACAACTGCTTTGGGGTGACGAATCTGCTGGTGGGTGCTCAAGTACTGGTCGGGCCGAACCGGGAGATTGCCCCACGACGTTTAACCTCAACTCCTTTGGAGCATGCAACTAGAAATCAATCCGTTCGAGCCAAGCAGCGCCCTCACGGGGCGCTGCTAAGGCAATATCTACGTGCACTCTCCACCGGCGGGGGCGCGCTTACGCGCGTAGAATACCGGCACGCCCTCGGTTGTGCGATTCTGCCATTCAAGATGCCACGAGGTATCAGTCGAGCCGCGAGAATATTTCGACATGTTGGTCGGTGACGCGGTCCCAGTTGAACCGACTCTTGACATCGGCTTGCGCTGCGCGGGCCTTCTCCCGCATCACGTCGGGTCGAGCAAGAACATCATGTAACACTTGCAACAAATTATCGATGTCGCCGTTGTGAAAATAAGTACCATTGTCGCGCAGACTATACTGGTTCTGGGGAATGTCGCTGCAAATGACGGGTACGCCAAGATAGGATGCTTCAAGAATCACGGGTGACAGCCCCTCAATTGCCGACGGTTGGACATAGGCATAGGCCTCGCTCATCAGAGCATGCACGCTATCGCCATACAGGAAGCCCGGGAAGAGGATGCGGCTGTCCTCCGTCTCTCGTATCTTCAGTTCATAGTCTGAGCTGTTGGGTGCCCCCCCGACGAGGACTAATTTTTTGCCCGTCTTCAATCGTTCAAAAGCAGGAATCAGCCAATGCAAGCCCTTGTCAGGGATGAAACGGCCAACGAAAAGAAAATATTCCCCGGGCTTGAGGCCAAGCTTGTCCAATATATTCTTGGCCGCAGGATCAAAGGCGACATCCGCACCAAAAGGGATGAAGTCATAGCTTTTCCCAAAGCGCTCCTGGAATGCCTGTCTGGCATAGATATTGTCGAAGATCACTGCATTGTGGACACAGCTGGTCAGGTAGGACGACAGATAAAGAAACAGCTTGGCATACCAAGGCCATTTTCCCCGCTGCCAGTCAATCCCGTCATGACTGAGGAACGTTTTCTTTCCAAAAAGGCGGAGAAGCAAAGCGAAAATACTGTTGCCGCCATTATGGATATGCACCACATCCGCTGGGTTGTGACGAATGATATCCGACGTAACTTTGAACGAATGAATCAGCGTATCGAAGCCCGATTTCCCCACCGTTTTGAAGGACCGCACCTTCACCCCACAAATCATCTCACACTTAGGGGTAGCCGCGCCTGGATAGATGCGGTTATAGGCCGTCACTTCATGCCCCCGCTCCGCCAGGCGAGGCAGGAGTTCTAGAGCAAATTTGTCCGCCCCAGCGCTTCCCGCCGCAGGCGGGAAGCTCCGAAAGCCGAAAGCTGCAATGCGCAAAGACTTGTTTCTCACTGAACCGCCTCCTTGCCGACCGCTAATGAGGAGATATTAGCAAACGACTTCACATAATCGCTGTAATAATCGCGAACATACTCCTCCAGCGCCACACGCCAGTCACGCATCCTATTGAGATCACGAAGGTTCAGCTTGTAGTTGACGAGCCGTTCCGACGGCGGGCGCGGAGCAAAGTAGTCGCTCGCGAAATAATCTGAGGATACTGCTTCGAGCGCCACTTCAGTCTCTATCTTCAACAATTTCAACAACTCGGCGGCCACTTCGAAGCGCCCGGTTTCGCCTCCACAGACCATATTATAGAGACCATAATATTGCGTACCTATCAGCGATTCCAGATTGCGTGCGAAGTCGATTGTATAAGTTGGAGTCCCCAACTTGTCATCTACGACCTTTATGACCCTCCATCCGGCCTTTAATTGCTTGAGAATTTTGGCAATGAACTTCTTGTCTTTCTTTGGACCACCACCCATCATCCAACCGGCACGACATATATAGTAACGCTTCACGCGGCGCTCGACGAGCAATTCGCCTAAATATTTGGAACGCGTATAAACGCCCAGTGGATTGGGTTGGTCCCAATCGTCATACAGCATCTGAGCCCCGTCAAAAATGCCTGCAGTCGAAATATAGACCAGAGGAATATCATGGGCATTGGCAAGCGTCGCCGCATGTTCGACCGATAGCGTATTAGTCCGGTATGCATCCTCCGCATTTCGTTCACAATATTCAAGATCGGTATGTGCACCAAGATGGAAGAGAATATCCGGCTCGAAAGCCTCAACGGAAGCCTTGTAAGCATTAAAATCGCGAAAGTCGCAGAACTGAAGCCAGTCTTCGTTCAAATCAATGTCGGAACATTTTAGTTCGTGGCTTTGAGAAAGCACCGAATACATTGCTTCGCCAAGCATCCCTCCGCATCCGGCAATATATATCTTCATCCTTTTAAATCCTTCCAAAACCAAAAATCCCGAAAATAGGACTTTTTTGGCACTTAACCGGTCAAATCAATGATTTGAGATACTGGCCATATTCACTCTTGCCCAGCTTTTCGATCGACTCTTCCAGTGTTGGCAAATCGATAAACTTCTTGCGGAACGCGATTTCTTCTAGGCAGGCAATCTTCATGCCCTGTCGATGTTCTAGCGTCCCGACAAATTCAGCTGCCTCCAACAGGCTTTCGGGCGTCCCCGTATCGAGCCAGGCATAACCCCGGCCCATTAATTCCACATTGAGTTTGCCTCGATCGAGATAGGCGCGGTTCACATCGGTAATTTCCAGTTCGCCGCGCGCCGAAGGCTTGAGGTCCGCGGCGATATCAACGACCTCCCGGTCATAAAAATAGAGACCGGTAACTGCCCAGTTGGATCGCGGCTGCTCAGGCTTTTCCTCGATCGTCACGGCACGCATTTCAGCATCAAACTCGAGGATGCCGTAACGATGCGGATCAGCAACATGATAAGCGAAGACGGTGGCGCCCTCTTCACGGCTAGCGGCCGACTCCAAAAGATGACTTAGACCGTGACCAAAAAAGATATTGTCCCCCAGAAGGAGACAGGATGGTCCGCCCGCCACAAAATCCGCACCGATCGTATATGCTTGGGCAAGGCCGCCCGGATATTCCTGCACTGCATAGCTTAGTGCGATGCCCCATTGCGATCCGTCGCTAAGAAGTGCCCGGAAGGTATCGGAGTCGTGCGGAGTTGTGATGATTAATATGTCCCGGATACCCGCCAACATCAAAGTTGACAGAGGATAGTAGATCATCGGCTTATCATATACCGGCAGCAACTGCTTCGAGACAACTAGGGTTACCGGATAAAGGCGCGTGCCGTTACCCCCGGCCAGTATAATTCCCTTCATTCAATCAGCTCCCTTTACGCGACGCCCGGCGATCCATATCCGAATTCGCTGCTCTGACAACAGCCGCGCCACAACATCCGCTGTTGATATTCGCCAGTCCGGAAGCCGCAAACCGTATGCATCCGCGAACTTGTCGCAGCAAAGCCTCGAATTCATTGGCCGCGGAGCAAGCGTAGGATACTCCGATGACCGAATCGGATGAACAGCGGCCACCGGACCGCCCGCATTCGCGGATACTGACAGAATTTCGGAGGCAAAATCGGCCCAGCTTGCATCGCCTGCACCGGTCATATGGAAAATGCCTCGAAGCGCGGCGCTGTTCGGGTTCGCCATAAGTTGCCGGGCGATGGAAAGAACGGCATCGGCGATGTCCATGGCACTTGTAGGGTTGCCCAACTGGTCCTCGACCACGCGCAATTCGTGACGCTCTCTCGCCAAGCGAAGCATCGTCTTGAGAAAATTATGGCCGAACGGACTGTAGACCCAGGCCGTCCTCAGGATCACATGATCCTCCGTGCCGGCAGCCACAGCCTGTTCGCCTGCAAACTTCGAGGCACCGTAGACGCCAAGTGGATTGGTTGCATCGGTCTCAGCATAGGAACCGGCCTTACCGCCGTCAAAAACATAGTCGGTGGACAGATGGATGAGCGGAACCGAAAGTGTCGTGGCAGCCCCTGCGATTACCCCAGGGGCTGCACCGTTGACGGCAAAGGCCTGCCTTTCCTCCGTTGCCGCCCGATCAACCGCCGTATAGGCGGCAGCCGAAACGATTATGTCGGGTTCAGCCTGCGCGAGCGCCGGAACGATGGTTTCCGCATCGGACAGATCGAGTTCTGGCCGGCCGAGCGGCACGATCTCTATGTCAGCCCAATATAGTGATCGTTCAAGCAGCGAGGTCACGACTTGGCCGCGCAGGCCAGTAACGGCAATCTTCACACAGCCTTCTCCTCGGCTTGCGGCAGCACGCCCAGCCGATCACCATCATAGCGTTCGCGTAACGGCCGCCACCACCATTCATTGTCCAGATACCATTGGACCGTCTTTTCAATCCCGCTATCGAAATCTTCACGTGCACGCCACCCAAGTTCCCGTTCAAGCTTGCCGGTGTCGATGGCGTAACGGGCATCATGACCGGGTCGGTCGGTGACAAACTCAATCAACTCCTCACGCGGTGTATTGGACGGAGACAGGCGATCTAAAAAGCGACAGATGGTCCGAACGACATCAATATTGCGGCGCTCATTCCGCCCGCCGACATTGTAGGTTTGTCCGGGTACGCCGCGTTCGGCGATAAGATCCAGTGCCCGGGTATGATCGTCGACATAGAGCCAGTCGCGAATATTATCACCCGTCCCATAAACCGGAAGCCCCCGCCCTTCCAACGCGTTGAGAATGGTGAGCGGGATCAGCTTTTCCGGAAAATGATAAGGGCCATAGTTGTTCGAACAATTGGATACGATTACCGGCAACGCATAAGTCCGCTGCCATGCCTTGGCCAAGTGATCGGCCGATGCCTTGGACGCGGAATAAGGCGAGCTTGGATCATAGGGGGTCGTTTCCTTGAACAAACCTTCCTCACCCAGTGACCCATAAACCTCGTCAGTCGACACATGCAAGAAACGGAAGGCAGCCTTGCGGGCACCGTACAGGCCGTCCCAGTAACGGCGCGCTGCGTCGAGAAGGGTGAAAGTACCTATTATGTTCGTGTGAATGAACTCTGACGCACCCGTAATTGACCGATCGACATGACTTTCTGCAGCGAGGTGCATAATCCTATCCGGTTGAAAAGTGTCGATAAGATCAGCCATCTTTGCTGCGTCACAGATATCGGCTCGGACAAAGCTACAAGTCGGACTGTCAGCAACGAGCTTAAGAGACGCAATGCAACCCGCATAAGTCAGCTTGTCGACGTTGAGCACTTCGTAAGACTTGTCGAGAACAAGGTGGCGCACAACCGCCGATCCAATAAAACCTGCTCCTCCAGTGACAATAACGCGCATTTCAATATTCCCCCGTATTGGAAATAATCCGGCAAACCGTTCAATTTCGGTTGAACCCTGTCCCTTGTCGGAAAGATGATCGGGATCGACAACGTCTGGCCACGCAACGTTAATGACCGGATCATCCAGGCAACATCCATGCCATGCTCTCGACTATAGGGCGCTGTCAGCTTGTAACAGACCGTAGTTTCGGGGACCAAGGTGCAGAAGCCATGGGCAAAACCGGCGGGAACCCACAGTTGGCCTTTTCCGCAGTCAGTTCTGTTGCCACCCATTTCCCATAGCTGGGTGAGGCTTTTCGCAAATCCACAGCCACGTCAAAAAGGGCACCGGTCAGGCAACGCACAAGCTTTCCCTGAGCAAAAAGCTGACTCTGGAAATGCAGCCCCCGGATCGTGCCAGAAAACATGATAAGCGATATAAGAAGGTCAGGAGGGGGACTGCCAAGCAAGTCACCAGATCGTAACTGCTGACTCTAACATACAGGAATCGGCAGTCGATCGAATAGCCGCGCGCCGGAGACCGGGGCGGTGCTCTGGCGGGCAAGCCGAGATGCGCGAGGATCTTGGCAATCACGGGGGATGTTCTATGGCGACGATGACCTTCAAGGCGCCACCGCTACTCCCGGGGGTATACTTTACGCACCCTCCCAACCCACAGGCAAAAACCCCAATAAAATCAGAGGGCATACTATCTTTAGTATCCAAAAAACTTTTCATGCCCTTACATGCACCTGTTCATCCTACCACTGGTTTCCAGGAAGCCTTATACACCAATGGTTTCGACCTGACCCTCTCAAAATATCCCATTATGAAAGCTGCCAACGCCGAAACCCTTATGTACGAACGGTTTCGAACTGACCCCATTTTACCCCACAGCGCAACAAGTGCGTATTCCAGCGATTGTGATCGCTAATTCCGCGGAATTGTGATCACGTATTCCGAACTGCTTGATCACTCATCGGAACGAAGTGACGACGCGTTTTGTTTATCTGTATTTTCTCCTAGATGACGGGAAGTAATTGTTCGGATTTACGTCCTCATCGCGAGCATTGTCGAACACCTTCGGAAGCTTGTCGAGGACGATCGGGCGGGGCGGCGATGAAAAATGACCGCCTGTAATCGCCTAGGAGCCTCGATCTCGGCTCGACCCTTACCCTTGGGTACCACTCTTTTAAGGACATCGTACTCTCCGTGTTGCGTTGGGGAGGAGTCCGTCGCTCACGCATTTTGCCCATCCTCTGTGGGCTTGGGAGCGCTCCTTGTTTTACGCATCGAAGCGCCTTTCAATTCGATGCGATGGGCATTGTGCAGCAGTCGGTCGCAGATCGCATCGGCCTGATTCGGATCCCCGATGACGGCATGCCAGTCTTGGATAGGGAGCTGGGTGGCGATCAAGGTGGAGGCACATTCGGATCGGTCCTCGATCACTTCCATGAGATCGCGGCGCTCGGTGTCTTTCAGTGGCCCGAGGAGCCAATCATCGATGGTCAAGAGCTCGAAGCGGGCGAGACGGTTGAGCAGCCGTGTATAGGAGCCATCGCCTCGTCCGATGGCAAGCTCATGGAGCAAGCGGGGTGCGCGGGCATAGTAAGCCGTATAGCCTTGCCGGCAGGCGCGCTCGACAAACGCGCAGCAGAGATAGGATTTCCCGATGCCGGTCGGTCCAATGATGAGCAAGTTATGATGCCCTTGGATCCAGGCACAGCTTCCCAAGGCGAGGATCTCTTGGCGGTTTAGGCCGCGGGGGGGTTTAAAGTCGATGTTTTCAATGGAAGCGGCATGGCGCATCTTGGCCGCGCGCAGGCGTCGAGCGAGTTTACGGTTTTCCCGTGCGGTCCATTCGGTATCGATGAGGAGTCCTAGGCGCTCTTCGAAGCTGAACTCGGTATACTCGCTGGAGCGCCGTTGTGCCTCAAAGGCTTCGGCCATCGCGGAGAGTTTCATCGTCTGCATCTTCTCTAACGTGGCGTGTACTAACATGGGGTTCCCTCCAAGGTGTAATAAGCCGCGCCCCGGATATTGTCGTGGTGGGGCATCGGGGCTAAGGGCTTGCTCGTTTCCTGCTCTGAGCACAAGCTGTCAAGGCCGGTGCTCAAGATATTTTTCACCGTACGGTAGCCATAGGCGCCGAGACGCAGCGCGCGGGCGCAAGCGGCTTCCAGGCGCTCCATCCCGTACTGTCGGCCTAAGCGCATCAGGCCTAGCGAGGCACGGTAGCCTTGTTCGGGGTGATGGCGACGATGCAAGATTTCGGTGACCATCTGCGCGGTCGCCGGCCCGCTTTTAGAGGCCCAGTGGATCAAGCGCTGCGGTGACCACTCTCGGTATTCACGATGATTACGAGGCATATGCTCAGGGTGTGTTGAGACCAGCCCACGACCGGAGAGGCGTTTGTGGGAGGTGATGCGGCGGCTTTTGTCGTAGAGCTCGACGATAGAGGGGGTGAAGCGCGCTTCGAGGCGCTCGTGGAGCAGCGTATAGGGGACGCTGTAGTAGTTGTGGTCGATCTCCACGTGGTAGTCCACATTGACCCGACAGTACTTCCACTCCGCCATCTCGAAACGCTCGCTCGGCAGCGGCTTGAGCGCCGGGCGGTCGATGTGCTCGAAGAGTTGCTGGCGGCTCATTCCCATCTTTTTCATCACCCGCTGATTTATCAGCGCGAGCTTTTCCCGGATGGCGGCATTCAGTTCGGTGAGGCTGAAGAAGGTGCGGTTACGCAGCGTTGCGAGGATCCACCTCTGGGCCAATAAGACCCCGGCTTCCGCCTTGGCTTTGTCCTTGGGTTTTCGGACCCGTGCGGGGATCACCACCGCCCCGTAGAAGCGTGCCAGATCGGCATAGCTCCGATTGACTTCGGGCTCATAGCGACACGGGTGCGTGACGCCACTGAGCAAGTTATCAGGTACAAAGACGGCGGGACAGCCGCCATAGAATTCCAGCATCCGGATGTGCGATCCAATCCACTCGGGCAATGTCTGGCCCGCCGTGGCTTCGGCAAAAAGATACCCACTGGCTCCGAGTACCCCGACAAAAAGCTCGACCGGGATCAGTTCCCCTGTCTCAGGGTCGATGAGAGGAAGCCGCTTGCCCGAGTAGTCGACAAAGACCTTCTCTCCCGCACGGTGGCGTTGCCGGAGACTCGGGTGTAGCTTCTTCACCCAGCGGCGGTAAACGTTACAGAACTGACTGTAACGATATCCCTGGGGGTGCGCCTCGAGGTACTCGAGCCACAACAGTTGCAAGGTGACCCCTGGGCGCTTCAGCTCTCGGTGGATAGCTTCGCAGTCCGGGGCAGGGCGCGCGACCCGCTCATGGAAAGGCTCGCGAAATAGCTTGCTCTGCAGGGCGTCATCGTCGAGCGCTTCGGGCAGGGGCCAGCTCAGCCCCTCGCGCTTGGCTCGTTGCACGTACATCGAAACCGTGCCCGCCCCAATGCCGCACGCCCGCTCAATCACCCGGTGCGGAAGCTTGACCTCATATTTGAGCCTCAGGATCTCACGTAACTTTCTCATCAGTAGCCTCTTTGTGGGGCCATCTCCGTCGGTCCTCCCACTTGGAAAGACCCTACGGTTGTTTGCTACCGATGAGTGGTCAAGAAAAACGGATCTGGCTAGCCCACCATCAACTCCTTGTGATCACAATCATCGCAATCCGTGATCACAATGCGCGGAATCGGCGATCACAATCCGTCGGAAACCGTGATCACAATCGATTAGAATCAGCGATCACAATGGCGCGGAATACACAACAAGAGCCCGTGAGTACTTAGAATATCAAAAGCGGGGGCTGATGGCACCCTCCCCCAAAGTCTCTTCCAATGTTAGATGAGCCTGAAGGTGGGGCTTATTTCTAAGGAATCTCTGAACAAGTAATCAAAAATGGTTGCGCGGCGTACATACGAATCGATTTCGGATGGAAACGGGGCCGTGAGGCTCGTTTTTCATCGTTCAGGGGACCATGTTCGCCCCGTTTGCCATAGGGCAGACACACTACGCCCCCGAGAGTCGCCACAGCCGCCGGCGCATCAGGTACAGATTGGTCAGCGCACAGGTGACGAACAAGCGGTGTGCGTTCTTCCTCATCCACCGAATCCTTGTACCGATAGCGACGGTGGGTGAAGTCTTTCGCCTTCGGCGCATGCGCTCGGATGACCTCGCGCTGCCCTTGATAGGCCGAGTCGCCCCAGACGCGTGTCTCCTCCCCGTGCAAGAGATCGGGCAAACACGCCGAGTCGTGCCGGCGCCAATCCAAGCGCATGCGCCTCCAGCAGATGGCGGAAGCGGCACACCGTGGACTCATCGGGCACCGGCATCTCTCCCAGGTCAATACCGGCAAACCGGCGCATCGACACCGAGTCGTACAGCGCTTCCTCCACACCCGGGTCCGAGAGATTGAACCACTGCTGTACAAAGTAGATGCGCAACATCATCTCCAGCTCCTTCGGCGGGCGACCGTCCCCGGCCTTCGGGTACACCGGCCAAATCAGCGCGCACAGATCGCCCCACGGCACAATGCCGTCCATCTCGGTGAGAAATTTCTCCCGACGCGTCGTCTTGCTGTACTTCTCGAAACCCGTGCCCAGTGTCATCTGTTTGCTCATTGTCGTCCTCGGCTCTGTTCGGTCAACCTACCGATCAGATCGTGGACTTTTGCAGAGGTTCCCTAATCACGATGGTGAACATAGCGCTTGAAATGAGTCGCGTCTACAAGAAATTCAGTAGGGGCGAAATGTATGATTC
>JBIMKD010000270.1:0-5044 GCA_043673815.1 Chromatiales bacterium
CGTAGCACGCAGGTGTCTCGGCGCCATTCCAGGTCTCGTCGATGGCCGCCGAAATCGTGACGAATGCAACGCCAAGCTGCCCGAGGAGCGCCTGGCGGCGGGGCGATTCGGAGTTCAGATAGAGCGCGGCGCGCACGCTGCCCGATGGTAGGGATGATGTTGCAATAGGCTCCACGCCCGGTAGATTTGCTCGGCGACGATGACGCGCACCAGGGCGTGCGGCAAGGTTAACGCCGACAGCGACCACACGTGGTTGGCCTGTTGCAAGCAACGTCGCGCCAGGCCGTCGGCGCCGCCGATCAAGAGGGCGACGTCGTTCGAGGTTTGGGTCCAGGAACCGAGGTGCCGCGCGAGCTCGGCCGTGGTCCAGGCTTCGCCGTGTTCCTCGAGAGCAACGATTCCGGCGCTACTCGGGACTACCTTCAGCAAGCGCGAAGCCTCCTCCTCGCGCGCGCGAGCCGGATCGGTGTGAGCCGGTCGGCGCGCCGCTCTTATCTCGACCAGGCCGAGCCGGCAACTCGGCGGGAGTCGCATCGCGTATTCCTCGAACGCGGCTTTCACCCACTCCGGTACGCGATGCGTGACGCTCAGGAGGTGGATGCGCATGGAGAAGCCGCAGCGGCCCACGGCGTGGATGATCAGGGAACCGCGGGGTGAGTGTCCAGGAGGTGCTTGCAGCTCTCTTCGACCTGGCTCCAGAGTTTTTCCAACTGGTAGAAGTCCCGGGTCGCGGGTTGCATCGCGTGTACGACCACATCGCCGAGATCGACCAGGACCCATTCGGCTTGGCCCTCGCCCTCGATTCCGAGGGGTTTGATTCCCGCGGCGCGCGCCGCCTCTACGACCTTGCCGGCCATGGCTTTGATCTGGCGATTCGAGCGGCCGCTGGCGATCACCATGAAATCGGTGATGCTGGTCATCTCGTGTACGTCGAGCACCTGGATATCAAAGGCTTTGATGTCTGCTAAGGCTGTGGTTACGAGATCGGCGAGTTGTTGGGGATTCATAGAGAATTAGCGGTTCCGTATAGACCGTAGCGGTGGATCAATTGCAGCACCGGTTCCGGCAGCAAAAAATGCGCGTTATCTCCGGCGGCGATGCGTTTACGAATGCCGGAGGCGGAGATCTCGAGCACCGGGATCGCGGCAAAGTAGACGCGCCCGGCGGGAGCCCGATGCAGATCCTTGGGATCATCCGTTCGGTACCGGTCCAACAATTCGCGTAGTACGCCAGGGGTCGAGGGGGCGGCGTCGTGGCGATGCGCAACGGCGATATGGGCGAGCTCGATGATTCTCTTCCAGTGGCGCCACGTGGGCAGACTCAGGAATGCATCCATCCCGAGGATCAGGCACAGCGGAACATCGGCGTGCTCGCGGCGGAACTCGGCGAGTGTATCCACGGTATACGAGATCCCCTGGCGCTTGATCTCCCGGTCATCGGCGAGCAGGATCCCTTGACCCTCGATCGCGGCCAGGATCATCAGCAACCGCAGCTCGGGGAGGGCAATCGGCGGCTCTCGGTGCGGCGGGGTATGCAAGGGTAGCAAGCGTACGGCCGCGAGTTCGAGCGCGCCTGCCATCTCCAGCGCCAAGCGCAGATGGCCATGATGGATGGGATCGAAGGTGCCTCCGAGGATACCTAAGGCCGTCATCCGCAGTTACTTGCGAACGTGGCCGTCTCCGATCACGATAAACTTCTGCGAGGTGAGTCCTTCGAGGCCCACCGGCCCGCGGGCGTGGAGTTTATCGGTGCTGATCCCGACTTCGGCGCCGAGCCCGTATTCGTAGCCATCGGCGAAACGGGTCGAGGCGTTCACCATCACGGAGCTGGAATCGATCTCGGTAAGAAACCGGCGGGCGCGGGTGAGATCTTCGGTCACGATGGCGTCGGTATGCTGCGAGCCGTAGCGGCGAATGTGATCGATCGCCTGATCGAGATCGCGCACCACGCGCACGGCGAGGATCGGGGCCAGGTACTCCGCATACCAATCATCCTCGGCGGCCGGGACCGCATAAGGCAACAGGCGACAGGTGATTCGGCAACCCCTCAGCTCCACGCCTTTCTCCCGATACATCGGGCCCAAACGCCCGAGGGCGGCCGGCGCCACCGATTCGGCCACCAGCAAGGTCTCCATGGCGTTGCAGGTGCCGTAGCGCTGGGTCTTGGCGTTGATAGCCACGGTGACCGCCTTGTCGAGATCGGCGCGCTCGTCGATGTAGACGTGACACACCCCCTCGAGGTGTTTGATCACGGGAACCCTTGCCTCTTCGGTGATGCGCGCGACGAGTCCCTTACCCCCGCGCGGCACGATCACATCGACGAAGTCCTTCATGCGCAGGAGCTCGCCGACCGCGGCGCGGTCCGTGGTCTCGACGAGCTGCGCGGCATCAAGCGGCAGTCCGGTGGCGGCCAATCCCTCATGGACGCAGGATGTGATGGCCTGGTTTGAGTGCAATGCCTCGGCGCCGCCGCGCAGGATCACGGCGTTCCCGGATTTCAGAGTCAGACCCGCGACGTCGGCGGTCACGTTCGGACGCGACTCATAGATGATGCCGATGACCCCCAGCGGCACCCGCATGCGCCCGACCTGAATTCCCGAGGGGCGGTATTGCAAGCCGGTGATCTCGCCCACGGGATCGGGCAGCGCGGCGATTTCGCGCAACCCGGACGCCATCGCGCGCACTCGCGCCGGGTTGAGCTCTAATCGATCGAGTAATGCGGCGTCCAACCCGGCGCCGGCCGCCAGATCCCGCCCATTGGCCTCGAGCAGCGCTGGCTGGTTGCGTTCAATGGTTTCGGCGATGCCGGTCAGGGCTGTGTTCTTAAGCGCGGTCGCGGCACGGGCCATCGCCCAGGACGCAGCGCGCGCGCGGCGCCCGATGTCCTGCATGTAGGCTTGAATGTTTAAGGGCTGAGGAACCGCCATGCGTTCGCTTTGGTACGTTAGTCTAAGACAATACAATACGCCGGCGCGCTCCAGGCTCGGGGCAGTCTATCCTCACCAACTGAAGAGCACCCACTGAGGCACCACGAAATTGGAATAGATTGCGCTCATATTGGTTTCCATGCGCCCGTCCCCGTCCTGGTCGAGCAAGTAATAGGGTCTACCCACGGTGGGGATAACCCTGACCATGTAAAGATTTCCGTTCACGCGATATTCCTCGATGATCGCGTCTTTCTTTTGGATAATTCGAATGTCCGGCTCGAGGGATTCGCCGCTTTGAACCCGCTCGGGAGGGGGCGGCGCGGCTTCCGGCAGCGGTTGCAAATTCGCGGGCACGCCGGGTTCCGTGGCGCTGACTTGCGCAGCGTAAAAAATTCCCAAGGCCAATAGCCTCATTCGATGCATATTCCTAGCGCTGATTGCCGTCTGTGCTCGGCGGATTGTAGCACACGCGGCGCAGGTACCCGCTAATACGCTTAAGGACGCCCGTGACCGACGCATTGCCTGCGGTTCATAAGTGCATGAGCGTTTCTTGCTCTTCCGCCGAGAGCGCAAACCCACGATGTTCATAATGCCGGAAGATCGCATCGACCACCTCGCGCGGATGATCGACTACCTCAAAGAGATCAATATCCGTAGCGTCAATAGTGGCTTCGCCGACCAAGGTACTCTTGAACCACTCGATCAAACCACGCCAAAAGTCGCTTCCGACCAGGATAATCGGGATCTTCCGCGTCTTGCCGGTTTGGACGAGTGTCAAGATCTCGGCCAGCTCATCCAGGGTGCCGAACCCGCCCGGCAGCACGACATAGGCTGAAGCGTATTTGACGAACATCACCTTGCGGGGGAAGAAATGGCGAAAATTCAGCCTGATATTTTGGAAGGCATTGCCGCGCTCTTCCCGTAGTTGCATGTTGAGCCCGATGCTCGGTGAGCGACCTGCATAGGCACCCTTGTTCGCGGCCTCCATGATTCCCGGACCTCCTCCGGTAACCACCGAGAAACCCGCATCCGATACGCTATATCCGATCTCTTCGGCCAGCTTGGAATAAGGATGCCCGGCGCCGAAACGGGCGGACCCGAAGATGCTAACCGAGGGCCGGATCGCGGCCAAACGCTCGAACCCCTCGACGAACTCCGCCATGATCTGGAATACCTTCCATGATTCGCGCACGAGCGCCGTATCGTTGATGGGCACGAGCGCCGGGTGGCCGGCTTTAGTGTTCTTATTCATAATGGACTATCAGCAGACTTTTCAGACACCATGACGGAAGAGCTCTTAGTTCTGGTTGACGGTTCCTCTTATCTGTACCGCGCGTTTCACGCCCTGCCTCCGCTGAGCACCTCGCGCGGAGAACCCACGGGGGCCATTCACGGGTTTATCGCCATGCTGCGCCGGTTGCTGAAAGACTATACACCGAACTACCTGGCGGTGGTATTCGATGCCAAGGGCAAGACCTTTCGCGATGACATGTATCCCGCCTACAAGGCCCACCGCCCCTCCATGCCGGAGGAGTTGCGGCTTCAGGTCGAGCCCCTGCACGCGGTCGTACGCGCCATGGGTGTCCCGATGCTTGTGATCAACGGCGTAGAGGCCGACGATGTCATCGGAACCCTGGCGGTCCAAGCGGTCGAGGCTGGTCTTCGCACCCTCATCGCAACCGGTGACAAGGACTTCGCGCAAGTGGTCAGCGAGGCGGTGAGCCTGGTGAACACGATGGACAATAGTGTCATGGATGCGCAAGGCGTCGAGCGCAAATTCGGGGTCCCGCCCGCGCTTATCGTCGATTATTTAAGCTTGATTGGAGATAAGATCGACAATGTCCCCGGGGTTCCGAAGGTCGGACCCAAAACCGCCGTGGCCTGGCTCAAGCAATACCGCGGTCTCGATAATCTGCTCGCCCATGCCGGGGACATCAAAGGGACACTGGGGGATAACCTGCGCGCGAGCATGCAGCAGCTTGCCCTTTCCAAAAAGCTGGTCACGATCGCCTGCGCGGTCCCCCTTGATGCCACACCGAGGGATCTTAAGCCGCGGCCCCAAGACAACGAGGCGCTGAAAGCGCTTTTCACCCAGCTTGAGTTCAAGACCTGGTTGAA
>JBIMKD010000271.1:0-3953 GCA_043673815.1 Chromatiales bacterium
AGGGCGTGATCCCGCCCGGACAATACGGCGCCGGCGAAGTGATCGTCTGGGATTGCGGCGTCTACTCTCCCGACGAGGGCGGCCAGACCTGGTTCCACGATCGCACGCAGGCTGAGCGGCAGGTCCGGGCGGGGATGGAACGAGGCAAGCTCAGCATCGAGCTCCGCGGCGAGAAGCTCAAAGGCTCCTTCGCGCTGGTGCGCACCAAGGACCAAAAGAGTTGGCTCCTGATCAAGCACAAGGACCGGTTCACCTCCCAGGACGATGTCACGCACAAGAACCGCTCGGTCCTCTCGGGCGTCGCGGTAGAAGATCATAAGGTCGTTCCCGCGCATCGGATCCCCGCGGGCGCTCCTCGTCCCGGCCGGCGAGGCCGAGGCGATGCCGGAAAAGCTCGCGCCGATGCTCGCGGAAGTCGCCGACCTACTGTATTTCGCAGGCATTGATCTCCGCAAGGCGCCGTACCGGGACCGGCGGCGCTATATCGCGCAATGCCTACTGCCAACGCCCCTAGTGCAACTCGTGCACGCTGGTGCAATAGACCCCATCGGCGCACGTGCGCTGAACCGTCAGGCGGCGTTCCGGGCGTTCTGACCGAGCCTGGCCATGTTCGCCAGCGCACGGCGCACGCGCCAGCGCGGCAACCAGCTAGGTTGGTCGGCATGGCGCGCGAGAAGCCGCCTGGCCTCGTCCGGATCGCTTCGACCGATGTGCTCCGCCAACGTCAATGCGGCCTCGGGGCTGACTGGTGCCACGTGCTGCAGGAGATCTCGCGCCTCCGAATCGTTTTCCGGCAGGCGCGCTGCGATCTCGCCCGCCTCGCGGGCCAGGGCCCGGAGGCGTTGCGCGCAGGCCTTCTCGAAGGATGAGCCGGAGGCGATCACGATCGGCTTGCCGCTCGTTGTCGTGACTGTGACTTCGGCCTTGCCATCTGCTGCGCGAGCCTCTCCCGCACGTAGCTCCGCGAGTATCGATTCCCCGAACGCGTAGTCCTCTTTCAGCAACGGGGCGCGCCGTCTCAGGACTTCGATTGCTTCCCGTGCCGGTAGCCGGTCGGCGTGAGCTGTCGCGATCGGGCCCGCATGCGCGACGCGGACGAGCCGGCGGTGCAGACTCCGGAACTCGCCGATTGCAGTCGCTACGTTCACACCCACGACGAGGACAAATGCGCCCAGCAGCCACTGCGAGTGCGAGATCGTGAAGGCATTGCTTTGTTGGTCGAGGGCGTTCAGCAGTCGCAGGCGCCACCCCCATCCCTCCGTCCATAGCTCGTTGGAGTCCACGCCTGCTGCAACGTAGGCCTGATAGGGGAACGAAAGCAATATCAAGGCGAAGAAGCTCAGTGCGAAGCGACGCTCGTATTGTGGTGCTCGCCAGGCGATCAGGCGCTGCCCAGAGGCGCGTTCAGGCGTCGCGGCGGCTGGCGGCACGTTTGCGGGCTTTTGCTTCGCGATCATCCTGGCCAGAGCACGCAGGCCGCGCCACGTCGCGCGAGCGGCTGCCCAGGCTTGCAGCGCGACGCCGGTGACCAGAACGAAGAGCAGCGAAAAGAAGACCATAAAGGCAGCCCACGTCATGACAGCGGCAACGAAGCCTGCCGGCAGCCCTTCGCCATAGCCCGCGATAATGAGAATGAAAGCTTCCAGGGCGACCACCAGCAGAAACAGAAAGCCGAGAAAGCTCTCGCCCAGGGGCGCGAAGGGATCGCGGCTGAAAAAATCGGCGATGTCTCGCTTGTTCCAGAGGGCCCAGGCTCCGTAGAGCAGGTAGTAGGCAGCAAGTCCGAACAGGGCCAGTACCGCTGAGCCGACGAACTGCGAGGCGTAGCTGAGCTCGGCGACGGGCTTGAGCTGATCGCCTACGACGGGAAGCCACTCGAACAGAGGCGCAAGAGCATTGAGCCCGGCCTGCGTCGTGGCCGGCAGGTCGTTCCAGTAACGGATACCGATGGCGGCCGTGAACGCCGCCACCAGCAGCCTTGCGAGCAGCAACCAGCGCACGCGCCATCGACGCCGGCCGACTGCGACCGCAAGCTGGGACCGGTCTAGCGAGTCGTCCTCGCAAAGCTTCAGCTGGCCATGCTCGCCGAGGGCACACACCAGGTGAGCGAGGAAGTCATCGTCGCTGCGCCAGTAGGTGACATGATCGACCAGCGGGGAGGCGAGGTTGTGCACCTGGCGCGCCTGCATGACTCGTTGCGTTTCCTCCGCCGAATCGAACAAGCGGCCGTTGGGAACGGGATCCGCGGACGCGTAGAAGTCGAGCCATTGAACACCCTCGAACGCGAAATCCTCGGGGCCGGGGCGGTTCTCTCGCCACGCTGCGGCGACACCCAACACGAACAGAAGGAGGCCGAACAGCGCCCCGTACCACGCCAGGAAATTCTGGTTCTCGCTGCCGAAGGTCGCGTAGACCTCGGGCAGTGCGAGCGCCAGCACCAGGAGGCCCACCGGGGCAGTCCAGACCGAGACGGGCTGCGAACTGCTGCGGATGCGATCGATCTCCGCAAGCTTGTTCAACCCCGAGCCGACGGTGACGAACAGCCGCCTGCTCTCGGAACCCGAGTCCACCCTTGCCGGGCCGAGTCGCGGGAGCGCGGCGTGCGCGATGGCCGCGCCCTGCGAGTGAGCGACCACCGCGATGCGGCGGCAGCGTTTCCCCGCGAGCCAGCACAAGTCTCGCTCCACGGTGCCGACGATGGCCGCTTCCTGGATGGGGCTCGCGATCAAAACGAAGCTGTCGCCGAGCGTACTGGAGACGATGCGCTGCAGGCGCGCGGCGAAGGCGCGGATGCGCGGAATGGGCAGCACGCCGACGATCAACACGAGGGCCAGCAGGGTGGCGAGGGCGGGGAACAGCAGTACGGCGAGAAAGAATCCCAACGACTCGAGTCCCAGTCGGCCCGCAACGACGCCGCGCTGCAAGCCGCGCGCCGCATGCAGATTGTGAAAAACGCGCCGCGCGCGCGTCGCGAAATGCGTGCTGAGCGTCCACGGCAGGATCTGCAGCCCCCAGGTGGCTAACTCGCCGTAGCTCGGGGGCAGGAACGTGCTTGCCCACCACGACTCCGCGAAGAGCCACCGCGCCGGCTTCCCGTCGACGCTCATGTCAGTCCTGATGTGCAACTCCGCGCACGCTGGCGCTTCTGCGCCATCGCCGACCGGCGCGAAGCGCGCGTCAACGACGGGTGCGCACTTCTTCCCTCCGGGCGCGGATTTCTGGGAGATCCAGCGCTCGAGCCATTGTTGGATGGGGTCGCCGAATCGAACCAGCGTGTCACCCTTTCCTTGCTGCCCTATTCCGTGAACCAGCAGTACGCCGAGGTCGTAGCGATCCTCCCCGAGATCTTTCTGATCCATGCGAGCAGCTCCTGGACCCGATTGCAGTCTTATTGTTGGAGCCGCGCCGGCAGAAGGACCTGGGAATCGCGTAGTCGCCGGGAACGTTCATCTCTAGGTTCTTCCCATGGCCGCGGCCGGACGGCCTTAATCTATGTGAACGCTCGACCCGATGTCAATACGCCAGCATGGCGTCCGGCTTGATGTCCTCGGGATAGAAGGCGCCCTTCCATTCCTTGTAAGAGTAGCCGCTAGCACCTGCGAAGATCTTTGAGGCTGTCATAATATGAAATCTTTCTAGAATACGACATGGCAAAAAGCAAGCTCAGCGAATACTCCGCCAAGCGGAGCTTCAAGGCCACGCCCGAACCGGCCCCCGCGCTTACCGAAGGGCGTAGCGGGCCGCTGCTGTTCGTCATCCAGCAGCATTCGGCCCGCCGGCTGCACTACGACTTCCGGCTCGAATGCGACGGTGTGCTCAAATCCTGGGCGGTTCCCAAGGGACCGTCGCTCGATCCCGGCGAAAAGCGCCTTGCCGTGCACGTGGAGGATCATCCCTACGACTACGGCTCGTTCGAGGGCGTGATCCCGCCCGGACAATACGGCGCCGGCGAA
>JBIMKD010000272.1:0-27707 GCA_043673815.1 Chromatiales bacterium
GAAAAACTGTATGACTGCCATATCTGTAGTCCATGATGCACCTCCTTGCGCAGCATTTTCGCAGCTAAAGCTAACCGGCTAAAAGCCGGTGGTTTTAACCCTATGATGGACAATAAACCCTAGCGTTGCATAAATCTCGGTTGACTGGCGAACTCACGCAGCTTTCAGAGCGGCCAGGTAATGCAACAGTTCCTCCTGGACCGCTTGATTGGCTGACATACTGAGGGTGAGCTGTCCTTGCGGCCGGATCAAGCGGCCTGCGCGCTGGATAAGGCGACGCCGCAGGGTGTCGAGGCGCGCGAAATTCCACAGGGCAGGGCGTTTCTCCAGGGTTGTGCGCGAAGGCGGATGGACGATCATCTGGAGCTCGCGGCCGAGGTTGTGGGCGAGGAGCACCGAGAGCAGGTAGACCCAGGTACGGGTGGGCACGTAGTCGAGCTGATTGTCGGATTTGAGCTCGGCGAAGAGGCCTTCCTGACTCCCGCGGCCGTTATGGAAGGCAAGCACCTTGCGGGCACCGAGGCGTTTATTGCTGAGGATAACCTTAAACTCATAGCCGAATTGGTGCGGAGTGAAGAGATCGAGTTGCACGGGATCCTTGAATTGCTGTTTTACCCGCGTGCGAATAAAGAGGAAACGATGGCGAACGTTCCAGGCCTTAGGTTTCCACTGCGCTTCGAAGTAGGCACACCCCGCCCCGATCCGCCACCACCAGCGGCGCGCTTCAATGCGCGCTTTGAGCTCGGCGAAGCGCTCGAAGGGGACGCTCACCGTATACTCCACCCCTTGGGCGTCGAGGCTCCCGATGATTTCATCGCTGAAAAACGCACTGTCCATGCGCACCTCAATGCAGACCCCAGGGAGGGCGGCCCGTACCGTGGCGATACAGGCGAGGATGAACTCCCGGGCACCGTGGGAGTCATGGACGTTGCCGGATCGGTGCAGCACATCGAACACCTGCCCGGTTTGAGCCACGGTGAGATCCAGCGAAAAGCACGAAACTCACTGAAAACCCTGTGTCCGACGCCATTTCCCACCGCTTAACCCCAGAATTTATGCAACTGAAAGGTAAAAACAGACCCACACTATCATGCCGTTATTGCCAGATCGTCTCTTCACTTACCCATAAATTCTGCGGAAGAGCCCAATTTTATGACCCTGGAAATACGACGCCCTGCTGCTCGCACGTTGACAAAGCCGACTGCAATCCTTCCCGTAACGACGCCAGATAGGATCTACCGACCGGCAGTGATTTCGTGCTTCCCCGGAGATCAACTTCGAATTCATCGGTATCGCCGTACCGGGTCCGCAACGAGAGCACGTGGCGCAAGTTGACCATATAGCTCTTGTGAATGCGGAAAAAGCCATGGGGCTTCAGAGTCCCTTGAAAATCTTCCATCGATCCGCGTACGTCAGCCAGAGCGCCTCCCTGAACCAAATGCACCTCCAGCTTGTTGGGCTTCTCTCTACTCGTGCAGATGTACTGAATTTCCTCAGGTAGCAGGTAAGCCGTGCCGTGTGATCTATCGGTCAGACGCGCGGCGGGGTCCTGCTTATTTTGGTAGAGCAGCTTCTCGGTGTTGTGGGAGATGGCAATACGCTGCGGCGTAGGCTCCGGCCTTGTGCGTGAGCGCGTGAAATCCTTGCGCACCCAGTCCAGCGCTTCGGCGAGGTTCGCGTCTTCGAGCGGTTTCAACAAGAAATGAATCGGGTGATAGCTATGCGACACCAGGGAATGTTCGGGATAGGCGGTGACGAAGATCAAGCGAGGCGGTACCTTCATGCGATTGATCTTTCGCGCCAAATCTAGACCACTCGTCTCAGCCTCCATGCGAATGTCTAGAAAGACCAGATCCGGCGCCTGCGCCTCCACCTGCTCCCAACCCTCGGCCGCGTCACTCGCCTCCCCGACTACCTCAATATCGGGGTAATGTGACAAGAGATCGCCTAGCTCCGCACGGTTCAGCGGCTCATCGTCAATGATCACGATGCGGAGCTTCTCTACCATGCCGCCTCTCGCCGCGGCAAGATGAGGGTGGCTTTAGTCCCCACCCCGATCCGGCTTTCAAAGAGAAGCTGCCCCTTCTGTCCAAACGCCAGTTGCAGGCTTTGTCGGAGTTGATAGAGCGCCGTGCCCGAGCCTCGGTTCGACGCAACAGGCTGAAGGCCGAGCAACGCCAATTGCTCGGGCGAAATGCCACGACCGTTGTCGGTCACCCCTAGCACGAGCTTGTCGCGTTGCGCCTCTGCGGAGATGACGATCTCCAGTGACCCTTGGTCGTTGCGCAAACCGTGGGTGAACGCATTCTCGACCAGGGTGTGTAGCGAATAAGGTGGTAATCGGCAGTTTCGCAGCTTGGGATCAATCTCGTGCCGACAGTGCAACACGGCATCGCCAAAGCGCAGCCTTTGGAAATCGCAGTAGAGCTCCTGATGTTTCAATTCTTGCTCGAGGGTCACGGAAGTCGCCGCCGAATGCTCCCGAGTGGCTCGAAAGAAATGGCCTAGCTTGACCACATATGCGCGCGCTTGCTCGGGATCGGTGTGGATGAGCTGTTTAAGAGCGTTCAAGGTATTCATCAAGAAATGCGGCTCGACCTGCGCCTGCAAGCCGCGGATCTCCGCCTGGCGCGCCCGGAGCTCCTTATCCAGAAATTGCATCATCCAGATGAATAAACCGGCGCCCACGCTGTTCGTTAGAAGCATCGGCAAGGCCGTCATGTTGATCAGCTTCAGGGCATTCTCATGGGGAAGCGCAAACTGCCAAATTAACCCCATTTGTACTATCACGGAGACGGTTCCCACCAGCGTAGCAATTGTCGGCCTGTTAACGAACTGTGGCCGTAAGTGAGCCAGGACACCTGCCCCAACGCCTGTCAAAACGGTGGACATCGCACAAGGCAGCGCACTCAGTCCTCCCAGGCTATAGCGCTCGAGGCCCGCCAATACGCCGACGATGGAGCCGCATAGAGGGCCGCCGATGAGCCCCGCCACGATTACGAACAAGTCGCGAAAATTGATTCGGGCTTCATTATCGGCGAATCGGGTCGGCAATGCCGCGGGCCATTCGCCGACGACGCCGTGGTTGACGTTGACCACGATGCCGCTGTGCGTGCCGATCACCGCCAGAACGGTGAACAAGCAAACCGTGATCAGTGCATGCCTGGCGCTGCGCCTAGCGCCATACACAGCGGCTCGGAGCCAACCCATGCGCAGGGCGATGAGAACGGCCACAACCACCATGCAGACTTGTTGCAGGAGCTGCAAGGTCCAGGTGAGGCCAAGCACAAGCCCCTCGTTCCACTCGTTTGCCATAGGCTTAAGGATGAGGCCTCATAAAAATACTTAACCATTCTACTGAAACCATCGCTGAGTTTCAGCGCATCTCACACCCCAACGGCTGCGGCTTGCCAGCGATCGCGGGCGGGTTGGCAGAGCACCCCCACAACCCTCGCTCGCGTGTGTATCCTTGTTCCAGTGGTCAGTTCCCGCCGCCATGAGCGAATACGACGGAGTAAGCGATGATCCACACAGATTCTGATCACCACAATACAGTCACCGGCGAACACTCTGCATTGTCGCAGCGCATTTTCGCCTTTACTTTGGACCAGGCGGGCAGTGAGCTGCCTTTCAGCCGGCGCGTAGCACGCGAGAACGGCTGGTCAACGGACTACACCTCGCGCGTCATCGAGGAGTATAAGCGCTTCGCGTTCTTGGCGACGGTCACCAGTCACCCGGTCACCCCCTCCGATCCGGTGGATCAGGTCTGGCACTTACATTTGACATACAGCCGATTCTACTGGGAGGACTTCTGCCCGAATGTTCTAGGCAAGGCCCTCCATCATGAGCCCGCGCGGGGAGGATGGGCCGAGCAACAGAAGTTCTCTGAGTGGTATCAGCAAACCCTCGCAAGCTACGAGCGGTTGTTGGGGCACCTACCGCCTTCGGACATTTGGCCTGCGCCGGCGATCCGGTTCGGCGGGAAAGAGCATTTCGTGCGGATCAATAAGACCTGCTATTGGCTCATCCCCAAACCCGTCGAGGGGATCGGAACCCGCGTGGGCGTTCGCGAAAATAGCGCACGGGAATCAGGAAGGAATGTGCCGGTCGACTCGGGTGCTTCCGGTACCGCGGCCTGCGGATGCGGTGGCTGTGGAGGGGGTTGTGGAGGCTGCGGCGGCTGAAGCTATTCAACCGCGTTCCACGTTATCTCACTTGGTTCAGCGTCTAAACGACGTTCCACTACGTCAATAACGGGTAACACTTAGGCTGATTTCTCGCTAAACCAGGCAACCGCCGAAAGAGAGGTTTCGTATGCAATCAGGTCGTCAATCTGTTTTGGAATACGCAAGGCTCTGCGCCGGCTGGGGATCTCCGCTAGCCGCGGCATGCGCGCTGCTAATCATCGTCATGCTCTCAATGCCCGTAGTGGCCCAGTCGACGACGCCACCCCCAATCATCGACCGCGAGCTGTTCTTCGGCGATCCAGAGATCGTCGGCGCTCAGATTTCGCCCGACGGTGTGTTCATCGCCTTTATCAAGCCCTTCAAAGGTACGCGTAACATTTGGGTAAAACGCACGGCTGATCCTTTCGCTAGCGCTAAGCCGCTGACGGCCGACACAAAGCGGCCCGTTGACTGGTACTTCTGGAGCCGCGACGGCAAATACATTTTGTTTGCGCAGGACAAGCTCGGTGATGAAAACTATAACGTCTATGCGGTCAATCCGGCGGATAGTCCGGCCGTGGGTCAGGATGTTCCAGCCGCACGCAACCTAACCGATGTGAAAGGCGTGGCGGCTTGGATTTCTGCCGTGCCGCGCAGCGAGCCCGACACACTCTACGTAGGCCTGAACGACCGCGACCCTGCCTGGCATGACCTCTACCGAGTGAAGGATTTCCACGGGTGAGCGTACCTTGATGCGGAAGAATACCGAGCGCATCACATCCTGGGTCTTCGATCTCAAAGATCGGTTGCGCCTGGCGACTCGTTCGGCGGAGAACGGGGATACTGAGGTGCTGCGCGTCGACCCTGACGGCTTTGCAAACGTTTATTCCTGCAACGTATTTGAAACCTGCGGGCCCGTCCAGTATCACAAAGACGGAGAACGCACTTATTTCATTACCAATAAGGGCCCCAACATCAATCTCATTCGCCTGGAGTTGTTTAACCCCGCCACCGGAAAAGAAGAACCGGTCGATGCGGATCCTCTTAACCGCGTGGATAATAGCAACGCGTGGTTCTCTGAAGTCACCGATGACTTGATAGCCACCATCTACGAGGATGAGCGCTTACGGATCTACTGGAAAGACAAAGCGTTCGAAGCCGATTACAAACTCCTGCAAGAGCGTTTGCCGGATAAGGAGATCGATCTAGACTCTTGGACCAAGGACGAACGACTGTGGCTGGTAAGCGCACGCAGCGATACCGAACCCGGTGAAACTTATCTCTTCGATCGCAATACAAAAAAGCTGACGCTCCAATATCAGGTGCGAGACAAATTGACCCGCAGTCACCTCGCGCCGATGAAGGCAGTCCGCTACAACTCATCGGATGGGCTCGAGATCCCCGCCTACCTGACACTCCCGAAAGGGGTCGAGCCCAAGAGCCTGCCTGCCATCATCCTGCCGCATGGCGGCCCATGGGGTCGCGATAGCTGGGGTTACAACGGCTTTGCGCAGTTCCTGGCAAATCGGGGTTATGCTGTGCTGCAGCCAAACTTTCGCGCGTCAACCGGCTATGGCAAGAAGTTTCTCGACGCCGGCAACCAGCAATGGGGCGATAAGATGCAGGACGACGTGACCTGGGGCGCGAACTATCTGATCGCCCAGGGCATTGCCGATCCCAAACGCATCGGCATCATGGGGGTGTCTTACGGCGGTTACGCCACGCTCGCCGGCGTGGCGTTTACACCCGATGTCTATGCCGCCGCCGTTTCCATCGTGGGGCCGTCAAGCTTGATTACGTGGCTTGAATCGATACCCCCCTACTGGGAATCGGGTCGCATGTTTGTCCATCAGCGCATGGGCGATCCCACCACTCCGGCAGGCAAGGCCCAACTCGAGCGCCAGTCGCCGTTGAATTCCGCCACCAGGATCAAGACCCCGCTCTTGATCGTGCATGGTGCAAACGATGTGCGTGTTAACCAACGTGAGTCGGATCAGATCGTGATCGCGCTGCGCGAGCGTGGTTATCCCGTCGAGTACCTGGTCGCGCCAGACGAAGGTCATGGTTTCGCGCGGCCAGAAAACAATATGGCCATGTTTGCGGCGGCTGAGAAGTTCCTGGCCAAGTACCTCGGTGGACGTTATCAAGAAGCGATGACATCGGAAGTGGCACAGCGACTGAAGGAGATCACCGTCGATGTGAACACGGTCGCGTTGCCGAACAAGACGGATGCCACGGCGGGTAAGCCCAAGCCCAGTACCGACTAATTTAATGGGTGACTCCGAACTCGCCGCTTCGCTGCAGCGCTTGACCCCAGCCAAGCGCGTTAGCCACCATACAAGGTCGGAACCTGAATGTCCCCAAAAGGGTCACGTCTCCCATCTCTCACGGCGCTTTCCCGGAACGGCTCTTACCCCGCCCGGCAGGTAGCGGCCGCGAGCGCCGCGCACGGCCATCTCAAAGCCGGCATCAAGGGCCGCTAGTAGGCTGCTCGGGTCGGCCTGGCCGGTCCCGGCTAGCATGAGCGCCGTGCCGTGATCGACCGATGTTCGAATGATCGGCAAGCCGAGCGTTACGTTCACGGCGCGGCCGAAGCCTTGGTGCTTCAGGACCGGGAGCCCTTGATCATGGTACATCGCAAGCACCGCGTCGGCGCGATTCACCGGTTCGGCGACGAAGGCGGTATCCGCGGGCAAGGGGCCCTCGACGCGGAGGCCCTCCGCACGCACGGTCTCGATCGCCGGAATAATATGATCGATCTCCTCCGTGCCGAGGTGTCCGCCCTCCCCCGCATGAGGGTTTAGGCCGCAAACGGCGATCCGGGGCTGGCTCAGGCCGAAACGGGCGCGGAGATCCCGAGCCAGGATCCGCAATACGCGTACGATGCGATCCTCGGTGATGAGATCGCTGACAGCGCGAAGGGGCACATGGGTGGTGGCGAGGGCGACGCGCAACTCGGGCGTACACAACATCATTACCGGAAAATGGCCGCCGGTCGCCGCGGCCAAATACTCCGTGTGACCGGTGAAGGGGATCCCGGCATCGTTGAGGATCCCCTTGTGCACGGGCGCCGTCACCATGGCGTCGAAGGTCCCGTCCATGCACCCGCGGCAAGCCTGCGCGAGGGTCTCGACCACAGAGGGAGCGTTGCGCTTATCCAATCGCCCGCTGACCGCCGGGCGGGCGAGCCGTACCGGTATGAGCTTGATCGCGCCGCGCCGTGCGACCGTGCGATCTTCGGGCGAGAACGGCTCGATATGCAACGGGAGCTTGAGCTGCGCGGCGCGTGCAGTCAGCAATTTCGGATCGGCGATGACGGTGATCGCCCCCGGATGCTCGCGTTGCGCGATGCGGACGATTAAGTCCGGTCCGATCCCAGCGGGCTCGCCGGCAGTGATGACGATCCGGGGACGCTGCGCAGCGGATTTTTTCACAAGCCCTCACTCGCGGAAACGATACTCGACATACGCCTCGTCACGCAGGCGGCGTAACCAGGCTTGGCCGGTTTCTTCGATCTTCCGCCGCCGGATCGCATCGCGGGCCTTACCTCGCAGCGCCTCGCGCGTATTATCATGGTCGCGGCGTTTCAAGACCTGAACGATGTGCCACCCGAGCTCGGTCTCGAAGGGATCGCTGATCCCGTTGGGGGTTAACAGGCCCATGACGTCGTCGAACTTAGGCGCCAGATCGCCCGGACTGACCCAACCCAAGTCGCCGCCCTTGGCCGCGGTGGCTTTGTCTTCCGAATGCGATCGGGCCAGATCATCGAAATCGTCCCCACCTTCGATACGTTTCTTAAGTTTATGGAGGCGTTCCCGCACATCATCGCTCGACATCAGCTCGCTAGGTTTGATCAGTATGTGCCGGGCGCGCGTTTGTTTGACGGTCAGCTCTTCCCCGGCGCTCCGGACCCCCAGCAGCTTAATGATATGGTAGCCGCTGGGGCTACCGATCACGTCGCTGATCTCGCCCTCGCGCAACGAGGTGACTACCTCCGAAAACACCGTAGGCACTTCCCCGGCCTTGCGCCAACCGGGATCGCCGCTATCGAAGGCCTGCGGGTCGCCGGAATTCTCCGCTGCTACGCGCAGGAAATCTTCGCCTGCGCGCACGCGCCGCAGGAGCTTCTCCGCCTGTTTGCGTGCCTTCTCCGCGTCCTCCGCGGACGCAGAGCGCGGTGTGGCAACCAAGATATGCGCGAGACGATATTCCATCTCGATCGTATCTTGTTGCACTTGTGTGGCGAGATAGTTGTCTATTTCCCGGTCCGAGACATGCACCAGGTTCGACACCTCGCGCTGGCGCAAGCGGCTGATAATGATCTCATCTCGGACATCCTCCCGAAATTGCGCAAAGTCATAACCGCCGCGCTCCACCGCTTCGCGAAAGCGCGCCAGCGGCATGCCGTTTTCCGAAGCGATATTGCTCACGGCACGGTTCAGGGTATCGTCGTCCACCTTTAAGCCGGTCTGCGCGGCAAGCTGCAACTGAATCTTCATGACGATGAGACGCTCCAGCACCTGACGGCGCAGGGCGGCGTCGGGCGGCGGATCGCCGCGTTGTTGTTGCGATTCCGCTTTCACGCGTTCGAACATACGGTTGATCTCGCTCGCCATGACAACGTCGTCATTGACCACGGCGATGATCGCATCGAGCGGTTCGGCGGTGGCTGCCGCGCAAGTGCTGTAAGCCAGGAGAAGGGCGGCGAAGCAGCCCTGTCTTAAGCGTTGCAGGAGCGGGTTTAAGTTTTCACTCGTGGTCTTGTACATGCGTCTATAAATACTATTCAACAACCCCGGCGCGCGGCGCTAAAATTCGTTCTCGTACCCGGGAATGCTCCGTTTTAGATAACTGGTGGTGCTGCGCCCAAAGCCGGCCAGCCCCTTGAGCTCGATCTGAACGAAAAACGCGTTGTCGAACTCCCCCGTGTCGCTGCTCACGAACCGCCGCGCCACCGTGCGGACACCCCAGCAGCAACTGTTGTACTCAAATCCTCCGGCGACCTCGACAGTGTCCTCGACATCCAAGGAATAGGTCCACTTACCGATGACGCTCCAATTCGGATCTAGCGGCCAACGAAACGCCAGATCGGTCTGCTCGATGAGAGTATCACCGAGACCGCGGATATTGCGGTTGATGCGATAATCGGCGTTCACGATGGTGTCGGGATCGGGACCATAACGCAACCCGATGAGGCCTTTTTCGACAGTCCCGTCGTTGGGGTCCAAGAACAGATCCCCCCGCGCACTGAGACCATTGGGTAACCGGGTCGTGAGCTCCGCGAGGAAATTCGACACCGAAACGGTATCCGCCCCGTCGGTGGGCAAGTTGACACGGCGATCCTCGAAATAAAAGATCTGGCCCACGCTCGCGCGCAGATGTTCCCAGCCCGTATAGCGATTTATGATCCTGGAAGTGACCGCGACCGCAGTCTGGTTTGCGTCGCCGAGACGGTCGGGGCCGCTGAACCGGTTTTCGCGAAATAGTTGCGCAAAGGAAATGTCGTATTGTCCGGTATCAAAAACAGGCAGATCATCCTGATCCTGCTCGGGGACGTAAAGATAGAAGATCCGCGGTTCAAAGGTTTGCACGGCCGGCAGCGCCGCGAAATCAAGGTCGCGTTCAAATACGAGCCCGCTATCCAGGCTCACGATCGGCAGGGTCCGGCTAGGGCGATTATCCGCCCCAGCGGTGTTTTCGAGGTAATACTGAGTATGCTCGAGGCTCACCCGAGGCACGAGAAACCCCCCCGCGCCGTGCACCGGGTAGCTGATGACCGGTTTGAGGTCGATACGGCCGCCGATGACCCCCTCGTCGCGGTCAAAATAGGTGGCTTGCCCGAAAAATTCGAGGTTGATTTCCCGGTCGCGCGCGGGCAGGCGGGTGGAAAAAAAGATCTGCGGTAGCCGGTCGTAAGGCCGGTTCTCGACCGGAATGGTGGAATCAACGGTTTGAAACCCCTGTAAACGGCCGAATATATTGAAGTAATCGCCGCGGTAGCTGATGTCGGCGCGCTGTGGAAGATAGCGCGTGCTCCTGACGGCAAGATTGCTTCCGAAGTCTTCGAAGTATTCCGAATCGGACACCCGGTTGTAGGTCAGAAAAGCGTGACCGCGCCGGCGCGCAAAATCTTGCTCATGGGTAAATGCAACCAGCGACCGGCTCTCGTCCTCGAAGCCGGCGTCCGAGGGCAGATACTCAAAATCAAGCTCTCCCCCGCCGCTTTGCAGGAGGTAACGGTATTGGCCCCCGAGCATCACGCCGCGGTTGGAAAGTATCCGAGGCTGGAAGGTTGCATCGTGTTGGGGCGCGATGTTCCAATAGTAGGGGGTGCTCAGGTCGAACCCGCTTTCCGAAGTGCTTCCCACCGTCGGCGGTAAGAAACCCGTTTTGCGCTTGTCGCTGATCGGGAAGGTGATATACGGCAGATAGAATACCGGTGTCTCCCGCACCCGCAGCACCACGTGCTCAGCCTCGCCCCATTCCTCGTTATGATCCAGTTTCATGCGCTTAGCCGCGAGCTGCCAGTCCGGTGTCTTGCCGCCACACGTGGTGTAATCGACGTCCTTAAGCTGTGTGACATTCTCCCGCGTGTCGAGCTTGATGATGCGCGCGCCTCCGCGCCCGCGCCGTTGCAGCAATCGATACTCGCCATATTCAAGATGGGCGCGGTCGTTGGCGAGATCGAGGCGGCCGTATTTCCCCGACCAAAACAAAGCCGGATCCCACAGGAGCAGATGACCTTCGGCCTCAATGACGGCCTGACCGCGCTCGTAAGTGAGGAGATCCGCAACCACCGCTTGTTGCTCGCGGACCAAAGAGACACCACCCACGAATGTCGACACATTCTCCTCCAGGACCTCCACCCGGTCGGCCGTCACCTCAATCGACCCCAATTTATACGCCGCCGGATTTTGGGGAGGACGGTCCGGAATCTTCGGATCGGCCTTGCAAAGGGCATAGCGCGGATCTTCAAGCTCCGGCGGGCCGGCCGCGGCTAGCGATGGAGCAGCGCACACTACGATCAAGACAGCCAGTAGCGCAGACCTTTTGAGCGCGGGTATTCGAGCGAGCGCGTGCAAACTCATCTTAGGACAACCGGCGGCAGTGTGCTGGTATGATAACTACAAAACCGGGGCGGATCGCGGCGCCAGCCCGCGAAGTCAATATAGATTTCGCCACCACGGGGTATGCAACCCCGTGGGGCGACCAATGGGGAGAGCTGCGCCTCTCCCCTTTGGAAACCCCATCGCTAAGGTCCCCGCGGCAAGACCGCGGCGAATAGATTTCAGCGTAATACGGGCGGGCGCGGAAGGCCAAGCAGGGGTCGCAGGCGGTAGACATCGGGAGTTCATGGTAAAGAGCGAGGAGGTGTTATGGCAAGCGATCCCACGGCGAAGTGGATCCTCGATCGCGCGCTGGAGGCGCTTTTGGTGCGCCCATGAAGTTGGTCACCTTTACCCACATGGGGGAGACGCGCATCGGCGTCGCCTCCGGCACCTACGTCTATGCGATCGGGTCGATCCCCGGTTATCCGCGCGAGATGACGGAGCTGCTCGCGGCCGGGCAAGCGTTATTGGGCGATCTCGCCGGCCGCATCGAGCGTCAGTGCGAACGCATCGCGCTCGCGGACATCCATCTCGAAGCGCCGCTGCTCCGGCCCCCCAAGTTTCTGGCGATCGGCTTGAATTATGCCGACCACATCACAGAGAAGGGCGGGTCGCGGCCAGCCTTTCCGACCATTTTCAACAAACAGTCGACCTGCGCGAACGGCCCCTACGACCCAATCCATAAACCCGGCGTCTCGGAGCAAGTGGACTACGAAGGCGAGCTAGGATTCGTGATCAGGCGCCGCTGCCGGCACGTGCCCGCGGCCCGGGCGCCGGAAGTGATTGCGGGTTATCTGATCGTGAACGATGTGTCGGTGCGCGATTGGCAAGCGCGCTCGCCGACGCTGACGCTAGGGAAGTCGTTCGACACGCATGGGCCCATCGGTCCGTGGATCGTGACCCCCGATGAGATCGGCGATCCTCACGCGCTTGATGTCCGCACTTATGTCAACGGGGAACCGCGGCAAGCGTTCAACACGCGCGACATGATCTGGAACTGCTACCGCTTGGTCGAGCTGCTGTCGACGGTTTTCACCTTGGAGCCCGGCGATGTCATATCCACGGGCACCGGGCGGGGTGTGGGGATGCGTCGCGACCCGCCCTCGTTCCTGCAGCCGGGCGATGTCGTGCGCATCGAGATCGAAGCGATTGGCGCTATCGAGAACCGCGTGATCGAAGAACCCGAGATTTTGTTTTAAAAAGAAGCTCTTCCGCAGAATTTGTCAGTGGAGAGACTGTCTGGCAATGATCGCATGATAATCTAGGTGTGTTTATTTGGGCCTGGCCACGAGTTTTCGGGTTCGAGATTTCGAGGCAAGGTAAGTGCGCCACGGTTAACTCCCTCTCCCACCGGGAGAGGGCAGGGGTGAGGGGATAGAGAGACCGATGAACAGTCTGGCCCGGGCGCTGCGGAAGAATTCGACCGAGGCGGAGCGGTGCTTGTGGAGTCGATTGCGCGCTCGACGGCTCGACGGCGTCAAGTTTCGACGTCAACGGTCCTTGGCCCCTACGTCGTGGATTTCCTCTGCTTGGAGCCCAAAGATGTCATCGAGGTCGATGGTGGCCAGCATGTCGAGCAGGTCTCGAACGACTTGCGACGGACTGAATATCTCAAGGTATTGGGTTATCACGTGTGGTTGAGATCCCCTCACCCCCGCCCTCTCCCGGCGGGAGAGGGAGTTAACGGAATACCCATAGATTCTGCCGAGGAGCCCAAAAAAGCATCGACCGGATTTTTTTCCTAAAGAAGCTCTGCAAAGGTGTCGCGAGCAAGCCCAGATGCGCGAAGCCGCGGAGCGAGTCGCGAGACATATCGCTCGCCTTCAGCGGCGCGGCGCTTTTTGCCGCGTCTGCTGCAAGGCGTTGTTAGGCACATTCACAGGACGATTGACATTTACCCTTGGTGCGCGGGTGATGGTCGGCGATTTCACCCGACGGCGACAGTTCAACATGGCAGCAGGCAAGCACTCCGTCTTTGAGCATTTTGCGTCCGCGGCTTGCTCTGCTCTTTACAGCAGGTACGGATAAGCTCAGCTCGGAGGCTACTGCTCGCATGCTTTTGCCTTGAAACTCCGTGCCCAACAGAACATCTCGATAGATGCCGGGCAGTTGCCGGGCCAGTGGCAATAGACAAGTTGACAGTGCTTGCAGCGACGAACTCTCTTCGGCCGTCTCCGCCGCCAAGTCCTCCAGTTCGCTCATCAAACGCTTGGCCCGGTAGTGATCGATCAGTACATTGCGGGCAATCGTGTGGAGCCATGCCGCCATTTTTTCCGACGACCTGGCAGTTTGGCCGGAAGCCAGCGCCCTGAGAAAGACGGTGTGCAACAAGTCTTCCGCGATTGCAGCGTCTTCAACGCGCCTCCGCAAATAACTGAGCAGACCGTTTCGCAGTGTCCTGTATGAGGCTGCGATTTCATCACGGGACGCTGGCTCCGACATGTTCTGCCCCTCAACCACAACAGGCACCAGCCGCAGGCCCTTCACTGTTGGGAATGCAACACGCAGTCTTTGCCTGTGCGCCGTCCTGTGTCGAAGCGTTGACCGGAATGCAACAGGCTCCAGTTTGATTGGCAGTGTCTTGGCCGAACTCCTTTGCTTCGAACATGGTGTGAAAGTGTTCCCAAGCCAAGCCTTGAGGGTCAACCGTCCAGTGCTTTTCGCTGTTCGCATAGCAGCAGGCGGTCTCGCCCTGATCCAGGACTTGCCCGTCGGACGCGGCCTCCGCCAACGCCTTCAAAGACTTCAATTCCTCTGGTGAATCGGCCTGGAATCCGAAGTGATTCAGACCGACCGCGTGGCACCGTGAGGAAATGGCGAAGTTTACGCGCGGATCCTCCAGCATCCACTTTGCGTAATCGTTCCGCTCCACGGATGGGGACTGCCCAAAGAGTTTGCTGTAAAACACGATGCTCTGACTGAGGTCCCTTACGGCGACGTGTGCATGAAAGCGTTTCATTGCTTACCTCCGGCGAGTGATGAGCGTCCACACGGACGCACAGGTATAGACGGAGCACCTCGCGAAAGGTCGCAAAGAATCATCGTGAGCGGTTGTGCCTAACAGGTAGATAGGCAAGCGACGAGCGAGCACGCGACAAAGCAGATGGGCTGCGCAGTAACTCTTGCCGAGTTTCCGAAAGCGATATTATCGGTCGCTGCCGCTCGCCAAGGCTTGCAAAAGCTTTTGGTGGAGCCCGCCGAAGCCGCCATTGCTCATTATAAGCACCTGATCGGCCGGTTGGGCGAGCGCAAGGATCCTGGCCACGATGGCGTCGAGATCCTGGAGCAGAATCCGTTTACTCCCGAGGCTACGCGTCTGCCCGGCTAGATCCCAGCCGAGGTTGGGTGGACAATAAAAAAGCGCGAAATCCGCCTTGCTGAACGCATCTGCGAGGGACGCGGCATGGGCACCCAGGCGCCTGGAATTGGAACGCGGTTCAAACACCGCAATGATCCGCGACGATCCGACTCTCTGGCGCAAGGCCGAAACGGTGGCGCGGATCTCCGTGGGATGATGCGCGAAATCGTCATACACCGACACACCGCGGAGGACCGCAAGCTGTTCCAGTCGGCGTTTGACACCGGCAAAGCTCGACAAGGCGCGGATAGCCACATCGGGCGCCACACCCGCATGCCGCGCGGCGGCCAAAGCGGCGAGCGCGTTGAGCGCATTATGCTGTCCGAGCAGCCCCCAGATGACCCGCCCGAACGGATGGCCTTCGATCATGACATCGAATGCGCTGAAATCCGCGGCCACGTCTCGAAAACCCCATTGCGGTACCCGATCCCCTCCGAAGGTCTCTACGGGCGTCCAGCACCCCATCGTCAGCACCTCGTCGACCACCGTGTCCGGGGCCGGCCGGATGAGCAACCCTCGACCGGGTATGATGCGGATCAGGTGGTGAAACTGGCGCTTGATTGCGTCCAGATCGGGGAAGATATCTGCATGGTCAAATTCGATATTGGTGATCACCAAGGTGCGCGGACGGTAGTGGATGAACTTGGACCGCTTATCAAAAAACGCCGTGTCGTATTCATCCGCCTCCACCACGAAGCAGCGGCCGCTGCCGAGCCGGGCGGTCACATTGAAATTCAAGGGCACCCCACCGATGAGAAACCCCGGCGCATGACCCGCATCCTCCAAGATCCAGGCCAGCATGCTGGCGGTTGTCGTTTTGCCGTGGGTGCCGGACACGGCAAGCACCCAGCGATCCTGCAGCACCTGCTCGGCTAGCCATTGCGGCCCCGACCGATAGGCCAAGCCTTCATTAAGGAGGTATTCGATGCAAGCATTACCGCGGGAGAGTGCGTTGCCGACGACCACCAGATCGGGCGCGGGATCGAGGCTAGAGGCGCGATATCCGTCCGTTAGCTTGACACCGCTTTGCTCAAGCTGAGTGCTCATCGGCGGGTAAACGCCCTGATCCGAGCCGGCGACTTCGTGCCCGAGCTCGCGCGCAATGCGGGCGATCCCGCCCATGAAGGTGCCGCATACGCCGAGAATATGGATTTTCACGCCGTGGACGCCGGAAAGTATCGCCGGCCGCTCCGGGATGAGCACCAGGACATCCAAAAAAGTGGGGTAACGACGCGAGACATCGGCACGTGAATGGGCCTGAGGGGTATTTTAGTTGCGGTGTCTATCATAAACTGCGCAGTGCGCGCAGGCTATGTCAGCACCGGGCTATGACAGAGGGTGGATAAGCCGCGTCTAAGAGAACTATAACTTCGCGGTTTTCGCGGGCGCTTTCAGGTGGCCTCGCGATTTACGCTACGATACGACGACTCGAGGAGGACAACACATGTATAACACAACTCCGGTAAGAATTGCCGTCTTTACCTGCGCGTTGACACTCGCAATTTCCGGCTGCGAGTCGGAGAAACCTGCCGTCGCGGAAGCGCCGAAGCCTGCCGTCGCGCCCCCCGCGCCCGTGCCAGCCGCATCCCGGCCGCTGTTCGAGCGCTTGGGCGGGCAAGAGGGGCTCACGGCCATCGTCGACGGACTCATGTCTAATATAGGCGCGGACCCGCGGACCAGGCCTTACTTCACGAACGTCGATCTTCGCCGCTTCAAGACCAAGATGGTGGAATACCTGTGCGAGCAGACCGGGGGCCCCTGCAAGTATACCGGCGGGGAGATGAAGGCCCGGCATGAACCGCACCAGATCGGCGATGCCGAATTCGACGCCTTCATGGAAGACCTGACAAAGAGCCTCGATAATAAACAGGTCGCGCAGTCCGATAAGGATGAGCTCTTGGGGATCCTCGGCAAGCTGAGACCGGATGTGGTGGCCACCTATGGCGCCGGGCCCTGACGCATCCCCCGCAACGCAAGGCGCCGCCGCGCTGCGGCGGGCTATAAGAATCACAACGCTTGGCGCTCATCCTCGGTAAAGAGCCGTAGGCGGTAAAGGCGCCAGGGGCCGGCATCCGCCCGCCGGCACATCCCGAAACGGAATGGAGGGAGCATCCCTGGCAGCGTGTAACGCAGATCGGTGAACCATACGCAGCCCTCTGCCCCGGCGCGGTCGACACGGTACAATGCGGGAAAACGCGCGAACTCGCGAAAACCTGCGAAGCCGTCCTGCGACCAGACCTCGCGCGCGAGCGGCGCCGTGCGGGGATCGGCGCCGAAGCGCGGGTAGCGCGTCCAGCGCGCGGCGTCAGGCGCTACATAGGCGGCTGCCGTGGATGGAAATAGCCACGCGCCGGGGGACGCGAGCCCGTCCGGCCCGGCGAGCCGAAGATGGGTTTCGTAAACATCGAGCTCTCGTGAGACGATGATTTTCCAGTTGAACGGCGAGAACGGCTGCGCGATGGCGTGAATCCCGGCCTCGCCGAGCGCCCGGCCGCGGACATAGGCGTGTCCGATGGCGAGCGCTTGTGTGTAGAGGAAATACTGCAAGCCGAGATAACTCCCGAGCACGCCTAACGCCACGATCGCCGCGCGCCGGGCGTTCCATTTGAAAGAGACCACTAGCCCGATCAGGAGCATCCCGGAGAAAATGGGATCGATGACATAGGTGATCGGCAGGGTAACCCGGTGTTCCGAAAACGGCGCCCAGATCTGCGTGCCGTAGGCCGTAATCAAATCGCCCCCGATATGCGCGCTGATCCCGAGCACGCATAGCGGATAAAAAGCTTGCCATCCGTGCTCGCCGCGTAGCAGATACGGGCACGCCACAGCCACCAGACCCGCCCACAGCGGCATCAGCACCAGAGAATGCGTCAGCCCTTGGTGTAGATTGAGATAGATCAGCGGAGCGGCCCAAAAAACCAGATAATCGATGTCGGGAAACGCCGCCGCGATAAAACCCGCCGACACTCGTTGGCGCACGGGCACGCTGACAAATCGTGCCGCGCCGATGGCCTGGACCAGCAAAGCGCCGCTCAGGCCATGGGTGAAGGTATCCAACCAAGAGATCTAAGCGGGCGGTTCGAGGCCACTACCGGGCACTGCCGCGCTTGGCCCCACCGTCGCGTGGGCGAAGCGTTCCGCGATGCCGAGCAGGCGCTCGAGCAACGCCTCCGTCGCGCCCGATCCCCGTGAATCGTCCCACATCCAGTAGCAGAACGTCGTGAGGTAAATGCCGGTCGTCGCCACCTCCTCAAATGCTCGTTGCACATAGGCGGCGTCGCGATGCGCCGCCTCGCGGAACCACTGCACGGTGCGGCTCACGCGCATGATCCCCGGAATCTGGATATGCAAGTGGCCCGGTTCGAGCTTGCCGGAGATCATCTGCCGGGTGACGCGCCGGTGCGGCGCTAAGGCGTTGAGCCAGGCCATGATGACGCGCTGCAAGCGTCGCCGGGTCGTCAGGCTAAGAAAGCCGGGCGCCGTGGCGGCGTGCAGCATCGCGGCGTCCGCACGGTCGAACCAGGCCTCGACGATATCCTCCTTTTCGCGGAAATAAACGCGCAGCTCATCGAGCGTGATCCCCGCGGCCTCGGCCACCTCATGCAGGCGCACCACTTCCCACGAGCGCGGCTCGGCTAAAGCGAGGGCGGTATCAACGATCCTCTGTTTGAGATCCTGTTCGGGGTCCAACTGCGTGCGCTAAGGGTGACGATGGTACCTATGCTCAAGTATAGCGTTTAATTCTGAATACCCACCGTTTACGGCGGGCACTTTAGCATTGGGGTTTCCAAACGGGGAGTCGTGCAACTCTCCCAGCGCTTGCCGGCACTACCGCGAAGGCGGAAACTATGAAAAACCGGCGTAGTTCCAACGTCGTTCTGCGCTTCAAATGCTTAGTTCGGCCCTAACACGCGCCTGAGGGCGGAGGAGAAAAAAATGGGCGAACGGAAAATCGTCACCATCCACTCCTATCGCGGCGGGACGGGGAAATCCAACATAACCGCCAACATCGCCGTTTGTGCTGAGGCAGCCGGCAAACGGGTGGCGGTGCTCGATACGGATCTGCAATCGCCCGGGATCCACATCCTCTTCAACTTCGATCAAGAGCGGATCAAACTGACCTTATACGACTTCTTGCGGGGCAAGTGCACCATTGCCCAAGTCGCTTACGACGTCTCCGAGCATGGCAGTCCCGAAACCCCAGGGAAATGCTGGTTGGTACCGGCATCGTTGAACGCTCAGGCCATTACACAGCTCCTCGATGAAGGCTACGATATCAACCGGCTGAGCGACAACTTTGATGAATTGCTGGACGCCTTCGACCTCGATTACTTGTTCATCGACACCCACCCGGGGCTGAATAAGGAAACCATGCTCGCCGCCACGCTCTCGGACGTCCTGATCATCCTGATCCGGCCCGATCAGCAGGACTACTACGGCACGGCCGTATTGACCGAAATCGCGGCCAAGCTCGAGGTCCCAAAGGTTTACCTCATTGCCAATAAGGTGTACGCACGGCTCGATCCGGCCGAGCTACGGGCGCGCCTGCAAGAGGTCTTTGGCTGTGAGGTCCTGGGGTTGATCCCTTTGAGCGAAGACTTTGCTGAGCTCGCGAGCGAAGGCCTGTTCGTCCATCGCTATCCCGAGCACCCAATCAGCCTCAGCATCCGGGACATTACCCAGCGTATACTGAGCACATGAATCCCGGCCGCCCGATGTCGATCGAGGCGTCATTCCCCGGTCGCTGATAATGGCCACCGATCAAGACCATGTCGCGCAGCTCATAGCGCAGCGCGAAGAGATCGAGGCGTCCTGCAATCCCTCACACTACCGTGTTCTAAAGCGCATTGCATCCAACCCGGACAACCATCTGGCGATCGGCTTTGGTGCCGGAAGTGCGCCTGGCCTGGCCGGCAACCTCGCCCTTGCGGGTCTACTGAATGAGCTCGGGCTGCGACCGTTTATCAAGGAGATCTGGGGCGTCTCGGTGGGTGCCATCGTTGGTGGAGGCTGGAGTACCGGGCTATCCGTCGACCATATGCTGTCGCTCGCCGACGAGCTCGATCGCAAGGGCGCTGTGGATTTTGCTCGTTGGGAAGTCCTGGGGGCGGGACTGGCGCGTCTGCTTCTTTTCAAGCAATTACCCGACGGTCTGGTGCGCGGCCGCCGCTTTCGTCAGGCGATAGAACGCGGGCTTCCGGTCCAGCGCTTGGAAGACTGTGAAATACCCTTTCGTGCGATCGCCTGCACCGATGATGGGTATGCCCAAAAAGTCATCTTCCGCCAGGGGCCGTTAGTAAATGCCATCACGGCATCGATGTGCATCCCCGGCGTGCTGTTTCCGATCGCCGACTGGAACGGTCGAGAGCACGGTTATTTCGATGGCGCCGTGGTCGAAAAGACGCCCCTGCCTTCCATCATCGAAGAGCACCATCGGGAGGGGCGCAAGAGCCAACTGGTGGTGATCTGCACCCATTTCAGCGACTCGGGGCGCATCACGAAACCGGTGGGGTTTATTCAGCGCATGTTAAACGCCATGCACCACTTACAAGATGAGGTCTGGGAATACCAGGCGCTGAAGGCGCGCGAGGCGTCCAATTGCAAGTTTCTGGTCCTGAATCCGCACATGAAAGAGGGTACGGCCTTCGATTTTTCTGTGGTACGCTTCAACTATCTCTGGGCGAGAAAGATGTTCAAAGAACAACTCTCCAACGCCAAGCTCGCCACCCGTTTCGAGGCGAGGTGAAAGAGGTGACATGCCCGACCCAACTGAGCAGAAGGTAGCGACAGGGGTTGAGCAGGATGCTCAGGCGCAAGAGTCTGGCGCAGCTTCCTCTGCCACCCTTCGCCATGATTTGAGCCAACCGTTAAACCACATCCTCGGTTATAGCGAACTGTTATTGGAGGAGGCCAAGGGCGGGCAGCTAGAAACCTTCAGTGTTGATCTCCAGAAGATCCACACGGCCGCCACCACGCTCTTAGCCCTCATCGATTCGGTAGTTGTTTCGCCCAAACCCGGATCTGGCCCTCTGTCACCTGTCCCGCGTGTAGCCGGCGATCAATTCCAGCAACGAACTAAAGAACCCGACAGAGTGCCCGCGAGCGCTGGGCGTGAGATAGCCGCTCGCTCATTCGGGCACCTTATGGTCGTGGACGACGATGCGGTTAACCGCGACCTGCTGTCCAGGCGTTTGCGGCAGCAAGGCTATCAGGTCAGCATCGCAGAGCATGGCCGTCGGGCCTTGGAGTTGATCAAGGCCCAGCCGGTCGATCTCGTGTTACTCGATGTGCTCATGCCGGAGATGGATGGGTTCACCACCTGTGAGCGCCTCAAGGCAGATCCCGGAACCCAGAATATTCCAGTCATCTTCATGACCGCACTGACCGACATCGTCGACAAGGTGAAGGGGTTTGAGCTCGGGGCCGTCGATTACATCACCAAGCCCTTCCAGCAGGAGGAGGTGCTCGCGCGCATTACCACCCATCTCGCACTCCAGCGGTTAAAGAGGAGCGTTCAGGAAAGCGAGGAACGGCTGTCGCGGATCATCGAGAGCGCAATGGACGCGATCATTACGCTCGATGAAGCAGGTCGTATCGTCCTCTTCAATCGAGCGGCCGAGCGGGTGTTCCGCTGCCAGGCAACAGATACCATCGGCGGACCTGGTAAACGGTTTTTCTCTGAAGGGTTGTACCGGGTGCTCGGCGAGTACGCGGGCGCGGACGAGACCCGCCCGAAGGTCCCCATCTGGGTGCCCGAGGGACACAGCGCGCTGCGCGCCGATGGCGAGGCCTTCCCCGTCGAGGCCACCATCTCCCATGCCGAGGCCAACGGCCAGCCGCTCTACACGCTTATCCTCCGCGATGTGCAGGAGCGCCACAAAGCGGAGGCCGAGCGCCGGCAGTTGCAGGGTCTTAATCGTTACCTCCAAGAGGAGCTGCGGGTGTCCCAGGCGGAGGAGGACCTCATCGGCGCCTCCCAGGACTTGCGCGAGGTACTGGAGAGGGTCGAGCAAGTCGCCCCCACCGCCGCCACCGTGCTCATCCAGGGCGAGACCGGCACCGGCAAGGAGCTGATCGCGTGGACCATCCATACCCTCAGCCAGCGTAAAGACAAGGTCCTGGTCAAGCTCAACTGCGCCGCCATTCCCAACGGCCTGGTCGAAAGCGAGCTCTTCGGCCACGAGAAAGGGGCCTTTACCGGGGCGCTTTCCCGCAGGCTCGGCCGCTTCGAGCTTGCTGACCAGGGGACGCTATTTCTCGATGAAGTCGGCGAGCTGCCGCTCGCGGCGCAGGCCAAGCTCCTGCGCGTATTACAGGAAGGCGAGTTCGAGCGCGTCGGTGGAAGCGAGACCCGCAAAGTCGATGTCCGCGTCATTGCCGCCACCAACCGTGACCTCGTGACCCACGTGAAGGAGGGCAGCTTCCGCCCCGATCTCTTTTACCGCCTCAACGTCTTTCCCATCACGCTACCGCCCTTGCGCCAACGCAAGAAGGACCTGCCGCTGCTCATCAAGCACTTCGTGCGTACCTATGCCGAGAAGTACGGCAAGCGCATCGAGACCGTGCCCGCCCGGGCCATGACTGCCTTGCAGGCCCATGAGTGGCCGGGTAACGTTCGGGAGCTACAGCATGTGATCGAGCGGGCACTAATCCTCACCCGCGGGGCCGAGGTCGCCTTCGATGAGGAGTTTTTAGCCTCAGGGCCAGCGGGCCAGGGGAGTCCGCCTCCCATCGAGAGATTGGAGGAAGCCGAGCGGGCACATATCCTCAAGGCCCTGGAGCTAACCGGCTGGCGGGTGAGCGGCATGGGCGGCGCGGCCGAGCGTCTCGGCCTCAAACCCTCCACCCTGGAATTCCGCATGAAGAAACTCGGCATCACCCGCCCCGCCTGATCGCTCACAATATATTGGGACGCTCCCAAAATATTGCGACCAGAGGTCCCTGAAGCGGGTACCGTTTCTTCCTTCGCCTTCCTTATTAGATTGCAGCAATTCTTGTTAAGACAATAGGTTAAGCATAGCTTGCCAGGGCCTTCACGCGCCTGGTACAGGCCTTGCGCTAGAGAATACTGTGCGTGTCGAGACCAAGTAAAGCTCGATCACCGAATATCTGCAGAAACAATGGAGGAGCATCTCTATGAACACCCAACGTTTCACGCCCAACATGCTCTCAAAGTTTAAAAATGGCTTGAATTCGTGGATTTCGCTTTGGCATTTCCTCCTACACCTAGAAAATCCGGATTTCTACGAAGGCCGATGACTGACCAAGGGTTTTCTGACGCACAAAAACGCTACCTGGAGGGATTCACCAGCGGCATCCAGATTGCTCAGCGGATGCGTGGCCTGCCAGGGGCTGCGGGTGAGAGCGCCCCTGCCCAGAGGCTGAACGGGGACGCTGCACCCGCCGCCCCCGAGGCGATCCACTTCGAGGCGCAGAACCGCTTTATTGCCGAGGGCAAGAAGCTCGTCGCCGAGGAGAAGGCCAAGCGCGAGCGCCATCCCCTCGACCGCTGGGACGAGCTCATCAAGCGCGCCGAAGCGGGTGAGTTCCCTAAGGGCACGGACGTCTTTTGCACCAAGTTCCTTGGGCTCTTCTACGTGGCGCCCGCTCAGGACGCCTATATGTGTCGCCTGCGCCTGCCCAACGGCATCCTAAGCTCTCACCAGTTTTGCGGCGTCGCGGACCTCGCCGAGCGCTATGGGGGCGGCTACAGTCACGTGACCACGCGGGCGAACCTTCAACTCCGGGAGATCAAGGCGCAGGACGGGCCGAAGGTGCTCATGGGCCTCCACGAGCTCGGCATCATCAATCGCGGCGCGGGGGCTGACAACATCCGCAACGTCACCGGATCACCGACCGCGGGGATTGATCCCCAGGAGCTCATCGACACCCGCCCGCTCGCGCGCGAGCTCCATTACTACATCCTCAATCACCGGGAACTCTACGGCCTACCGCGCAAGTTCAATATCGCCTTCGATGGCGGCGCCGCCATCAGTGTGCTTGAGGACACCAACGACATCGGCTTTGCGGCGGTGCGTGTGGCCGAGGGTAAAGCGGTGGAGCCCGGCATCTATTTCCGGCTCCAGCTTGGGGGGATCACCGGGCACGGGGACTTCGCCCGTGACACCGGCATCCTGGTCAAACCCGAGCAGTGCCTTGCGGTGGCAGCGGCGGTGGTGCGGGTGTTCATCGCACAGGGCGACCGCACGGACCGCACAAAAGCACGGCTCAAGTACGTGCTCGACCGGTGGGGCCTGGAGAAATATCTCGAGGAGACCGAGAAACACCTCTCCTTCAAGCTCATCCGCTTTCCCCTAGAGGATTGTGAACCGCGCCCGCCAGTCGACCGACTATCCCACATTGGTTTTCATCCCCAGAAGCAAGAGGGACTATTCTACGTCGGTGTCGTACTACCGGTGGGGAAGCTCACGGTGGCGCAGATGCAGGGCCTTGCGGCGCTCGCGGATCAGTATGGGAGCGGCATCCTGCGCCTCACCGTGTGGCAGAATCTTCTCATCTCGGACATCCGCGAGCAGGACATTGAGGCCGTCAGGGCGGCTGTTCAAGACCTTGGGCTCGACTGGCGCGCGGATAGTATCCGGGCCGGTCTCATCGCCTGTACGGGCAATACCGGCTGTAAGTTCTCGGCCGCCAACACGAAGTACCACGCCGAGCGCATTGCGGAACATCTCGAGCAGCGGGTAGTCTTAGACCAACCCCTCAACATCCACCTCACCGGCTGTCACCACTCCTGTGCCCAGCATTACATCGGGGATATCGGACTCTTGGCGTGCAAGATCGCCAAGGGGGATGAGGAAGAGTTCGAGGCTTATCATGTGTACGCGGGCGGGGGCTACGTTGGCGAGCGGCGACTGGCGCGTGAGATCCGCCGCAACGTCCCGGCGGACGACGTGCCGGCCTATATTCAACGCCTGTTGGACTGCTATCTCCAGCATCGGCACGGCGCGCACGAGACCTTTGCGGGATTTACCCAGCGCTATTCCGGGGAGCAGTTCGCGCAACTGCTCGAACAGCACAGCGTGCAGGCCGCCTGAGCCCCTATGGCCTTACACCTGGACCTGATCCCAGAGAACGCCCCTTTTGACTCGGAGCAACGGGTCTGGCTCAACGGCTTCTTCGCCGGCCTGCTGAGCCTGGAACAGCTAGGGGTGCCGAGCGCGGCGCCGCCCCCTCCGGCCAAGGAAGACTACCCCTGGCACGACGCCGCGATGGCACTCGAAAAGCGCATGAAGCTGGCCGAGGGGCGGCCCATCGAGCTCAAGCTCATGGCCGCCATGGGCCAGATGGACTGCGGGCAGTGCGGCTATCTGTGCAAGAGCTACGCAGAGGTGATCGCGCGCGGGGAGGTGCAGGATCTGTCGCTCTGTGTCCCCGGCGGACGCGCCACCGCGAAGAAGCTCAAAGAACTGGTCGCCGAGGCAGGGACCCTGCCGACAGCAGCCCGGCCGGCGCCGATCCCGATCGCAAACTCTTACACGCGCAAGAACCCCTTCAACGCCACGCTCAAGAAGCTAGTGCGCTTGACCGGCGAGGGCTCGGTCAAGGACACCCGCCACGTGGTCATCGATCTCACCGAGAGCGGGATAAGCTACGAGCCGGGGGACTCGCTGGGGGTCTTTCCCCGCAACTGCCCGCATCTAGGCGAGGCGATCCTGCACCGAACCGGTGCCAGCGGGGAGGAGCCTATCGACTGGGCGAGCGGCACCCTGAGCGCCAGGCAAGTGCTCCTCGAGGCGGTGGACATCACCAAGCCCAGCGACGAGGCCATCGATTATCTCAGTGCCTGCGCGAGCGACGCCGGCGAGGCTCAAGCGCTCAAGAAGCTCGCGCAAGAGGGCCTCGAGGAAGGCCGTGACCTCCTCGAAATACTGGAGGACTTTCCCTCGGCCCGGCCGCGGATCCAAGATCTCGTGCCCCGGCTCGGGGCGTTACAGCCCCGGCTCTTTTCGCTCGCCTCCTCGCTCAGGGCGCATAAGAACGAGGTCCACCTCACGGTAGGTGTCCTCCGTTACGAACGCAAGCGACGCATGCGAAAAGGGGTGGCTTCGACCTTCTTTGCCGACCGCTTGGATCCGAGCGATACCATTAAGGTATACATCCAGCCCACCTATTCGTTCCGGCTGCCGACGAACGCGGACGTTCCCCTCATCATGGTAGGTCCCGGCACCGGCATCGCGCCCTTCCGGGCCTTCCTGGAGGAGCGCAGGGCGCTGGGGATCTCGGGCAAGACCTGGCTGTTCTTCGGAAATCCCAACGTTGCGACTGATTTTTTCTATCAAGAGGAGCTGGAAGGCTACCTCCGGGACGGGGTTCTGACCCGGCTCGACACCGCTTTCTCTCGCGATCAGCGAGACAAGCTTTATGTTCAGCACCGCATGCTGCAACATAGCAAAGAGCTGTGGGCCTGGTTGCAGGAAGGTGCCTATTTCTATGTCTGCGGAAATGCTTCCCGCATGGCGCGGGACGTCGACGAGGCGCTGTATTGGATTGCCGTGCAAACTGGCAAGCTTCCAGAAGCGGAAGCGGCACAGTATGTCAAGAAACTCGCGACGGAAGGCCGGTACCTGAAGGATGTGTATTGACTAAGAGTAAGGGAGCAACAAGCTTGGTGCCGAAATCGGCACGCTGGGTTTCACATGATCCAACCGAGCACAGGGTATGAAGACGCTTTTTAATCCGGCCATCTGGTTAATGAATCGCCTTAGCTACCGGCGGAAGTTTAGCCTGATTAGTCTGCTCTTTATCGCACCGCTGGCGCTGGTCCTGACCTATTACATTATTTCAGTAAATGACCGGATAGAGTTTGCCCAGAAAGAAATCGATGGAGACGCCTATCTGCGGCCGCTACGGCAACTGTTTGAGCACACGTTGCAACATAGCATATTCGTCCATGACTACGTGAGCGGTAATACTTCGTTCAAGGACCAAATACTGGCGGGACAGGCTCAAATCGATAGGGATTTCAAGCGGCTCGGGAAGGTCAACCGGGAGCTTGGCGCAACCCTGAACGCAAGCGAGCGGTTCCAGGCGCTGCAAACCAGTTGGCGGAACCTGAAAGCTGAAACCCTGGGCCTTGAGGCGAAGGTAAGCGACGATCATTTCAAGAATTTCATCGCGGACATCCGCGCGCTGATTGCCCTGGTCGGTGATACCTCGAATCTTATCCTCGACCCTGATCTCGATAGCTATTACCTGATGGATACCGTGCTGCTCAAGCTGCCCGAATATCAATTCCTAGTCGTGCAGACCACATTGCTGGGTGAGCACGCCCTTAGACACCAGAGTCTCTCGGCTGAGGAAAGATCTCGGCTCGTCGCTCGACTCGTCGAGTTAGGCGGCCTGGTACAAACCTATCTCGAGGGAACCGAAAACGGTCTGGAGCTCGCCTTCCGTAACAATCCCCCCGGGACTCTCAGGGCGATCTTAGAAAAGCCTCGGGGGGAATTTATCACCGTGACGGGCGCACGTTTCGACACACTCCATCGAGAATTCATCGGGCAACTTGGCGATATATATAGAATATATTTAGGGGGCAGAGCCCAGAGCATAACTATTCAGCCACAAACCTATCGTGCCGTAGCAGCGGCCGCGCTGGCCGGGAGCTTTGAGCTATGGGATCGTAGCATCGATGAATTGGACGCTCTGTTACGGGCCCGCATTGACCGCTTTGCCCGCACTAAATACTTGGTTGAAATCGCCACAGTGCTGGGGTTGCTGTTAGCGACTTATCTATGGACGGGGTTTTATATGGCCGTCCTGCGTACCGTCTCGAGCCTCGATGAAGCCTCGCAGCGGATGGTCAGCGGTCATGTGTCCGACACGATCACTCTCGAAAATCGGGATGAGCTAGGACGGGTAGCGCTATCATTCAATACCCTCGCCGCCCAGCTGCGAGTGGAATGGGGCCAGGCTCTGTGAGATCCCCACGAATTTTACTCTGAGAGGCAGTAGTTTCGGATGAGTTCATCGAGGCACCTGATGGCCGCAAGGAGGTCTCGTAGGCGCAAGGTCAGCCGCGGGTCGTCGATGACTTTAAGGCCGAGGAAAATAGTA
>JBIMKD010000273.1:0-6681 GCA_043673815.1 Chromatiales bacterium
CTCCGTGGCCCTTCCGGGATTCGGGCATATTCAGGCGCGCGTGCCCTCGCTGGTGGGACCGCTGAACGCAGTGCGTCGTTTCCAAGCGGATGTTATTCATCTGCATACGATCTTTACGATGGGCGTGGAGGCGGTGTGGATTGCGAAGCTATTGAAATGCCCGCTCGTCGGGTCCCATCATGGGTTTCTCGCCGAGTATCTTAATAACTTCGGTCTCGATTTCGCGCTTGTAAGGGATCTCACCCGGCGTTACCTAGCCTTCTATTACAACCGCTGCACCGCCGTCATCACGCCCGCCGAAGCCTTAAAGCAAGAGCTTCTCGGCCACAAAATGCGGCGGCCGGTGCACGTGGTTTCCAACCCGATTAGTCTAAAGTGCTTTTCAGGGAGCGCGTCGAAGCCGGAGCTCAAGCACCGTTTCGGTATGGCCCGGCCAACGGCCGTTCATGTCGGTCGGCTGGTGCGGCAAAAAAGCGTGGATGTTTTACTTGAGGCCTTTAGTCACCTGAGGCAAAACGGCGTGGATGCCCGCCTTTTGGTGATCGGGGACGGTAAGGACCGCTCCCGCTTGGAGGCCCTGGGCCACGCTTTGGGGTTAACGGACCATGTGATCTGGGCGGGAATATTGACCGGGCAGGACCTCGTGGACCACATCGCCGCCGCTGATGTCTTTGCTTCCGCATCCACCACCGAGGTGCAGCCGCTGGTGTTTCTGGAAGCAATGGCCTTGGGCCTGCCGGTTGTCGGCGTGAACGCCGGCGGGGTACCGGAGATCGTGCGCCAAGGGGGCAATGGGTTCATCGTGGAGCCCGGCAATCCGCGCGCGCTGGCCGAGGGCATCGGCACGTTGCTGTTAGACGCTGGACGGCGCGAAAGAATGGGTGAATACGCGCGCGAATCGGTGCGGACCTACGATGCCGAGCGTGTGGTCGAGGATTTCGAGCGGGTCTATGCGAGCGTAATCTCTTCTTGCCCGCCTCAGAGCTTGTGAAAAATCTGCTGCGCTCGGGATCTCGTGTTCCGGCGGTGCTCGGAATCCTCATGTATTTCAATATACACTCCGGTTCCTCCGCTCCGGCGGAACACGACCTCCCTTCCCTCGCGACGATTTTTCACAAGCTCTCATCTCCCGTCCGGCGGTTTATAATCGTTTGCCGCGATATTCTTGAGCGGAATCGCAGCCGATTTGTGCTAAAACAACACCAGATGGGCACGGTGGATGCCGAGCGGAGTAGCTTATGAAAGTAGAAGATATTCTTCGGATCAAGGGCGCGGGCGTTGTCACGGTCGGTGCGGATGAGACGATCGCCGATGCCGCCAAGCTGCTGATGCGGGAGCGCATCGGCGCGATTGTTGTCTGCGATCCCCAACAACGCCCTCGAGCGGTGCTCTCCGAGCGCGATATCGTGCACGGGCTTTCCACGCACGGTGCGGAAGTGCTGCATATGCCGATCGACGCGTTAATGCACATCGGCGTCGTGACCTGCAGCCTCCAAGACTCCCTGCTCAAAGTCATGGCGATGATGACGGACCGCCGCGTCCGGCATCTCCCGGTCACCGATAAGGACGGGCGGCTGTGCGGGATTGTAAGCGTGGGTGACGCCGTGAAAGGCCGCATGGAAGAAATCGAAGCCGAGGCGAGCGCGCTCCGGGACTACATCGCCACGGCCTGAGCCGCCGTGCCCGTGTGGTGACGTACAATATTAAATTTCGTTTACTTTTCCCGTCCCGGAAAAGGCTTGCGAGCCCGCTAGCACATCTACGCTGAGCGACCTGATTTCTAGGATCTTCCAAGTCGTTAATCCATCACCAATTAGCCTTATATAATGTATTTTCTCGGCAGGAATGCAGGGTAAGCAACCGCGCGGTTTCGACCGTGTGGAAATATACGTTTGCCTCGCTTGACATACTCGCGTGGCTTGGTAGACTTATTCAATCTTCGGCGTCTTTGTATCTCCGCGTCGAGGCAGAGCGGACAACTACATAAAGCCGAGAGAAGAACTTCACACCCGGGGCAGCGCCGGGGTTGGAGTGGTTAGTAAACCAAAAAGTAGGAGGCAATAAAATGGCAGCATCATCTAGTGCTATATCAAGAGCTGTAACCGCGGAAAAGGCCGGTTTCCTCAATCACAGGAATCTGTGGCTGATGATCGGCGGATTCACCTTCTTTAATCTCTTTGTGCGCTGGTATGAAGAGGTTTACGGGTGGTCGGCCGGGCTGGACGCTTTCGCGCCTGAGTTTAAGACTTATTGGATGAATTTCTTGTACACGGAATGGGTCCTGGAGATCGTGTTCTTCTCCTATATCGGTGCCTTCCTGTGGAAGACCCGTACTCGGGATATGGACGCGGTAACGCCACGCGAGGAAATGCACCGGCACTTCCATCACTTGGTATGGTTGTTGGCATATGGAATCGCGATTTACTGGGGCGCCAGCTTCTACACCGAGCAGGATGGAACCTGGCATCAAACGGTGATCCGTGACACGGACTTCACCCCCAGCCATGTCATCGAGTTCTATATGAGCTACCCGATCTACATCATCACGGGTTGGGGCGCGTTCATGTATGCTCGCACAAGGATACCGATGTTCTCGAGGGGTGTGTCCTTACCCTATCTCGTAGTAGTAGTCGGGCCCTTCATGATTCTACCGAACGTTGGCCTCAACGAGTGGGGTCACACCTTCTGGTGGATGGAAGAACTGTTCGTAGCCCCGTTGCACTATGGCTTCGTGTTCTTCGGCTGGATGGCGCTTGGCTTATGCGGTCTGTTATCACAGATCTTCGGACGTCTGAGCGAGATGGCGGGACCGGCGCTTAAGAGTGCTTAAGGGCTGATTATCGCCGTAAAAAAAAACGACAAGAAAAGCTGAGTAGCGCGAATGGGCCGTTGCGCAGGGGATCTCGAGGAGATCCCTGAGCAGCGGCCCGCTCCCAAACCGACCACCGGTAGCGGGAGCGTGAGGCTAAAAGGCTCTTCGAGTTGTAAGTGTACAATAAGTGTACAAAATAAATCCAAGACGAGGAGGCAAACATAATGAGTTCTCTCTCACCAACTGTATTTAGCAAGGCCGAGATCATCCAGGCCTCGAGGACAGCGGATTGGTTGATCCTTGCCCTGTCCTTCCTGGTGTTCTGCGGCGGATTTCACGTCCACGCCATGCTGACCATGGGCGACTGGGACTTCTGGACCGACTGGAAGGATCGCCGTCTGTGGGTGACCGTGACGCCGATTATGTGCATCACCTTCCCTGCGGCGGTCCAGTATTGGATGTGGGACAAACTGCGCCTACCTTTGGGCGCGACCTTCACCATCCTCGGCCTGCTCTTCGGCGAGTGGGTTAATAGGTATTTCAATTTCTGGGGTTGGACCTATTTCCCGATCAACTTCGTCTGGGCAGCCACGCTGGTGCCAGGGGCGATCGTCCTTGACGTAATTTTGCTGTGGTCGAAGAGCTTCTTGATCACGGCCGTCGTCGGCGGCCTCGCCTTCGGTCTGCTATTCTACCCGGGCAATTGGTCGATGCTGGCTGTCTTGCATCAGCCGGTCGAGTATAACGGCATGGTCATGACGATCGCCGACATACAAGGCTATCACTATGTCCGCACGGGTACGCCGGAGTACATCCGCTTCGTCGAGAAAGGGACGCTGCGAACCTTCGGGAAGGACGTGGTGCCGGTCTCGGCATTCTTCTCCGGGTTCATTTGTATCCTTATCTATTTCATCTGGCATTTCTTCGGCCGCTGGTACTCCACGACCAGGTTCTTGGATCAATATTAAGCGGATTCTGAAGAAGCGCGAAAAAACGTCATAAATTAAAACACAGACGAGGCAATAACATGAGTAAATCAGCAATAAGAACCTGGGCCGCGGCGGGCTTAGCCGTAGTCGTGGCCGCGACGGGTCTCTATGCACCGGCAGCGTCGGCGCATGGTGAAAAGTCGCAGCAAGCGTTCCTGCGGATGAGGACGCTGCATTGGTATGACCTGAATTGGTCGACGGACAAGCTCCGTGTGAACGACAAGATGACCGTGTCGGGTAAGATACATGTGTTCAAGAACTGGCCGGAAACCACGGCCAACCCCGAATATTCACCGGCGTTCCTAAACATCGGTATCCCCGGACCGGTATTGACGCGCGTCGAGTCGTATATCGGCGGGCAGTTCGTACCGCGCTCAGTCAACCTGGAGCTCGGCAAGAACTATATGTTTAAGGTGGTGCTGCAAGGGCGCCGTCCCGGCCGTTGGCACGTCCATACCATGATGAACGTGGAGGCCGCGGGCCCGATCATCGGTCCCGGCAAGTGGGTGCAGATCGAAGGTTCCATGGCAGACTATAAACACGTTATCACCACGCTCACCGGCAATACTGAAGACATTGAGAAGGTGGGTACGGCAGGCATCTGGGGATGGAGCTTCTTCTGGATATTCTTCGGCATCGCGTGGATCGCGTATTGGGCGGCCAAACCCATATTCGTTCCGCGTTTTATGGCACGGCAGGCGGGGGATGAGAGCATCGTCTCGCCCACCGATGTGAAGGTAGGTTTAGGCTTCATGGTGGCCACACTCGTGATCACCTGGTTCGGCTACAACGCGGGCAATAGCGCCTACCCGATCACGATACCGCTGCAGGCAGGCGTCATCGGCGTGATGAATCCGATACCCGAGGGTACACCTGCGGTGGAGGCCACGGTGGAGCAAGCGACTTACCGTGTTCCCGGTCGTTCCATCGTCCTGAAGGTGCGGGTCAACAACCGCGGCACGAACCCCATCCAGGTGTCGGAGTTCGAGACGGCGGGCATTCGCTTCCTGAACGGATCGGTGTATAAGGACACGACCAACTATCCGCCGCAGTTGCTCGCGCCGGAAGGTTTGTCGGTCGACGACAATACCCCGATACAGCCGGGACAGTCCAAGACCATAACCATAACGGGCACCGATGCGGCTTGGGAAAACGAGCGTATCGCCGACGTGATCTACGATCCGGACAGCCGCTTCGGTGGTCTGCTGTTCTTCGTGGATTCGAGCGGCTTCCGTTCGATGGCTCCAGTTGGCGGACCGTTGCTCCCGAGATTCACCTAATCGTCAGTTAAACTGACTAAGCGGTGCCCCGAAAATAACTATAAGGGGTGAGTTTACCCGCAAATCGGTGTGCGCCGCCCCCAGCAATGGGGGCGGCTTTTTTTAGGGTTCGAATGAACGCAAAGTAGTTCATCCGGCAAGTATTTAGTAGAGGACAGGAGGGAAACATGTTAAATAGGATCATGATTGGGGCGTTACTGGGCCTTGGATCCCTTACCGCGAACCCGGCCTTCGCGCACGGAGGCACCGCGATAGAATTCGATACCTGCGTCGTCAGCTTGGGAAAGTACACAATGCACTTTACCGCCTATCAGCAAGCGACGGGAGGCGAAGAGCATTGCTGGGATTTGCCGTCGCCTGGGAAAACGATTCTGGTATTCGACCTCGTGGAAACGGAGATGCGCTCAAAACCCGCTGAGCTGAGGGTCGTCGAGGTGGGCGAATCCGGGGGTATCGGTGGCGTGGTCAAGACTATCGCGCATGTGCCGACCAAAGTATTCCCGCAAGGCACGATTGATGCTGAGGCGAGTTTCGAGGCCGAAAAGAAATATATGGCCGTTCTAACCATGAGCGATGCGCGTCCCTTGGTGCTCAAGGCACCGATCCAGGTCGTGCCGAAGCGCGTTGGAACGAATGCGATCTATATCGTGCTCGGGCTCGCGGCGATTGGCGGGGCGGTCTTCTTTATCTTACGGCAGAGGCACCGGCAAGCGCAGACCGCATAAGACCGCAGCCGGGTTGGGCACTGCGGCGCAGGGAAACGGAAGGCCTTAGGACATGCTGAAAACTAGGCTCTAAGCAGGCAGAATTAGGCTTGATCGTCGCGGTCACGGCGGCGAAATGTCTACGGGCGGTGTTCAAGGATCAAGCGTTTAATCGCATTGATGACCAGGTCGGGCTGCTCCAAAGGAATATTATGGCCGCTGTGCTCCGCAACGATGAAGCGATGGTGTTTGAAACGGGATGCGAGATCCTTTTGCAGAGAAAGCCACTGATCTTCCAGTTGATCGCTAAGCGCCCCGCCTGCTAACACCCGCCGGCCGTGGGCTATGACCACGACGGGTACCTTGTCGCGGCTGGGATACGAGCGTAGCTCCCGGCTGCTTTCCGCGAATCCGGCGATCTCACCGATTATGCCTTGCATTGAAGCCGAGCGGGCGCCGAGGAACCTCGCGAAGGGTTTCAGCTCAATGGCCGACAAGGAACCGAGAATCTCGGAGTCCCAGAGATATTGGAGCGAACCGTAAGGGTCCAAGCGGCGCATTGCTTCGATTTGAAAGAACCTATCCGCTTGCTCCTCATGCGGTGAATCGACGAGCACCAGCCCCGCCGTTTCATCCGGAAAGAGATTCGCGAATGCGCGCATGTTGTACCCGCCGAACGAATGGCCGGCCAATATGTAAGGCGCGGGAATCTCGGCGCGGTCCAACAAGGTGCGTAGCTCGGATGCGATCCGGCTGCTCGTGCGGGGCCCGGGGCCCAGGTCGCTGTGGCCGTATCCCGCGCGGTCGTAACTGCATACGCGCGTTGTCGAGGCGAGCCCGCGTTGAACGTGTCGCCAGTCTCGTGACGAGCCGCCGAGCCCATGGTCCAGGATGAC
>JBIMKD010000274.1:0-22744 GCA_043673815.1 Chromatiales bacterium
CAGCGGCTGAACCACATCACGATGATCATCGCCAGTACGCCGAGCACCATCTGGGCGATTATCGTCGTGATCCAGAAGCCCGGCCCATGCCCGCGTTCATTGCGAAACACGGCCCGATCCACCAACTGACCGATGACGCGCGAGAGGAAAAACACGAAGGTGTTGACCACGCCTTGGATCAACGCCAAGGTAATCATGTCGCCATTTGCCACGTGCGACATTTCGTGTCCCAGCACGGCCTCCACCTCCTCGCGACGCATCCGCTGCAGCAAACCGGTACTGACCGCAACCAGCGCACGATTGCGATTCGCGCCGGTGGCAAAGGCGTTCAAGTCCGGAGATTCATAAATCGCCACCTCGGGCACGCCAATCCCTGCCTCGCGCGCCTGGCGCGTTACGGTATCGAGCAACCACGTCTCGGCGCTATCGCGGGGCTGCTCGATGACTTGCAGTCCCATCATGCGCTTCGCGGTCCATTTCGAGATCAACAGGGAAATGATGGAACCGCCCATGCCGAATACACCCGCCATGATGAGTAACCCGTTCAGGTTCATCCCAACCCCTTGGCCGGCCAGATAAGTTTCGACGCCAAAGAGCTTCACGATGATGCCGAGCAACAGCATCACCGCGAGGTTGGTTATCAGGAACAACACGATACGTATCATGGATGATCCTCCTTTTGCGTGAATGTAATTGGGGCCAGCGGGCTCAAGGTTCAAGGCCCGCTTGCCCGTCGCAGCCTTCATAAAGTAATGCCGCTGCTAAGCCGATAGTTATTCCCGCAGGACGGCTCCTCCCCCTCCCCGCTCATATCCGTCCTGCATTGGCCGGGGCTTGCCCCGGCCCTTTCTTTACTCATCGCTGCTGCGCCAGCAGCGCCGAGACATTCTGGAAGCCCCTCGGGAGCCGGTTACCGCTGCGGCCGCGCCCACCAGCATACTCCGCGAGATCCGCGGGAGCGAGGGTAAGATGGCGCTGACCGGCGCGCACCACCAAGGACGCACCCGCCGGAACGACTGTGACCGCGGTAACAAAATCCTCTCTCGACACCACCTTGGCGCTCGCGATATGGACCATTTTCAGGCCCTTGCCCTTGGCAAGCTCGGGTAGCTCCTTCAAGGGGAACACCAAAAGACGCCCCCCTTTCGTGGCCGCGGCGACGCGGTCGCCGCTCAGGTCATGGACGGCCGCGGGCGGGAGTATGCGCGCGGCGCGCGGGAGCGCGAGCACTGCCTTGCCGGCTTTGTTCTTGGTATGAAGATCCTCGAGCCTTACGATAAACCCGTAGCCGGCATCCGAGGCCATCAAGTACTGGGCATCACCTTGCTCTAGGAGCACGCCTTCAAACGTGGCTCCCTCGGGCGGCGTCAAGCGCCCGGACAAGGGCTCGCCCAAACCGCGTGCGGAAGGCAGCGAATGCCCCGCTATGGAATAACACCGCCCGGTCGAATCGATGAATACTGCCAGGTGATTGCTGCGTCCGCAGGCCGCCGCCTTGAACTGATCACCCGCGCGGTAGCTCAGTTCCAGCGGATCGATCTCATGTCCCTTGGCGGCCCGCACCCAACCCTTCTCCGAGAGCACGATGGTGATAGGCTCGTTCGGGATCAACGCGGCTTCATCGAGCGCCCGCGCCTCGCCGCGTTCGACAATCGGCGCGCGACGGGGATCGCCGTAGCGCTGGGCGTCGTCGAGCAACTCGGCGCGGATCAGCGCCTTGAGCTTTCTATTCGATCCCAAGGTCTGTTCCAGGCCTTTGCGCTCCTCGGCAAGCTCACTCTGCTCAGTGCGAATTTTCTCCTCTTCGAGTCTCGCCAAATGCCTGAGTTTGAGATCCAGGATCGCCTCCGCCTGGATCTCGGTGAGGCCGAAGCGGCTCATCAGCACCCCTCGCGGGGAGTCTTCATTGCGGATGATGGCGATGACCTCATCGAGGTTGAGATAGGCGATGAGCAACCCTTCGAGGATGTGCAAACGCTCGTTGACTTGGTTCAAGCGATGCTGTAAGCGCCGACGCACCGTCGCTCTCCGAAACTCCAGCCACTCCGCGAGCAAGGTCTTAAGGTCCTTGACCTGCGGGCGGCCATCCAAGCCGATAACGTTTATATTGACGCGGTAGCTGCGTTCGAGATCGGTGGTGGCGAAGAGATGCGCCATCACGGCGTCGGCATCCACGCGGTTCGAGCGCGGCGCCAGCACCAGCCGCACCGGCGTCTCGTGATCGGACTCGTCGCGCAGATCCTCGATCATGGACAGCTTCTTGGCGTTCATCTGCGCGGCGATTTGCTCGAGGATGCGCTCCCCCGAGCTTTGGTACGGCAGGGCCGTGATGACGATGTTGCCGTCCTCCAGCTCATAGATAGCCCGCATGCGCACCGTGCCGGTGCCGCTCTCGTAGATTGCCCGCAACTGCTCGTGCGGGGTCACGATCTCGGCCGCGGTGGGGAAATCGGGACCCAGCACGTGCTGACAGAGATCGGCGATCGTGGCCTGCGGCCGATCGAGAAGCTCGATACAGGCTTGCGTGATCTCCACGAGGTTATGTGGAGGAATGTCGGTGGCCATGCCGACTGCGATCCCGGTAGTGCCGTTCAAGAGCACATTGGGCAGCCTGGCCGGCAGCAAGCGCGGTTCCTCCAAGGTCCCGTCGAAATTCGGGACCCACTCGACGGTCCCGAGCCCTAGCTCTTTCAACACTACCTCGGCATAGCGGGTCAGGCGCGCCTCGGTATAGCGCATGGCCGCGAAGGACTTGGGGTTGTCCGTCGATCCCCAATTGCCCTGCCCGTCGATGAACGGATAACGGTAGGCGAAGGGTTGCGCCATCAACACCATCGCCTCGTAGCAGGCCATATCGCCGTGGGGATGGAATTTTCCCAACACATCCCCCACGGTGCGCGCCGATTTCTTATGCTTGGAACCGGCCGATAGCCCAAGCTCCGACATCGCATAAATAATGCGCCGCTGGACCGGTTTCAAGCCGTCCCCGATGTGGGGCAGCGCCCGGTCCAGAATGACGTACATGGAATAGTCGAGGTAGGCGCGCTCGCTGAACTCGTGCAGCGGCCGGCGCTCGACATTGTCGAAGTTGAACTCTAGCGACTCGGGCATAAGCGTATTGAGATGGGATCCGCCGTGGATTTTAGCCCTGAGCGGTCCGCATGCATATCCTCGGAACGCGGCGAGGACACGCACTCAAACCGCCGCCAGATCCCCCTTCTGCTCCAGCCACACGCGGCGATCGGCGGTGCTTTTTCCCGAGCAGCATATCCATGAGCTCGTCCCTCCGGTGTTCCTCTAGTCAACTACCCTCATACCTGCCCAAAACAGCTTGCTCGAAGGGAATCGCTTCATCGTCAGCAGCCTTCGCGGCATCATACGCACGAATAGCCTCTAATTCCTCCACGTCATCGATTAGTTCCTGGTATTCCTCAATATCCAGAATCACAGCCGTCTTTTTCCCGCTGTCATCAACGACAAATTGATGTTTGTGAACCGCCATATGACTTACCTGATTCTATGCGACAAGTTTTTTCTACAGCGCCATTTTATTCGTTATTCGTAAAGTCGAGTAGCTGCAACAAGGGAGCGACGGCAGTGCTGCCTAGCCCGGTGAACCGCATGGTCGGGAAACGCGGTCGCTGTCCGCCGCCATCGGCCATGCTCACACGCCTGGCGGCCCACGTTGTCGGATGCCACTGGCCGAGAAATAGCACCAAGATCGCTTCGGGCATTCTAATGCTAGATCTGTAAGTTGCAGAAAGGTACCACAGATGGTACTTTTACTCATTGGTACTATCGAGCCACGGAATGCGATGAATGGTCGATATCAAGAAACTCTATGCCGCGTTTTACGAAAGCGCGACTGGGAAACAACCCGTACGAGACTGGCTCAAAGCCTTGGACAAAGAAGCACGGCAGATCATTGGCGAGGACATCGCCACGGTGGAATTCGGCTGGCCCATCGGCATACCGGTGTGTCGTCCTCTTGTGGGTGGTCTGTGGGAAATCCGTAGCGACCTTCCCGGAAACCGCAAGGCGCGGGTGATCTTCGCTATTGTCGATGAACGGATGGTACTGCTGCACGGTTTCATCAAGAAGACACAGAGGACGCCAGCGCCAGATTTGGCATTGGCGCGCAGCGATTGAAGGAGCTTCAGGTATGAGTATCCAAAAAAAGGGTCGTATCGGTTCGCGGTTCGATGATTTCCTGAGAGAGGAAGGCATCTACGAAAGCGTGCAGGCGGTGGCGATCAAACGCGTGATCGCGTGGCAGCTCGCCGAAGCCATGAAAGCCAAGGGCGTGACCAAGGCCGAGATGGCCCGGCAGATGAATACCAGCCGCAGCCAGCTCGATCGCCTGCTTGATCCGGAAAATGAAGGTGTGGAGCTACAAACTCTGGTTCGCGCGGCGCAAGTCTTGGGTCGACAACTGAGACTCGAACTCCTGTGAGCACGTTTACGCCCGCGCCCGATCCCGAAATCCCCGATCCCGCTCCCGTCGTTGTTTTCCGTCTCAGGAAACGATTCCCGGGCAGAAGCTGGACACCGTGTTGTTCGTCTCGTCCGATTCCGCCACTACCCCATTGGCATCCACGGTGATCGTGAATTCGCAGGAGGCCTCTCCCTCGTAGCAGGAGCGCGGGATGGGGACAACCAGCAGCTGCTCGCTGCCAGGTTGCCCTGCAGCAGCGAGTGCCTGTGTCGGCACCGCGATGGGCGCGTTGTGGTCGAAGATGACGAGCGTCGTGCTCGGTCCGGCGGCAGCGTCGCCCTGGTTACGCACGATGATGTGAAGTGTATCCGCGCGTGGCCCGCCTGCCCGGTTGATGCAGAAATTCTGGGGCAGCGCTCCGGGCGCGTTGGGCGACGGTGGCGGGAACGGTGCGACCGGGATCAAGTCAGGCAGTCCGTCGGGTTCATCGCCACCGCGCTTGCAGTAGTCGGGTATCGGACTCGGCTCGAGTCCAAGCAGCGAGTCCAACAGGTTCTCGAAGCTGTGCAGCAGGCACTCGAAGCTCAGCAACAGCTTCTTTTCTAGAAACCCATTCTTGCGCTGCCGGTCGTGCAGGATGCGTTCGAAGCTGTGCAGCAGCGACTCGAAACTCAGGAGCAGCTGCGCGTCGGGGCAGGGCTGTGCCCGCAGCAAATCCTCGAAGCTATGCAGCAAGTCTTCGAAGCTGTTGATCAGCCTCAGCTTGTCAACGTCCTTGGCCGATGCGAAGGGCGCCAGCGTCTCCCGGATCCGGCGCTGGCAGACGGCACAGAACGGTGCCGACAGCACGCGCATCATGCAGTTGAACTCGGGACGGTAGACGCCGCAGTGGAAGTAACGGCCACCCTCGAACGCACCTACGGTTCCAGCTGCAACCGGACTCGGCTGCGGGTCGCACTGTGTGCAGTCACCATTACTCGTGGTTGGAACTGGTGTTGCCGGAGCGATCAGGTCGCCCCACTTGATGGTTGCCGCATTGTTATCGATGGTTACGTTCGGCTGACTCGGTTCGCCTCCCGCGTAATTGTCCTGGCCAGCGTCGACGCCGCAGCCGGCGTAATACTCGTATTCGTCGGCTAATCCGAAGGCCGAGTGGCCCATCTCGTGGATGGCGATGGGCTCCCACGTGCCCGATGTGGATGTGACCCCGATCTGTCCACCCGAGCCGCCATACGTGCTGCTGTTGACGATGACAATGGCCTGGTGCCATTCCGGCACCTGTGCGTTGAGCACGTTGATGACCGTGCCGTTGTTGCACGTGAGTAGCCGCCGGATCGCGCCGTTGCCACAGAACGTGGCATCGAAGTAGGTGGCCGCGACCGCACCGGTACCGGGGCAATTGACGGTCGCTGGATCATCCGCTCCGCTATCCGTGGATGTCACATCCACGCGATAGACATTGATCGAGCAGCGCAGCTCGTGATCCGTGAATGGAGCTTCGGCGAACAAGGCGTCCACGAAGGACTGGGCATCCATGGCGAATTGGGCCAGCTCTGCCTGGCGATAACCGTCGGACAGAAGAACAAGGTTGAACTTCTGACTGGCAGGCCCGCTATCGAAGATTTTGCTGGCGCCCAGCACCATTCCATCAGTGACGCCCATGGTCGGTCTCTCCTAACCTGGATTGGACGACCCACCCTGCGGACGATCAGACGGCCTCCCCTCACCCGCCACATCGGCAACGACCGGGAACTCGAAGATCTCTCGGGCAGGCTGGGTCGAACCTTTCGGATCGAGCGGGCTGCTGAAAATGCGGACCGTGTCGGCACGATTCGACATCGACAACGGCACAAGCAAATGGAAAACGCCGTTGACCTTCTCCAGCGGCACCCGGTAAAGCGGACGCCTCGGGTCATCGGTTGGTGTTTCCGTGTCGAAACGCAACGGGTTGTCCATTACTCTGCGGTAGAGCGTGTTCTTGTTGCTGTCTTCCACCTGGAACCAGAAGCCGCTCTCGCGCTCATTCGCCTGCAGCGGATCGGAAGGCAGAGTTCGCATCGCCACGCTCTGACGTGACAACACGCGAAGGCTTTCGCCCTCATAGGCCATCGCAACTCGGAGAGCTCGCTCGTTCTGGTCGGTTCGCGACACGGCGGCCGAATGGTTTTTCATGGAAGTCTCCTTCCCTGGCGCAGGGTGGACGTGCGCCTGGAATGTGAATCGTGCGAGTTTAAATCAGCTGAAGTACACAGTCAATGATATGATATAGAGACTATGGCACATTCATAAGTTAGGTTCTTAAGCCCTGGTTGAAAACTGGTTCCAAACTCAGTTTGAGGCGTCCGATGCGCCTATCGCGTTGAGGGTGGGCGCGGCGGGCGTTGGTTGCAAGAAAGGCGACGGCGTTGTTGATTGCCTTGCGAATTGTCGAGAGGCGACCATCGAGGAGGCTCCCATCACATGGAGGCCCCGTAGGGCGCAATAAGCGACAGCGACATTGCGCCGAATGGCGGCATCGTTCGGCGCAATACGCGATGAAGCTGCTATTGCGCCCTACTCGGACTACTCGGACTGTACCACTTGCACCGGGATGTCGCGCAGATACATCCTTGTCTTTCGAGACATAGCAACTCCTTTGCCGTACAGCTCGAAGCCTCGTGCTGATCATATCATCAATATGCACCAAGATAAATCACTACGACCCCTTTAGCTGTTTAGCTGAAGTGGGGATGGTCGGCTCGGGGAGCGGATTCTGGCCCGAAGCGGCCCGCATGCAAACCCACGGATCGCGGCGAAAGGGCACTCAAACCGCCGCCAGATCCCCCTTCTGCTCGAGCCACAGGCGGCGATCGGCGGCGCGCTTTTTCCCTAGCAGCATGTCCATGAGCTCCTCGCTCCGGTCGGCTTGCGCGAGGGTGAGCTGCACCAGACGCCGCGTCTCGGGCGCCATCGTGGTTTCGCGAAGCTGTAAGGGATTCATCTCCCCGAGCCCCTTGAAACGCTGCACGTTGACCTTGCCCTTGAGTTTCTCGGCGGCGATTCGATCGAGTACGCCTTGCTTCTCCTCGTCGTCGAGGGCGTAAAAGACCTCTTTGCCGATATCGATGCGATAGAGCGGCGGCATCGCGACATGCACGTGTCCCGCCGCCACCAGCGGACGGAAATGGCGTAGAAAGAGCGCACAGAGCAAGGTGGCGATGTGCTGGCCGTCGGAATCCGCATCCGCCAAGATGCAGATCTTCCCGTAGCGCACGCCCTCGATCCGGGGCGATCCCGGGTCCACGCCGATGGCGACAGCGATATCATGTACTTCCTGGGAACCGAGGACCTGGCCCGGATCCACTTCCCAGGTATTCAAGATCTTACCGCGGAGCGGCATCACCGCCTGGAATTCCTTGTCCCGCGCCTGCTTCGCCGAGCCGCCGGCGGAGTCTCCCTCGACCAGGAACAATTCGCTCTGGGCCGGTTCTTGGGAGGTGCAGTCCGCGAGCTTGCCAGGCAACGCCGGACCTCCGGTCAGCTTCTTGCGGACGACTTTCTGCTCCGCCTTGAGCCGCCGCTGGGCGTGCTCGATCGCGAGCGCCGCGATGCGCTCGCCGGCTTCGACGTGCTGATGCAACCACAGGCTGAAAGAGTCGCGCGCCACCCCGGAAACGAAGGCCGCGCAGGCGCGCGAGGTCAATCGCTCCTTGGTTTGTCCGGAGAACTGGGGTTCCTCGAGCTTGACCGAGAGCAAATACGCACAGCGTTCCCAAACGTCTTCCGGCGCCAGCTTGACCCCGCGCGGCAGGAGATTGCGAAACTCACAAAATTCCCGCACGGCATCGGCGAGCCCTTGCCGCAGACCATTCACGTGGGTGCCGCCCTGCACCGTCGGCACAAGATTCACATAGCTCTCGGTGATGATGTCGCCCTCGTCCGCGACCCAATGCAAGGCCCAATCGACCTGCTCGTGCGTACCTTCCAGACTCCCCGTAAACGGCTGCGGCGGCAGGAGATCGCGCCCGGCCAAGGCCTCCGCGAGATAGGCCCTGATTCCGTCTTGGTACTGCCATTCCTGGTGCTCGCCACTCTCCTCGTCCGTGAACCGGATCAGTAATCCCGGACAGAGCACCGCCTTCGCGCGCAGCACGTGCTGCAAGCGCGGGATGGCGATTTTCATGGTATCGAAGTAACGCGCATCGGGCCAGAGGCGGATCGCCGTTCCGGTATTGTGCCGTCCCACCGTGCCGATGACCTCGAGCCCGGTCTTTTTCTCGCCGCCTTCGAAGATCATTTGATATTCGCGGCCGTCACGGCGCACGCGCAGCTCCAAGCGCCGCGACAGCGCGTTGACGACCGAGACTCCCACCCCGTGTAAGCCACCCGAGAAGCGATAGTTTTTGCCCGAAAACTTTCCTCCGGCGTGCAGCCGCGTCATTATGACCTCCACGCCCGACACTTTTTCCTCCGGGTGAATATCCACAGGCATGCCGCGGCCGTCATCGGTCACGGTCGCCGATCCGTCGCGATGCAACTCCACGTCGATGCGCTTGGCGTAACCCGCGATCGCCTCATCGACGCTGTTGTCCACCACCGCTTGAATCAAATGATTGGGGCGCGAGGTGTCGGTGTACATCCCCGGCCGGCGGCGCACCGGATCGAGTCCTATGAGGACTACGATGTCGGCCGCGTCGTAGCGTCGATTCACGTACCGGGTTCGCTCGGCAATTACTTCCCTAAGCAAAGTCCGCGATTAGGGCTGCGCGGACCGCATCGGGCAGGGATCAAATTTCGGGTACACCTCCAAAGTCCCTGTCCTTCGTGGACAGGCATCATCTTTTCTCCCTCTCCCGCCGGGAGAGGGTTGGGGTGAGGGGATCAAAATCATCGACGAAAGCGTATGATTCGATTCCCCTCATCCTAACCTTCTCCCTGGGGGAGAAGGGACTTGCAGTTTTGTCGAAGTCATTCTGTATAACATTGGCTGAGTGAGAATCAAACGAAAGAGCTGAGGGGCGCGGCGCTTTTTGCCGCATCCCTCTTCAGCGACTCGTTAGACGAATTGTTTTGTTATTTTGTGCCATCTGACACCGTACTTTTCCGCTTTGGCCAATCCAAGCTTCTCAGTACCCAAGCTGCTAGGAGCGGACCACATACAAACTGGATAAGATACCAAAATTAACCAATAAAATCGACGTACTCGCTGTGCTCCACAGCAGGATAAACCACGAAAACAAAAAAGAAAAACATGGAAAAGCCTAATATAGGCAGCGCAAATGCTTGGAAGGCTCTCCTGGGGCGGTCCTTATATAGATTCACGAACAACGTAACCAACCCGACGAAGCCCGATATTGTTCTGATCGAACGTTTGCTTAGACCTCGCGATATCTGCGTTTGGCTTCAGCCACATTGCGAGCGGGTAGGCAATCGCAAGAGCAGCGGGCAAAGCGACGACCGCTGATAGCTGCAGATCGAAACCCATCACGATGGCCAACAGCAGACAGCCGATGAAGCTGATGAGCATCATGACTAGGATTCTGCGGAGATCCGCGGTACTCACGATGCATGCCTATCTACCTGATATGTCTCGCGCCTCGCTCCGCGGTTTCGCGCATCTGGGCTTGCTCGCGACACTTTTGCAGAGCTTCCCTAGATTCCGTAGGCCAGTCTCAGCAACGACAAGGGGTGCAGGGTCTTCACGCTCTTGTGCAATCCGGCCTCGATGTGGTGCGCGGCGAGCGCGCAGTCGCTGGTGAAATAATCGGCGTCCGCTTGCGCGACCTTATGGGCGACAGGGCGCCCGATTTTGACGGCGATCTGGTGAAACTCGCGCTTGACGCCGTAGCTGCCGTTGTGCCCCGAACAGCGTTCGATGGCCTCTACTCTCGTGTCCGGCACCAAATTCAATATTTCCCGTGTCCTGAGGCCGATGTTCTGCACGCGCTGATGACAAGGTACATGGTACATCACTTTACCCAGCGGGTTCTTAAAATCAGTGAGCAGAAGCCGCGCCTTGTGGCGCAGGCTTAAATACTCGAACGGGTCATAAAAAGCTTTGGCGACGTGCTGGACATCCGGATTTTCGGGCAGCAGCAGCGGGATCTCTTTCTTGAACATCAAGACACACGAGGGCACCACGGCGACGAGGTCCCAACCTTCCTTGGCCGAGCGCGCCAAGGCCGGAAGATTGCGCTGGGCGAGGCGTTCCAGCGAACCGAGGTCTCCAAGCTCCAGCTTCGGCATCCCGCAACACGCCTCTTGCTCGAGTACCCGCACCGGAATGCCATTGTGCTCGAAGATGGCGATGAGATCCTCGCCGATCTCGGGTTCGTTGTAATTCCCATAACAGGTGGTAAACAAGACCATGCGGCCCTTGGTGTGCGGGGTTGCGAGCGGCTCTATCGGCGTTCCGTTGCGCCTGCGGATACGCCGCCTCAGCGTGCGCTCCTGATAGTTGGGTAAGGGCGCTTGGGCATGCACGCCCAAGGTTTTCTCCGCGATCCGCCGCACGGTCCTGTTGGCGACAGAGCGATTTACCATAGGAGCCACCACTGGCACGCTGGCGATGCGGCCCACGACATCGGGCGATGACAGGAGTCTGTCTCGCACGCTCGCGCCTTCGGATCGGTAGCTCGCGGCTTTGGCCCGCAACATCAAGTGCGGGAAATCGATGTTCCAAGGATGCGGGGGCACGTAGGGGCATTTGGTCATGAAACAGAGATCGCACAGGTAGCAATTCTCCACCACCTTCCGGTAGTCCGCCTTTGCGACCCCATCGACTTCCATGGTCGCCGAGCCGTCGACCAGGTCAAAGAGCGTAGGAAACGCATTACAGAGGCTCACACACCTGCGGCATCCGTGGCACACGTCGAAGACGCGCTCAAGCTCGGCATTAAGCGCGGATTCGCTGTAAAAATCCTCTTCCCGCCAGGCCAACGGATGGCGAGTCGGCGCTTCGAGGCTGCCCTCACGGTAGACCTCAGGCCGCTCACTCATGCCTCACCCGCGGATTCGAAGATGAGTTAGAGAACATCGCATCGTCGATGCTAGTGTCGAGCGGCCATCAGATCCTGATCGAAATCCCTCGACGGACGTCCTCTCCCCGCGGTTCAGGCGAGGTCGAAGCGATCGAGGTTCATGACCTTGTTCCACGCAGCCACGAAGTCACGTACGAACTTCTCCTTCGCGTCGTTGCAGGCGTAGACCTCGGCGAGGGCCCGGAGCTCGGAGTCCTTCCCGAAGATGAGATCGACGCGGGTGCCGGTCCACTTGACCTTCCCGGTCTTGAGGTCGCGGCCTTCGAACTCGTCCACGGACTTCGAGGTCGCCTTCCACTCGGTCCCGAGGTCGAGCAGGTTGACAAAGAAGTCGTTGGTCAGCGTCTCGGGCCGGTCGGTGAACACCCCGTGGCTCGTCTGGCCGGCGTTCGCGTTCAGGACGCGCATGCCGCCAAGGAGAGCAGTCATCTCGGAAGCGGACAACGTCAGCATGAACGCCTTGTCGACCAACAGGTGCTCCGCGGCCAGCGCGTGGCCGTTCTTCAGGTAGTTGCGGAACCCGTCGGCGGTCGGCTCGAGCACGGCGAACGACTCGGTGTCGGTCTGCTCCTGCGTGGCGTCCGTACGGCCCGGCGTGAAGGGGACCTGCACGTCGTGGCCGGCCTTCTTCGCCGCCTGCTCGACCGCGGCGCATCCACCCAGCACGATCAGGTCCGCGAGGGAAACCTTCTTCCCGTCCTTCTGCGAGCCGTTGAACTCCTTCTGGATCCCCCCGAGGGTCTCCAGCACCCGCGACACGCCGGAGGCCACGTTGACGTCCCACCCGGCCTGCGGCTCGAGGCGGATCCGCGCCCCGTTTGCGCCCCCGCGCTTGTCGGTGTCACGGTAGGTCGACGCCGACGCCCACGCGGTCGAGACGAGCTGCGAGATGGACAGCCCGGAGTCGAGGATCTTGCCCTTCAGCGACGCGATGTCGCCGTCGTCGATCAGCGGATGGTCGACGGCGGGCACCGGGTCCTGAAACAGGAGTTGCTCGCTCGGAACCCACGGGCCGAGGTAGCGGGCGACGGGACCCATGTCACGGTGCAGCAGTTTGTACCACGCCCGAGCGAACGCGTCGGCGAGCTGGTCCGGGTTCTCGTAGAAGCGCTTCGCGATCGGCGCATAGATGGGATCCACCTTCAGCGCGAGGTCCGTCGTGAGCATCATGGGGGCGTGCCGCTTTGACGGGTCGTGGGCGTCCGGCACGGTGCCCTGCGCCTCGGGGTTCTTGGGGGCCCACTGGTTCTTGCCCGCCGGGCTCTTCGTCAGCTCCCACTCGTACTTGAACAGGTTCTCGAAGTAACCGTTGTCCCACCGGATCGGGTCCTTGGTCCACGTACCCTCGAGGCCGCTGGTAATCGTGTCGTTGCCCTTGCCGGTGCCGTAGCTGTTGGTCCAGCCGAGCCCCTGCTCCTCGATGCTGGCAGCCTCGGGCTCGCGACCGACGTGCTTGGCGTCATCGGCGGCGCCGTGGGTCTTGCCGAACGTGTGGCCGCCCGCGATGAGCGCGACCGTCTCCTCGTCGTTCATCGCCATGCGGCCGAACGTTTGTCGAATGTACTTCGCTGAAAGGGCCGGGTCCGGGTTGCCGCCCGGCCCCTCCGGGTTCACGTAGATCAGACCCATGTGATCGGCGCCGAAAGGCCCCTGGATTTCTCCCTCGCCGGCGTGGCGCTCGTCGCCGAGCCACTCGCGCTCCGGGCCCCAGTAGATGTCCTCCTCGGCCGCCCAGATGTCCTCACGGCCGCCACCGAAACCGAACGTCTTGAAGCCCATCGTCTCCAGGGCGCGGTTCCCCGCGAAGATGAGCAGGTCGGCCCAGGAGATCTTCCGGCCGTACTTCTGCTTGATCGGCCAGAGCAGCCGGCGCGCCTTGTCGAGGTTCGCGTTGTCGGGCCAGCTATTGAGCGGGGCGAAGCGCTGCGCGCCGGTGCCGCCGCCACCCCGGCCATCCGCGATGCGGTACGTGCCCGCGGCGTGCCAGGTCATCCGGATGAAGAGCGGTCCGTAGTGGCCGAAGTCGGCCGGCCACCAGTCCTGCGACTGGGTCATCAGCGCATCGACGTCGTTCGCCAGGGCATCGAAGTCGAGGCTGTTGAACGCCTTGGCGTAGTCGAAGCCGTCGCCCATCGGGTTCGCCTGCGGATGGTTCTGGCGGAGGATCCTCAGGTTCACGTTGTTGGGCCACCAGTGATCATTCGCGACGCTCCCGACAGCCTGGTGCGCGTGGCCCATCACGGGGCACTTCCCTGCCGCCGGGGTCTCGCTGGTCGCGGTGCTCTGCTTGTCGTTGCTCATCTCTCTCCTCCGTTGCTCTATAGGTTGTGGGCTTTCAACCGTGCCCGTTCAAGTACTCTGGCGTCGTTGACTGCCTTCCGGCAGGTGGGGCAGTGGCCCCAGAAGATGACCTCGACCTGGTCGATCTCGTAATCCGAGTCGTCGGCGGCGGCCAGGCAAGGCGTGGCCCCGACCGCGCAGTCGACATCGACCATCCGTCCGCAGGCGCGGCAGACCAGGTGGTGGTGGTTGTCACGCACCCGTCCGCATAGCGCGCTGCTAACCCAGGTTGGCCTGCGACTCGCCAGGCAAACGCATGCTTCGAATTTTGTTCAGTGTTAGTTCTTTTCAAATGCATGATTTCTCCCTGATACATTTGCTCACCGTTGTTTTTAGACTAAGTCTAAGCGCACAGAGGAGTCTAGGATTCGCCCGCCTCAATGTCAATCGAAACGATCGCGACCGCTGGCTTCGATTCTGATCAGCGCCTTGCGCATTGACCCCGAATTTTCGGTGGTTTACCGTAACACACCGGGAGGATAGGGCGTGGCGCGTAAAAGCACTGGGTTTGACTTGGAGCAAGCGCTCCGAGAGTTAGAGTCTTTGATCAACAAGATGGAGGCGGGCGAGCTTAGCCTCGATGAGTCCTTAAAGCACTTCGAGCGTGGGGTGGCGTTAACAAGAGCCTGCCAGAAGGCGCTGAGTGAAGCCGAGCAACGGGTAAAAATTCTTCTTGAAAAAAACGGTACTCAGGAGCTGGCACCGTTCGCGCCTGGTCCCGGGCAGAATGACGGGCCGTTGTCGAACCCGTGATGGCGATTGATCCGCTCGAAAGATTCCGCCTGGCCGTGGAGGACGCCCTGGAGCGGTGGTTGCCGCCAGCTCACAAGGTTCCGACAAGTTTGCACGGCGCCATGCGCTACGCCGTTTTAGGCGACGGTAAACGCATCCGCCCGCTCCTCGTCTACGCGGCGGGAACGGCTTTGGGCGTCGACCGCGAGGCCTTGGATGGGCCGGCCTGCGCCGTGGAGCTGGTACATGCCTATTCCCTGGTGCACGACGATCTCCCGGCCATGGACGACGATGATCTCCGCCGCGGGCGTCCCACCTGCCACAAGGCCTACGATGAGGCTACGGCCATTCTAGCCGGAGACGCTCTCCAGGCGCTCGCCTTTCATGTGCTCGCACACGACCCGGACATTCGGGTAGGGGCCGAACAAAGGCTGCGGATGATCGACACCATAGCGACGGCCAGCGGGTCACGCGGAATGGCGGGCGGACAGGCGTTGGATCTCGCAGCGGTGGGCAAGACGCTCAACATCGCCGAGCTAGAAAACATGCATATTCATAAGACCGGGGCCTTGATACGCGCGAGCGTGCGTTTAGGTGCCCTGTCCCGAGCCAACGTGGATCCGGAAATCTTGGAGCGGCTCGATCGCTACGGGAAATGCGTTGGGCTCGCCTTTCAGATCCAGGACGATATCCTGGATGTCGAAGGGCACACGGAGGTCATGGGCAAACCCCAAGGGTCCGACATGGCGCGCAACAAACCGACCTACCCCAACCTCCTCGGGTTGGACGGCGCCCGGCGAGCCGCTGCGGAGCTCTTTAATGAAGCATTAGCCGCCATTTCCGGTCTCGGAGCGGTCGGCAAGCTGCTTGAGCACCTCGCCGGCTACATCGTGGAGCGCGAAAAGTAGTCCGGGACCCGGCAGTCGCGGCGAGAAACGGCCCGATGATTTTCTCGCTCACGCCGTGACAACGATGAACGGGATGAGAGCGCTTCATGCCAAACATTACGCGCGGCGCTCGCTCGCGCCGGTGCGGCGGGATTGAGAACGATGAAGACGAAAACGCTGCGGCGGATAGGTGTATTCCTGGCCGGCGCATGGGGACTGACCAGTTTAGCGTTCGCGGGTGAATACGGCCTCGTCATAGAAAAAAAGGCGATCAACCTGACCGGCCGGGATCGACTGGTCCCGACCATCAACGGATCCGTGCCCGGCCCGGTGCTTCGCTGGCGCGAGGGCGAGGACGTGACGATCCGTGTTACGAACCGCCTCGACGAACCGACGTCCCTCCACTGGCACGGGATCATACTGCCTGCCAGCATGGATGGGGTGCCTGGAATCAGTTTCGATGCGATCGCGCCTGGTGCAACCTTCACCTACCGCTTTCCCGTCAAGCAGAGCGGCACCTACTGGTACCACAGCCACTCGGAATTCCAGGAGCAAGCAGGGATGTACGCGCCCATCATCATCGCACCGGCCGAGCGCGAATCCTACCGCTACGATCGCGAATACGTGGTCATGCTCTCGGACTGGACCGACGAGGATCCGCACACGGTCTACGCCAAGCTCAAGAAGCAAAGCGGGTATTACAATTTTAATAAGCGCACGGCTTCCGACTTCTACCGCGACGTCGCGGACAAGGGCTGGGGGGCGACGATTTCCGATCGGCTCGCGTGGGGCCGCATGCGCATGGACCCCACGGACATCGCCGATGTCACGGGCTACACTTACACGTTTCTCGTCAACGGAAAGCCACCTAAGGCCAACTGGACCGCACTCTTTAGGAAAGGCGAGCGCGTGCGGCTGCGGTTTATCAACGGCTCGGCGATGACCTACTTCGATATCCGCATCCCCGGGCTCAAGATGACCGTCGTGCAGGCCGACGGCCAAGACGTGCAGCCGGTCACGGTGGACGAGGTCCGCATCGCGGTGGCCGAGACCTACGATGTGATCGTGGAGCCTGAGAGCGACCGCGCGTATACCCTCTTTGCAGAGGCGATGGACCGCAGCGGCTATGCGCGCGGTACCCTTGCGTCTCGGCAGGGTATGACTGCGCCCATCCCAGAGGTGCGGCCGCGGCCGTTGCTCACGATGGCGGACATGGGCATGGCACACGGTCCTGTTAGGGGAGCGCAAGCGGCGGGCATGGACCACGGCGGGCCGATGGATGGCATGCACGGCATGGGGCACCCGGCCACCGATAAGGCAAACGAGATGACGGCAATGATGCACGGACCCGACGACCACGGCCCTGGCAATGATATGATCGCGATGATGCCTTTGAGCAGGCTCAGCGAGCCCGGCATCGGTCTCGAGATTACGGATAGGCGTGTCCTGGTTTACACGGACCTGCGAAATATCAGGCCCGGTTACGATCTAAGGGCACCTAGCAGGGACATCGAGCTGCACCTTACCGGCAACATGCAGCGGTTCATGTGGTCGTTCGACGGCAAAAAATCCTCGGAGGCGGAGCCCATCCAGCTCCGGTACGGCGAGCGCGTACGCTTCACCTTCTGGAACGACACGATGATGAATCATCCCTTGCACCTCCACGGCATGTGGAGCGAGCTCGATAACGGGGCGGGCGCCTACAAGCCGCGAAAGCACGTGATCAACGTGAAGCCGGCTGAGCGGCTGTCCTTCGAGGTGACGGCCGATGCGCTCGGCGAGTGGGCGTTTCACTGCCACTTGCTCTATCACATGGAGGCTGGCATGTTCCGGAAGGTCGTCGTTACCCGGGATGCCGCGGCTCCCGGCTAAGCAAGCCGAGTTGAGACGGCGGCGATCGAGGAGGCGAGCCAAGCATGCGTAACCTCGGGCCAGCGCTGCTATGGCTTAAGGTGACCAGCGTGGCGGCGGCTTCGCCGCTCGCCCGACCGCACGGTGATCAGATCTTCTCGTACGTCCAGGCGGAGCAGTTGGAGTACCGAATCGCGAACAACGGGTCCGACCGGCTAGCCTGGGATGTGCGGGGCTGGGTCGGTGGGGACTACAACCGCGCATGGTTTAAGACCCAAGGGGATGATGGTATCGACGGTAGCGAAGTGCAGCTCCGATACAGTCGGCTGATTACCCCCTTTTGGGACCTGGCCGTCGGGGCCCGCTATGATGTGGAACCCGATCCCTCGCGAGCTTATACCGTGTTCGCTTTCCATGGTCTCGCACCTTATCTTTATGAAGTGGACGCGGACATGTTCATCAGCGAGGAGGGCGATGTGTCCGCCCGTCTTGAGGTCGAGTACCAGATTCTTCTTACGCAGCGGCTGATCCTGCAGCCATCGTTCGAACTGGACTTCGCCGTCCAGGAAGTGGAAGAGCTCCGGATCGGCCCCGGGCTGAGCCAGGTTGAGCTGGGTCTACGGCTACGCTACGAGATTGTGCGTGAGCTCGCGCCCTACATCGGCTTCGTTTGGGAACGGAAGGTCGGCCGGACAGCCGATCTCGCGAGAGGCGCAGGCGAGGAGTTCGACACCCCGGCATTCGTCGCCGGGGTCCGGTTCTGGTTCTAGGCTTCCTCAACGGCAAGCCCGGCAGGGGTGGTCGACAAGCGCTCTCACACCTGCGAGGGCGAGAGCGCGCGCCAGGACGGCGAGGCCGTCATTCCATCAGCCATGGCGCTCCGCCGCGTCAAGGAAGTCGCCGTTCTTCAGAAAACGCGGACGGGGTTTGGTCTGTTATTAAATGTCGAGACTTGACCCCCTTGTCTCTGCGCTCCGCCCGCCAGCCGCTCCGCCGCACGCACCGTGTTGGCGATGAGCATCGCGATCGTCATCGGACCGACCCCACCCGGCACGGGCGTGATGTAACCAGCGTTCTCTTGGACCCCATCAAAATCGACATCGCCCACCAGACGGCCATCCGGTGCGCGATTGATCCCGACATCGATCACCGCCGCGCCTTCCTTCACCATGGCCGCGGTGATGAGATTCGGCTTACCCGCCGCCACCACGAGGATGTCCGCAAGGCGCGTGTACGTCGCGAGGTCCCTGGTCTTTGAGGTGCAGATACTGACCGTGGCTCCCTCTGAAGGAGCATCAGGGCCATTGGCTTGCCGACGATCGTGCTGCGTCCGACCACCACCGCGTTCTGGCCCTCTATGGGGATCTGCATGCGATCGAGAAGACACTGAATGCCGTATGGCGTGCACGGCGGAAACAGTGCGTTTCCGGTTACCAAGGCGCCCAGGTTGTGAACATGAAACCCGTCGACGTCCTTGTCCGCCGAAACGGTGGCGAGGACCTTGTCCCTGTCGAGCTGCGGCGGTAGTGGCAACTGCACCAGGATGCCGTGAATATCAGGGTTGTGATTGAGGCGCCGTATCTGGGCCAGGACCCTGTCCTCGCCGATGTCGGCAGGCAACTCGTGCACCTCGGAATGCAGCCCGACTCCGTAACACGCCTTGACCTTGTTGCGCACATAGATCTTGGACGCTAGGTTGTTTCCGACGATGACCACCGCCAGGGCTGGCAGGACGCCGCGTCGTTTCAGCGCCTCTGCCCTTCCCTTCCATTCCCGGCGTACCGCTGCCGCGATGGCATTGCCGTATATAACGATGGCAGCCATATCTTCGGCTCTATGCCATCGCCTCCAACGACCTGATGGGAACGGGCTGGCGCGCCGTCTTCTCTGGAACACGCGAGACAGGGGCGCCCTTATAAACAAACCTCTGACGTGCCACGTGGTAGGCGGGATCCGGGCCGAAGAAATTGGCCCGCATCTTCCTGAGCTCTTCGGCACGGTACGCCGCGAGGGGCTTGATGCATTGGCCCGCCAGCCGCTTCTCGTGCTTCTCACGCAGAAGGTGCCAGATGCGCGGATCCCGGGCCTTCTCCGTCGCCCTTTGCATCATCTCCTGCTCGAATTCGTCGCTGCTGTCGCCGAAGGCGCCATCAAGGAAGCCAATTGTTTTGGCCGCCTGGGTGCCTATGGGCAGACAGCGTTCGGTTAGCTCGGCCGCCTGCGCCGGGCCGACCCGTCGCGGTAGGGTACAGGTATGGTATTCCGAGCCATAGAGTCCCCCCATGTTTTTGTAATGAGGGTTGAGCACCACGCCCCGGCGCGCATAGACATAATCGGCCGCGAGGGCAAGCATCGCGCCTCCTGCGCCGGCATTGCCGCGTAAACCCGCGATCACGAGATGCGACATGGTGTTGAGGATCTCATAGATAAGGTCATCGATGGCGTTGATGTTGCGCCAAGACTCCATGGCGGGATCGGGAGCCGCCTCGATCACATTGAGGTGGATCCCATTGGACCAGAAGTCGCGCCCCCCGAAGAGCACGATCACCTTGGTGGGGCGGGTCCGCGCCGCCAGGAACGCGTTGCGTAGCCGATAGCACTGCTCGGTGCTCATGGCGCCGTTGTAGAAATCGAAGTACAGATACCCGATCTGGTCCTTCTCGGCATAGCGGATCTCGCGGAAGGTGCGGAAGTCCATCGGCGCCCCGATCGATAGCATCGCGGTGGGGGTGTGGAAGAATTCTCCCAACACCTGAATGGCCGGCAATTTGATCCCGGCGAAGGGGCCGTGGTCCTTGGCCTTGAGGTGGGTGATCCAGATGGACCCATCGATGGTGCCGCGGCAGATGGCCCCATGCCGCTGGGCCAGGATCTCGCCTGGTGCTCCCGTGATGCGGTCTTCCTCGTGCGCTCCGTAGAGGTAATATGGCTTACCGAACAAACTGTCCAAAACCCCCGGCTGGCTGTCCGCCGCACGGATCTTTCGCGCGATGATCTCTGTCGAGTCGCGCATCCAGTCGATGCTGCGATCCAGCGGCCGCATCGGTGGGCGCAAACAACCGCGAACGCCGGGCTTGCTGTAATCGAGCGGCTCGGGTCGGAACTCGCCCGACTCGCATTTAGCCACGGCCTCGAATACGCCACGCACCGCCGCTTCAGTCACTTGGTGACGGTAGAGACTGCTCTTGCTAAGCGATTGGCCCTCGATCGGGAACTCGTGGGTCGCCCAGATCGGGCCCGCATCGAACTCGGCTGTGGCTTCCAGGATAGATACCCCCCAGCTCTGCTCTCCCGTGGCAATGGCCCAATCGAGCGATGAAGGTCCCCGATCGCCCTTGATGCCGGGATGGACGATGAGACATTTATGCTGAGACCAGATCGCCTCCGGAACAGCGACTCTTAGCATCGGTGCAATGATGAGATCGGGCGCATGCCACGCGACGGCGGTTAGCATCGCCTCATCGGTCGTGGCCAAAGCGACCGAAACTTGATGGCCTCGCTCTGTAAGCTCGATCAACAGGCGTTGGCTTAGGCTATTGTGCGCTGAGGTGAGAAATAAGATATTCATTGTGTACCCCCTCAATGTGTACGTGATGTCGATCGAGACTATCTCTACCAGATTCCTGCACCGATTTCTGTGAAATATTTCACAAATCTCTCGCCGACGCATTCAGTTGGCCATGATCGCTTCCCAGACGCACCGTCGCGGCGCGAGGCCGATGGCGCAATGCAAATCTCGAGTTGCTCATCTAGCTCTTTGTAGAAGTCCAAATCGTTGAGGTGCACGAGGAAGCTCCATAGGGAGATCCATGAAGCCCACTCACCGTGAAGCTTGGAAAGCGTGTTAGCGATGGCTCTGTGCATATCGATCTGCTGTTCCAAACAGGGCGAAGGACCGGCGAGTAGCCACCCATCGGCAATCTCTCAGTGCAATACCGTGGACTTGAAGCGCGCGCGGTAGTCCTGCGGGCTGACTCGGAGCATCCGACGGAAGCTCCGACGCATGCGCTCGGGTTCACCGAACCCGCAGCGCTCGGCGATCGCCTCGATGGGAAGGGCGGTCTGTTCGAGCTTGCAGCGCGCCGCCTCCAGGCGCGCCTGCTCCACGAACTTGGCCGGCGTCATACCGATCTCCTTGACGAACATCCGGGCGAAGTTTCGCGGGCTCATAACCATTCGCTCCGCGAGCGCCTCGATGCTTAGATCGGCCTGCGGATGACCTAGGATCCAGGCCTTGAGCTCGCGGATATCGTGGCGGCCTCCGACCTCTGCTCTCAAATAGGTACTGAACTGCGATTGTCCCCCGGGGCGTCGTAGGAACATGACCATGAAACGCGCCACGCGGCGCGCGATATCGCCGCCATGGTCCTCTTCCACCAAGGCCAAGGCCAAATCGATACCCGCTGTGATCCCGCCCGAGGTGTAGATGTTTCCGTCTCGGATGAATATCTGATCCGCTTCCACCCGTACTGCCGGATAGCTGCTGGCGAGCCGCTGGCTGAAAGCCCAATGCGTGGTCACCCGCCTACCCTCCAGTACGCCGCTCGCGGCGAGCAGAAACGCGCCGCTGCAGACCGATGCGACCCGCCGCGCCCGAGTCGCCGTATGCTTTATCCACTCTAGTAGACCCGGATCGGCGCAGGCCCGCCATAGGCCCTCCGCGCCACCCGCGACGACCAAGGTATCGATCGGGTCATCGAATTCCCGATAGCAATGATCCGCGACGATCTGTAGCCCCGACGCAGTCCTCATAGGCCCTGCCAGCGGCGCGATGATCGTTAATTGGTAGGCCGGTCGGCCGAGCTCGGTGGCCAGAAAGTAACTCGCGAACGAGAAGGCGTCGTATGGGCCACAGACATCCAGCATCACCACACCGGGATAGGCGACGAACGCGATGTTTCGCACTGCTCCCAATCGATTGCTGAAATCATCCACACGTGGTATCTGAGGCATAGCTAATCCTCCCGCGCTATTAGATTGTGCGCAATGACAAAGATCCCACGTTTCCTGCCAGACCGCTACCGCGGTAGGGGCGCTTTGGGGGAACGGTTTCTCAGGGATTGCGAGGTGGGATCAGGTCTTTCATGCCTTTGGGGGTTCGGTTCAATTTGAATTCGGGACGATTCGACATCCGCACGCTGTCGTTCATACCGTTTCCACGCCCGCGCGTATGAGACAGGCGCGTAAACGTTCGATCTCATCGAGGAGGTCGAGGATCACGGCCGCGGCCTCGGCGCTCGCCGCGAAGTCGCGCTCTAGCCGCGCGAGCCGGCGGGCACGCAAGATATCCAGAGCGCCGAAGCGCCACGCCGTCTCATCCGGGCCTTCGGGCGAGGGTGACGCCCGTGGCACGCTCCAATCCCTAGCCCGCATTTCTCACCAATGTGTCGATACATGGGCTAAAGGCATTGATGAGGACATCAGAAAAGAAGACCGCTTGAATTAGCCGCTGCGGTTGACACGCCAACGGGACCAAACGA
>JBIMKD010000275.1:0-7472 GCA_043673815.1 Chromatiales bacterium
GAGGTCACGGGTCATGTTGGGGTTCGGGGTCAATGCCACCATTCCTACATCGACCTCACGACTGCCCCCCACCCCCATCATCTTTCATTGTCCGGGGTGACGACAAGACGACATGACCGTTGGGGTGAGGGGATCAAAATCGTCTTGATCCCTCATCCTAACCTTCTCCCGGAGGGAGAAGGGACTTCCAGATTTGCTGAAGTCGGCCTGTATAGCATCGGCTACGTGAGAATCTACCAACTTGGGCGTCAAATCGGTGAAAAGAATATGGGCTACAGCATAAAAATGCTGTAAACGCGATCGGCGTGCTCGGGGATCCCCCGCCCGACCGGGCTGCGCCCGGACGCCGTTCAGGGTGTCACGCTGAATGCATCAGGTGATTGACCGGGCGAGCTGGCTTGGTTAAAGTAGTGCTGAACACTACTTAGGGAGCGATGCACATGAAGATCATCTCCGCCGGTGACGCCAACCGGCATTTCTCCAGTGTGCTGCGCGAGGTCGCCAAGGGCGAGACCGTTATTGTGACCTCGCGCGGCAAACCCGTGGCCGCCATTGGCGCCTTGCCTCGCGATGAACCCCTGCGCCGCGCCGCCAGGCAAACCCTGCTGCAACGTCTACGGACCCAACCCGCCACCGGCCAACGCGCCTGGACGCGCGCGGAACTCTATGAGGACCTCGCTTGAGGCTGGCGCTCGATACCAACATCCTCGCCTATGCCGAAGGCGTGGGCGAGAAGGCGCGCCGTAAGGCGTCACTCGATCTCATCGCCGCGCTACCCGTCGATAGTGTGGTGCTGCACGCCCAAACCTTGGGCGAGCTGTACCGGGTGCTCACCGTTAAGGCCAGGCGCGAACCTCGGGCCGCGCGGGCGGCGATCCTGGAATGGTCAGACACCTTTGTCGTGGCCGATTCTACCTGGACCGCGTTTCAATCCGCGCTGGATCTGGCGAGCACCCACGGCGTGCAGATCTGGGACGCCCTGATCCTCTCCGTCGCCGCCGAATGCCAATGCCGCCTACTGCTCAGCGAGGATTTGCAGCCAGGCTTTGTTTGGCGCGGCGTCACGGTGGTCAATCCCTACGCGACACCTGCGGACCCGCTGCTTCAACGGGTTTTGGAGGCCCGCTAAGTGCGGCGTCTTAAGCAGGACGGGCTTTCCTCATCCGACCGCTCTGAGCCGCGACGACCAGGCGCTGCTCAAGGGTCTGATCGAGGCGGCGGGCCCAGTGGCCCGCAACCCGCCGGCGGGTCTGCGTCGGGCCGCGCGCGGAACAGGATCCACAGCGCCGCCGGCAGGGCGGTGAAGTCGGCCAGCATCGAAAGCATGAAGGCGAGCGCGGCGAGCACGCCTTACGGCTATCTCAAATAGTTATGCCGCAGAAGGGACAAATGCTGACATGTAGAGATCTGCTCGAGAAACATGAGCTACTGGCGCGACGCCGGCGGCGGTCAGCCGAGCATATTGCACGTGTTCGTGACCGATTCAGCAGCCTCGACTACCTTCGAAACCTTCCCGTTTTTGTATTTTGCGCGGGGTCATTAGCTCGAATGGAAATTGGCGACAAGTCTGATCTTGACCTCTTTGTGACGGCGGATAGGAGCCCTATGCTTCAAAGCCGGCTGTGCGAATACACACTTTATCGCACACCTCATACAACTGAACGAGGCACTGGGTTTCCCACCATTTAGCAACGATGGGGAGTATTTGAAGATATGCTTTATCGATGATTTGAAGACACGTACCGGATCACGTAGGGACGATAGCGAGAACCTCTTCACTACTAGAATGCTCCTCATACTGGAAAGCCAGCCGTTGGTACACGATGATGTATATAACCGACATTTGACCGGGACATTGGAACTTTACTACCGAGATAACAAAGGCAAGCGCTCCTTTCGACCGCTCTTCCTGCTGAACGACCTACTTCGCTACTGGCGAACGGTGTGTCTGAATTACGAGGAGCGACGACACGACCCGGACAAGCCATGGCGGAAGAAGAACGTCAACCTCAAGTTTAGCCGCATGATGACAGTATTCAGCACGGTTCTTCCTCTTATCGTCAAACCGGCCACGTCGGTTACTGAATTGCGAGAGCTATGTAGCAAGACTCCGTTGGAACGGCTGGCGTTTGGTCTCGATCTTCTTGAGGATGACCCTCTGAGAAATGAATGGCCGGAAGTTTTGGACATCTATGAAACGTTCCTCACTTGGAAGGACGACAATGACGTGGAAAAATACCTCGAAGGGGGTGACCAAAAGGAGACTGTTAGAAGTTGAGAAGTTCTCGGGGTTCCTACATAAGGCTTTGACGCATTCAAGCATTCCTATGGAATACCGGCGCTATCTACTCCTTTAGCCAATGGCAAAGTTCTTCATATTCCTGGAAATCACCGACCCTGAAATTAACGCCCTAACCCGGCATAGCCGGAACCAAAGTGTTGAATGTACTATTCTGGCGAATGGGCAATAAAAACCAAGATGAGTCATCGCCATGAATCCCTTTGTAGAACGCCATCAAGAGAAAATCGCCGCGGTGCTGGGTTGCTTTGACCGCATCGTGATCACTGGCACGCTTCCGGAGATCGCCCATGCCGAGGCCATGGCCCGGTATTTGGGTGTCCGGGGTATGCGTCTGTTTGACTACCCGCGCTGGGCAGAACCGCTGCGCGAGGCGCTTCGGACCCATGCCGAGGGGCTGGCCGCTGAGGCTTGTTTGGAAATCGAGTTCATCCGCCATTACAAGGCGTTTCGCAAAGAAGAGCGGGTCAAGGCGATCCTGGCTGCACGAGGGGAACACCCGGGGCTGGTGCATATCTTCTCGGCGATGGAGGCCTGTCCTTCCTATCGCCCCTGGCATGACAAGCTCCAGCATACGACCCGCCTGAAGTCTACCCCGGGCAAGTGTTTGCACTATTACTTCTATTTCATCGATGAGATCTTCGGTCTCTGTTATATTCGAGTCCCCACCTGGGCGCCGTTTCGCCTGCAACTCTACTTGAACGGCCATCACTGGTTGGCCCACCGACTGGCCAAGGCAGGGATCGCCTTTGAGCGAGCCGATAATGCCTTTCTGTCGATCAGCGACCCCTGCCGTGCTCAGTCCCTTGCCGACAGTCTCGATGCCAAGGGGCTGCATCGTCGGCTGGATAGATGGGCCAAGCGCTTTTGCCCCATCGTGGGGCACTTTCACAGTGCTTACCACTGGAGCTTCATGCAGGTGGAGTTCGCAACCGATGTCATCTTCCGCCGTCAGGCCGATTTCCAACCCCTCTATCAAGCCATCGTGCGTACCGCCGTGCAAGCCATCAAGGCCGATGAGGTCGCCACCTTCTTGGGACGCAAACTCACCTCGGCCTTTACCGGGGAGGTCGGTAATGATTTTCACACCCGCATTCAGGGTACACGCATCCGCCACCATATGGGACCCGCGAGCCTCAAGCTCTACGATAAATTCGCTCTCATCGCTCGGGTGGAATGCACCGCCAACGATGTCTCCTTCTTCAAACACCACCGCTTCGTGGAACAACGCAACGGGCGCAAGGAATTCAAACTCGCACCCCTTCGCAAAAACATCTACAGCCTCCCCGATCTTAGGCAACTGATGCGAGCCGCCAATGAGCGCTATCTCAGCTTCATGGCCAGCATCGACAACCCCAACGCCAGTTTGCAGGCCATCGACAAAATGGCCAAACCTGCACGCGAGAACGACCGCTCCTATCGGGGCTTCAATCTCCTCCTTGGTGAAGACCATAGCCTTTTTATCACCCTCGCCCGCGGGGAGTGGAACATCAGTGGCTTTCGCGCTTCCGATCTCCGATCCCATCTCCGGGACCTCTCCACCGGCCGCGCCTCCTACTGGTTGAAACGTTTGCGCACTCATGGCCTCATCAAAAAGATCGGACATCGCTACAAATACTACCTCACCAACTTCGGTCGTCGTGTGCTCAGCACCGCACTCGCTATCCGAGAGTATGTGATCATGCCTTCCCTCAGTACCGCCACCGCATAACACTCTAAGCGATGGGTCCTCCTTTGAAACACGCTCCCTGGGTCTCAGCGATCACCGAGCTGGCTCAGAACCGCCTGGCGACTCACGGAATTGATCGGCGTGAGATCCTAGGTCGAAGTCCGATGTTCGCGGCTGTTTATCTAGAGAGACTCGCGCAAGGGCGAAGGCCCTTCCAACGGATCGGAATCAGCGACCCGATCGAATGCGATGAGTGACGTAGTGGCCGTAGTACCTGCCCGTGGCGGCTCGCAGGGCGTGATGGGAAAAAACCTCCGCTTGCTTGGGGAAAGCCTTTGCTCTGGTACGCGATTAATTCCGCACGCAACGCTGCGCGTATTCAGCGGGTGCTTGTCTCCAGGATCGCGAGATCGCTGATTATGCCGCGTCCGTGGCAACGGACGTGGTTCTTCACCCATCTGAGCTATCGGGACCCGATCGCTCGCTCAACGGAACGCATCACGGCGTTGAGCCGAAGTATCTCCAGAGTTATTCGGACGAGTTTGTATTTCCCTTCTACCGGCTCTCGACGCTCCCCGCGTCACGCCGGGACCTCCTGCGAGAGCAGGAAGCGCAGGTCCACAGCGATTTCCGGCGAGGCAAGCCAGTTCTCCGTTGGCCCCAAGGACAGCAGTGGCTCTACTTCCGCAAGAAGCGGATCGCCGGCGAGCGCGGATCGGACCCTTGCGGCATCCAGCCTCCCCAGCGTCGCGAGGATCCAGGTTCGCGGCCAATCGCCGCCACGGAGAGCCTCGACAAGCGCACGTAGCACGGCGTCAGACCCGGTAAGCCGCAAGGCTTCCGAGGCTGCCGCGCGTTCGCGTGCGCCTCCACTTCGAAGAACGTCCACCAGCGGCTTCACGACGCCGGCCGGGGTGTCCGGCCCGAAGGCGGCGATCGCATGCAGAGCGACAGCATCATCCTCGTCGCCGAGGAGGTCGACAAGCTCCGCGTACGCTTGGCAGCCCGCCTTGCCGAGGCCCCATGTCGCCGCCTGGCGCAGCTCGTTGCCGGAGAACTCGGTGGCCGTCGCGATCCGCTTCAGCTCCGTCGCGGCCTCCGTGGTCCCGAGCTCGGACAGAATGAGCACGGCTTCCATCCGGAGGTCAGCCCGCTCGTGGTTCCAGACGGTGGCGGCGACATGCTCGATGCCACCCTCGGCCTGGAGGCGTGCGGCGGACGCGGCCATTTCGAGCGCGACGCGATCGTCCCTCTCACCCTTGAGGCAAGCCAGGAGCGCCGCTTGCTCCCTGCGTCCATCGGTGACGCGATGGGTGATCGCCTTGGCGGCTGCGTAGCGGTCGACGGCGTCGGGTGCCGTCAGATTCCGCACAGGATCCCACTTCCGCGTCTTCACGACCGCCAGTGGTGCGAGCCGCGTAATGACGCCCGCGATGATGGAGGCGCCGCCCGTGAAGCAAACCCGGCCGGTTCATGTCCGTAGTGTTCGGCAATAGCAACGGAGCCATCTGTGGGTTGGTGCAGCGCGCCCTGCGTGACGCAGGCTTTGACTCGGTGCCCGTCCACATCGCGATCCTCGACAAGGGGCAACGGTCGGTGAAGGGCCTCAACTCCGGCTCCGAAGGCATCGTGACGGTCGACCTCATTCTCACGGTGCGGAAGCGCGCCACCGGGGAGGCCCGCGGACAACCCCCCGCGTTGGCAGATGCCGCGTACCTACTCGAGGGGGCGCTGCGCTCGCTGGACGAAGAGCGGTCGCTGAACCCGAGCTACGTCTACGCGGCAACCGTGCGCGAGGCGATCCGGCGCCACCAACGCGTGGACCATCTCCATCTCGGCGACGTGCTCATCGCCTTACGCAACGCCGGTTACGCCATCGACAGCAAGACCGGTCTGCTGAGCAGGCCAGTGTCCGCGCGGCGGCTTCTGGCGTCCTCCAGAGTGCCTACACGAGCAACATAGAGTGGTCCTCCGGCCGACGCTGGCGAGTCGGCCGATCAGCCGTTCTATGACGCGGCGCGCCTGCCGCCGACAACACTCACCTCTTCTGGCAGACGTGCCTCCTCCAAGCCGGCCCCAAGAACGGGGCGCTACTTTCTTACCGATTTACGGCTTGCGATCCTTCGGCGGATTCGGGTCGTTGCCTAGCGGCCGCCGCGGTCCTGGATGCGGACTTCGCCACCGCCAAGATTCCCTACAATCTCCTTAGCTCGCTGCTCGGCCTCTCGCTGCGTACCGAAAACCCCGCTCGCCCGCTCAGCACCTGGCTTCTTTACAGCCCAGCCATCGGGATGATTTACGACATAACGATCCTTTCGACTCATGTATAGTTTCCTCAAGATATAGTGTTATTAATTATAAGCTACACACAATATGTTGGCGCAACGCTGCGCCCGGACGACCAGGCGCTGCTCAAGGGTCTGATCGAGGCGGCGGGCCCCGTGGCCCGCGACCCGCCGGCGGGTCGGCGTCGGGCCGGGCGCGGAACAGGCTCCACAGTGCCGCCGGCAGGGCGGTGACGTCGGCCAGCATCGAGAGCAGGAAGGCGAGCGCGGCGAGCAAGCCGAACTCGCGCATCGGCGGCAGCTCGGCCAGCATGAAGGCAAGGAAGCCGCCGGCGTTGATGAGCGTCGCGAAGAGGATGGCGCGCCCGGCTACCTGCAAGGTGTGCCGCATCGCCTGCTCGACCGTGCCGTCCCGCCGCCCCTCTAGGTAGTGGTAGAAGAAGTGGATCTGATCGTTCACTGAGGCGCCCAGCACGGTCGAGGCGATCAAGATGGTGGCGATGTTCAACATCAGGCCGGCAGCGCGCATGAATAGGAACATCACCAGGATGGCGAAGATCGAGGGGATGATCGCCATCAGCCGTGCGGTGCCGCTGCGGAAGACGACCAGGAAAGCGCCGAAGATCACGACTACCGTGAGCGCGAAACTTTGTACCAAGGTCGGCACCAAGTTCTGCGCCGTCTTGGCGTTGAGGGGCGCCAGGCCGACGGTCTCGATCGCGAACGCGGCGAGCGCCGGGGTCGCCGCTAGCGTCTCGCTCCAAAGCCGCCGCACCGAGGCGTTGAGGCGCTGGAAGCCGGGATCGTCGACGACGTGCGAGATCACGGTCACCTGCGCCTGCGCCAGCTCGTGCGGCTGCACGAAGCGCTGCAGCATCGGCTCCTGCGGCACCAGGCCCTCGAGGTCGGCGGCGAGTTGCTCGACCGCCGCCGGGTCCTGGGGCCAGGCGTCGCCCTCGCCGCTTATGTACCGGATCAGGCGCAGGATGCTGGTCGGACCGATCGCGGCGCCGACGTTGGGATCGGCCTCGAGCGCCTGCTGAAAGCGGTGCAGCCCGTTGAGCACGTCGGGCTCGGAGACGCTCCCGAGATCGCCGCGCAGCCACACGTGGGTGACCGAGAGCCCGGGCGTGATCGGACCGAGGCGTTTGATATCGCGGTAGAGCGGCGCCGAGTGATTCATCTGCTCGACCGGGTCGGTAAGCAGCGGCATCGGCGC